>NZ_CP025407.1:6682199-7018998 GCF_002847285.1 Streptomyces sp. CMB-StM0423 | reverse complement strand
CGTCGAAGAGCACCCGGCCGGACGTGGCGTCGAGCAGCCCGTTGAGCATGCGCAGCAACGTGGACTTGCCGGACCCGGAGAGGCCCATGACCACGAATATCTCGCCCGACTCGACGGTGAAGGAGGCGTCCACCACCGCCGCGGTCGTGCCCTTCTTGCGAAGTTTCTCACGGTCTTCGCCGGCTTCTAGCCTCGCGACCGCGTCTTCTGGCCGTTTACCGAACACCTTGTACAGGTGCTCCGCCTGGAGCCTGCTCACATACACCTCACGCTTCGAACGGAAAAATCGACCTGCCTCCCCCGTCGGCAGGTCGTGGAGTGACGCGGGTTCTGCCCGGTTGCTTACCGAATTGTCCGTGTATAGACCATCGGTTCACTCCACTTCGGCCGCTGCCCAGGATCACGATGTCCAAACCATTGCGTGATCCAGTTCACATCTCGATCGCGTTTGGTCGCGGTGCATACGGCATCATCAGGGGATGACCCGACGCCTGATGCTGCTCGACTCGGCCAGCCTCTACTTCCGCGCGTACTTCGGCGTACCGGAATCGGTCACGGCCCCCGACGGCACCCCCGTGAACGCCGTGCGGGGGCTGCTCGACTTCATCTCCCGGCTCGTCGCCGACTACCGCCCGGACGACCTCGTGGCCTGCATGGACGCCGACTGGCGGCCGCAGTGGCGGGTGGATCTCATCCCCTCGTACAAGGCGCACCGGGTCGCCGAGGAGCACCCCGGGGAGGAGGCGGACGAGGAGGTGGTGCCGGACACGCTGTCGCCGCAGGTGCCGGTCATCGAGGAGGTGCTCGACGCCCTCGGCATCGCACGGGTGGGCGTGGCCCCGTACGAGGCGGACGACGTGATCGGCACCCTGACCGCGCGGGCGGCCGGACCCGTGGACATCGTCACCGGCGACCGCGACCTCTTCCAACTCGTCGACGACGCCCGGGGGGTACGAGTGGTATACCCCGTCAAGGGCGTCGGCAACGCCACCGTCATGGACGGCGCGGCCCTGCGCGAGAAGTACGGCGTGGACGGCTCCGGCTACGCCGACCTCGCCCTGCTGCGCGGCGACCCCAGCGACGGCCTGCCGGGCGTGCCCGGCATCGGTGAGAAGACCGCGGCCAAGCTCCTCGACGCGTACGGAGACCTCGCCGGCATCATGGCCGCCGTCGACGACCCCGCCTCGCAACTCACCCCGGCGCAGCGGCGCCGGCTGGCCGAGGCGCGGCCGTACGTCGAGGTGGCGCCGAAGGTGGTGCGGGTCGCGGCAGACGTGCCGCTGCCGGCGTACGACCCGGAGCTGCCGCGGACGCCGCGGGACCCGGAGCGGCTGGCGGCGCTCGCGAAGCAGTGGGGACTCGGCGGCTCGCTGGAGCGGCTGCTGACGACGCTGCGCGGCTGACGGCGGGGGCCAACGGGGGCCGCGGTCGGGGGCCGGGCGCCGCGGTTCCGGGCCGCGGGCCGGCCGCCGGGGTGTTAAGTTAGGTGACCCTAACTTCCCCTCGTCCCGGAGGTTCACGTGGCAGACCGCCCCGCCGGCCGGAAGCGCCAGGTCCACACCGCCCGCGTGGTGCGCACCGGGCAACTCACCCCGCACATGGTGCGCGTGGTCCTCGGCGGCGACGAACTGGCCGGCTTCACCGCGGGCGAGTGGACCGACCACTACGTCAAGCTCCTCTTCCCGGCGCCGGGCGCGGAGTACCCGGAGCCGTACGACCTGGACGCGATCCGCCGCGACCTGCCCCGCGACCGCTGGCCCCTGATGCGCACGTACACCGTGCGCGACTGGGACGCCAAGGCCCGGGAGCTGACGCTGGACTTCGTCGTGCACGGCGCGGCCGGCGTGGCCGGCCCCTGGGCGCTGCGCGCCCGGCCCGGCGAGGTGGTGCGCTTCCTCGGCCCCGGCGGCGCGTACGCGCCCGGCCCGGCCGCCGACTGGCATCTGCTGGCGGGCGACGAGAGCGCGCTGCCGGCCATCGCCGCCTCGCTGGAGCGCGTACCGGACGGGGCCGTCGCGCACGTGCTGATCGAGGTCGCCGACGCCGCCGAGCGGCAGCCGCTCGCGGCCCCCGAGGGCGCCGTCACCTGGCTCTGCCGCGACGGCCGGCCCGTGGGCCGGGCCCTCGTCGAGGCGGTGCGGGCGCTGGAGTTCCCGCCCGGCCGGGCACAGGTCTTCGTGCACGGCGAGGCGGGGATGGTCAAGGAGCTGCGCCGGCACCTGCGACTGGAGCGGGAGTTGCCGCGCGAGCAGTTGTCGGTCTCCGGCTACTGGCGGCTCGGCCACGACGAGGACGGCTGGCAGTCCTCGAAGAAGCAGTGGAACCAGGCCGTTGAGCGCGAGCAGGAGGGTGCGGAGCCGGCGGCCGGCTCCGCACCCTGAGGCCCGCGGGACGGACGGCTCAGACCGACCGCTGGTACGTGCGGAACGTACGGGTCGACAGCCACACCGCCGCCACCGCCACCGCCAGCAGCCCCCCGCACCGCAGCAGCACGTCGCCCCAGTCGGGGTCCGCCGACAGCGCGCCCCGGCCGGCCACCACCGCCCAGTCGACCGGGTTGGCGTCGGCGATGTGCCGTATCCACCCGGGCATGAGCGCCGGCGCCATGAACGCCGAGGACAGGAACGTCAGCGGCAGCAGCAGGAACGTGTTGATGCCGATGATCGACTCACGCTGCCGCACCACCATCCCGATCGCGTTGGACATCGCCCCGAACACGGTGCCCAGCAGGATCGCCGCGGCCACCAGCACCAGCAGCCCGGCGGCCCCGCCCGCGTAGTCGGCGCCGGCGAGCAGCCCGAGCAGGACGATCACGACCGACTGCACGAGCACGCTGAGGCCGTTGTTGACGACGTTGGCGTTCATCAGCGCCCCGCGGCTCACCGGGGTGGTCAGGAACCGGTTGAGGGTGCCGCGCTCGATCTCCTCCAGCGTGCCCATGCCGGCCCACATGCTGGAGCTGAGCGCGGTCATCACCACCACGCCGGGGATCAGGTAGTCCAGGTACGAGCCGGTGCCGAAGCCCGGCAGTCCGGTGATCTCGCGGAACAGGTTGCCGAACAGGAAGAGCCAGATCACCGGCTGGACGAGGGTGATCAGCAGATACGCCGGCTGCCGCAGGAACGCGGTCAGTTGACGCTGCGTCATGTACCAGGTGTGGGCGGCGAGCGCGCTCATCGGGCACCTCCCGCGACCGCCGGGGCGGCCGGGTCCTGCGCGTCGCCGGCCGGGCCCGCGCTGTCCGCGTCGGCGAACCGGCGGCCCGCGTACCGCAGATACACGTCGTCCAGCGAGGGCCGGGCGACGGTGACCGCGGCCGCCTCGGCGCCCGCGCGCTCCAGCGCGGCCAGCACCAGCGGCACGGCGGCCGCGCCGTCCGCCGCCCGGGCGCTCAGCCGGCGCCCGTCGAGCACCACTTCGCGTACGCCCGCGGCGCCGGTGAGCGCCGCCCGCAGCGGCCCCGCCCCCGTCTCCCCCGGCGTGCGGGCGAGTTCGACGTGCACGGCGTCGCCGCGCAGCTCGCCCTTCAGCCCGTCGGGCGTCCCCTCGGCGACCACCCGCCCGCGGTCGACGATCGCGACGCGCTCGGCGAGCCTGTCGGCCTCCTCCAGGTAGTGCGTGGTCAGCACGATGGTCAGCCCCTCGCCGCCGGCGAGCCGGGCGATCTCCTCCCACAGGGCGGTACGGGCCTCGGGGTCAAGGCCCGTCGTGGGCTCGTCCAGGAAGAGCACCTCGGGCCGGTGCACCAGGCCAAGCGCCACGTCGAGGCGCCGCTGCATCCCGCCGGAGTAGCCGCGTACGAGCCGGTCCGCGGCACCGGCCAGGTCGAAGCGCGCCAGCAGTTCGTCGGCGCGGCGGCCGAGCGGGGCGCCGCGCAGCCCGTACAACCGGCCCTGCAGCAGCAGGTTCTCGCGTCCGGTGGCCATCGGATCGGCGCCGGACTTCTGCGCCACGACGCCGATCGCGCGCCGGACGCGCCCCGGGCGGCGCAGCACGTCGTGCCCCGCGACGGCGGCGGCGCCGCCGTCGGGCCTGGCCAGGGTGGTGAGGATCTTGACGGTGGTGGACTTGCCGGCGCCGTTCGGGCCGAGCAGCCCGAAGACCGTACCGGCCGCGACGGCCAGGGACATGCCGTCCAGGGCCGTGACGTCGTGGGGATACCTCTTGGTCAGCTCGCGCGCCTCGACGGCGAGCGTTCCTCTTCCGGGCATGGCGAACTCCGCTCTCGCACGGTGTGCGTGGGTGCTGCCGGACCATCGGCGAAAGCGGAGCCTGGCTATCCTGGGGTGTGCCGCACCTCGGCGCCCGGCGCCTGCCTCCACGCAGGTCCGGATGTTCGGGGTCCGTCCCGGCGGGCTGTTGGCGCAGCCCGCCGGGACGCATTCTTCCGGGCCGCTACGGGCCCTTCCTCGCGTCCTGCGTCTCCTGTGCGGCGCCGGGCGTCCCGCCCGCGCCGCCGGGCAACTCCTCCTCCAGATCCCGCCATTCGGCCGGCATCTCGCCGGTCTCGTGCCAGGCGCGCCACTCCGCGACGCCGCTGAGGGAGCCGTCGGCCAGCTCCGCCAGCAGGCCGCGCAGCCAGGCGGCCTCGGCCTCCAGCATGTGCGCCTGGTACTCGGTCTCGACGACGAAGACGCGCGGCAGCGTCTCGTACAGCTTCGCCAGCGCGCCGCGCAGCGCCGCGGCCAGGACCTCCTGCCGCGCCAGCCGGGTCTGCAGCGCCTCGACCGCCTCGTCCGGCGGCAGCACGCCGATCAGGGAGAGGGCGGCCTCGAAGTGCGTGAACTCCCGGCGGGGGGCGGCGACGATCTCGGTGAGCCAGTCGTGCATCTCGGTGCGGCCGGCGTCGGTGATGGCGTAGACCGTGCGCTCCGGCCGGTTCCCCTGCTTCTGCACCCCGGCGGCGGTGACGAAGCCGTGCTTCTCCAGGTTCTGCACCACGGTGTAGAGAGAGCCGAAATTGATCTTGATGCTCTCCTCTTTGCCGCGCTGCCGCAGCAGTTGGGCGATCTCGTACGGGTGCATCGACCGCTCGGCGAGGAAGGCCAGCACGGCCAGGGCCAGCGGGTTGCTCAGCTTCCGCCGCTTCGCGGGCACGGCCGCCCCCCTCCCTTGCCCGGCACCGTATACTCGTGGCCGAACATATCGCGAGTATCGCGAGCCCGTCAATACGAGATGTATCGCGTATACGAGGCGGGGCCCGCCGAGTGGCGGCGGGGCGCGCGAGCGGCGGCCAGGCGGGCATCCGCTTCCGGAGCATCCCGCACGACGCCGCGGTGGGACCGACGTCCACGGCGGCGCCGGCCCGGACACCCGGGCCGGCGCCGCCGGCGCGGCGGCACGGTGCGGCGCTCAGCCGCCCGTGCCCGGCTTCGCGCCCCAGATGTAGAGCTGGTCGTCCTCGCGCAGCAGATCCCAGAGCGTCTTGGCGTCCTCCTCCGTGAGGTTCACGCAGCCGGCGGAGCCGGAGGTGAACAGGTCCTCGTCGGTGCCGTGCAGGGCCTGGCCGCCGTCGAAGAACTGCGCGTAGGGCATCGGGACGTCGTAGATCGTGGAGTGGTGGTCCCGGTTGCGCCAGTAGATGCGGTGCCAGCCGACGCGGGTCTCCAGCCCTTCGCGGCCGGTACGCACGGGCACCGGTGCGAACACCAGCCGCCCGCCCTTCTGCACCCACAGCAACTGCCGGTTGAGGTCCACGCACGTGACGCGGTACGTGCGCGTGGGGCAGTCGCGGCGCTCCGCGGAGTCGCGGCCCACGCGGTCGGCGAGCGCGTAGCGGTACGTCATCAGGTCCGCGTACCCGTCGGGCGGGTGGATGTCGAGGCGGCGCTGCAACGCGCTGATGGCGGCGCAGTCCTCCGGGCTCTGCCGGCCGTCCACTTCGAGCTGCAGTTCCTTCTCCAGCTCCCGCTGGTACGGGCCGGTGTCCGACGTGCACGCCGGCTCGTCGCGGGGGGCCGTGGCGGCGGTCGGTGCGGCCACGAGCACGGACAGGGCGGCGGCGGAGACCGCCGCGGCACAGAGTTTGGTCCAACGCATGGCTCACAGGGTCACCGGCCGCGGCGGCCCGGTGGCGCAACACCCCGCGCCCCTCCCACGTTCGGGGCAGCGGCGTCACCCGGTCACGGACGCGGCGGGACACGCCGCGGCCGGGCCGCTACGTCCGCTCCAGGGTCCGCGTCATCCCCGCCACCAGCGCCGTGGTCAGCAGCCAGCCGGTGGCGACCAGGACGTACGAGAGGATCTGCGCCACCCCGCCGGACATGTACCAGAAGTCGCGCTGGCCGAGGCCCCCGACCGGGATCAGCAGGTCCAGGGCGTAGACGACGGGGTGGAAGTCCGGTCCCTCGCCCTCGCGCACGGGCCGGTCGTCGCCCGCGGCGAAGACCAGGCTGCCGAGCAGCGTGAGCGCCGCCAGCCACAGCCCGGCCAGCCACGGCCGGTAGCCGAAGCCGACGGTGCCGTCGAGCAGCAGGCTCCAGGCCCGGCCCGCAGGGCGCAGCGTGCGGCGGCGGGCGCGCTGCTTGGCGAGCAGGACGCGGCGGGCGTCGTCGACGTGGCCGATCTGCCGGTACCAGGCCGCGAGCTGCTCGTACGGCTGCGGGGCGTAGCCGGTGCCGCGGCGGATCCAGTCGAGCCGCCGGCGTACGGAGTCCTTCCCCGCGGCGCCCGCCGACTGGATGGACCCGTACGCGAAGCCGTCGAGGAGGACGGTCACGGGCCAGCTCTCCGGATCGTCGTGGAGCGTGGTCACCTGCGTGCCGTCGAGCGAGACCGGCCCGGCGGGGCGGACGGCGGGCGTGAAGCGGAAGTCGGTGGCCTGCATCCGGGCGCAGTCGATGCCGGTGCAGCCGCCGAGACGTGCCCCGTCGAAGCTGAGCAGGTCGGCTATGTGCGTGCCGCGCAGCTCCAGCCGGCCCGCGGCGGCGAAGCCGGCGGTGAGCCGGACGGTGGTGGCCTCGGCGTGGTCGAGGAGGAGCGCGAGGCCGTCCGAGGCGCCGATCCGGGCGCCGTCGAGGAAGAGCCCGCCGGACAGCCGGGCGCCGATGAGCCGGATCCCGCCACCGCTGGTGAAGCCGTGGGTGCAGAAGACCGCCCCGTCGACCTCAAGCCCGCCGGCGAAGAGCGACCAGCCGTTCTCGCCTGCCAACCGGGCGCCGTGCAGGAGGAGTTCGCCGCTGATCCGGGCGTTGGTGGCGAGCAGCGCGCCGGCGACCCGGCTGCGCCGCACCGACAGCACGCCCTCGACCCGGGCGAGCCGGGCGTCGACGCGGGGCAGCACGCTGTCGTCGAGATGCACGCTCGCGGTGGTCGCCGAGGTGAGGACGACCTCCTCGTGCAGGAAGCAGTGCTCAAGACGCAGCCGGTGGGTGGTCTCCGCGCCGGTCAGGTCCAGTCCCCCGGTGATCCGCGCCCCGGCCAGCCGCAGCGCCGCGATGGCGCCGGGCTGCGGCGGGTGCGCGCCCAGCAGCAGCGCGGCGAGGACCGCGGCCCGTACCGTACGCTCCGGGCCCCAGGCCGCGCCGCCGGCGGGGTCGTCGAGGGCCGCGTCGCCGACGCGCAGGTCCACCGGGCGGCCTTCGGGGAACGCGGCCCACAACTCCCGCTCCGGCGGCGTCAGATCGTCGTAGGTCATCACCCGGGCAGGGTAGTGCCCCGCGCGCGGGCGGCCTCAGCCCACCGAGCTGTACGCCACGACGCCGCGCAGCACCTTGTCGACCGCCTTGCGGGCGCTGCCCGCGACCGTGCCCTCCGGGTCGGCGGCGGCGGACAACTGCCCCAGCACGTCGATCAACTGCTTGCACCAGCGCACGAAGTCGCCCGGCGGCATGTCCGCCTCGCGCAGCACCTCGTCCAGGCCGCGCCCGGACGCCCACTGGTACGCGGCCCAGGCGAAACCGAGATCCGGCTCGCGCTGGCCGACGCCCTCGGTCTGGCGGATGCCGTGGTCCTCCTCCAGGGCGTCGAGCCGGCCCCAGATGCGCACCATGTCGCCCAGGGCCCGCTTGGCGCCGCCGCCCGGGAGCTTCGGCGCCATCGCGTCGTCGGACTGCCGGGCCTCGTAGACCAGCGCGGAGGCGCAGGCGGCCAGCTCGGCGGGGCCGAGGCCCTCCCAGACGCCCTCGCGCAGGCACTCGGAGGCCAGCAGGTCCAGCTCGCCGTAGAGCCGGGCGAGCCGGCGGCCGTCCTCGGTGACCTTCTCGCCGCCGTCCTGCTCGGCGATGTAGCCCAGCCCGGTGAGCAGCGCGTAGACCCGGTCGAAGGTGCGGGCGATGGTGTTCGTCCGGCCCTCGATCCGGCGCTCCAACTGGTGGGTGTCGCGCAGCAGCCGGTGGTACCGCTCGGCCCAGCGGGCGTGGTCCTCCCGCTCGTCGCAACCGTGGCAGGGGTGGGCGCGGATCGCCTTGCGCAGCCGGGCGATCTCGGCGTCGTCGGCGGCGGGGGCGCGCTCCTTGCGGTGCCGCCGCGGCTCCAGGTGCCCTGCCTTGGTGCGCAGCGCGGAGGCCAGATCCCGGCGCGACTGCGGGCTCTTGGGGTTGAACGACTTGGGGATGCGCATCCGCTCCAGCGGCTCCACCGGCACCGGGAAGTCCATCGCGGCCAGCCGCTTGACCTGCCGGGCGGCGGTGAGCACCAGCGGGCGGGGGCCGTCGTGCTGCTCGAACCCGCGGTGGCCGTTGGTGCGGCCCGCGGGGGTGCCGGGGTCGAGGACGAGGGCGAGGCCGGCGAACTTGCCGGTCGGCACGTGGATCACGTCACCCGGGCGCAGCTTCTCCAGCGAGCCCGCGGCGGCGGCGCGGCGCTGCGCGGCGCCCTGGCGGGCCAGCTCCGTCTCGCGGTCCTTCAGGTCGCGGCGCAGCCGCGCGTACTCCTCGAAGTCCCCGAGGTGGCAGGTCATCGCCTCGCGGTAGCCGGACAGGCCCTCCTCGTTCTTCTGCACCTGGCGGGAGATGCCGACGACCGACTTGTCCGCCTGGAACTGCGCGAAGGACATCTCCAGCAGCTCGCGCGTGCGGTGCCGGCCGAACTGGGCGACGAGGTTGACCGCCATGTTGTACGACGGGCGGAAGGAGGAGCGCAGCGGATACGTCCGCGTGCCGGCCAGGCCCGCGACGTACTCCGGGCTGATCCCGCGCTGCCACAGCACCACCGCGTGGCCCTCGATGTCGATGCCCCGGCGCCCCGCGCGTCCTGTCAACTGCGTGAACTCGCCCGGCGTGACGTCGGCGTGGGTCTCGCCGTTCCACTTCACCAGCTTCTCCAGCACCACGGAGCGAGCCGGCATGTTGATGCCGAGGGCCAGCGTCTCGGTCGCGAACACCGCCTTGACCAGGCCCTTGGCGAACAGCTCCTCGACGACCTCCTTGAACGTCGGCAGCATCCCCGCGTGGTGCGCGGCGATGCCCCGCTCCAGGGCCTCCAGCCAGTCGAAGTACCCCAGCACGTGCAGGTCTTCACGGGGGATCGCGGCCGTGCGCAGCTCGGCGATCTCGCGGACCGCGGCCCGCTCCTCCTCGTCGTTGAGCCGGAGGCCCGCGTAGAGGCACTGCTGTACGGCGCCCTCGCAGCCGGCGCGGCTGAAGATGAACGTGATCGCCGGCAGCAGCGCCTCGGCGTCCAGCCGCTCGATGACCTCGACGCGACTGGGCGTCCAGACCCGGGAGCGGGAGCGGCGCTCGCGCTCGCGGTCGGCCTCGCGGCCCCGGCCGCGGCGGCGGTCGCGCGGACCGGAGGGGCGGGAGTACTCCTGCCGGGCCAGCCGGAGCAGGTCGGGGTTGACCGCCTTGGCGGGCTCCTGCCTGCCGCCGGCGGCGGTGCGCTCCTCGAACAGGTCGTACATCCGGCGGCCGGCCATCACGTGCTGCCACAGCGGCACGGGGCGGTGCTCGGAGACGATGACGGCGGTGTCGCCGCGCACGGTGTCGAGCCAGGAGCCGAACTCCTCGGCGTTGGAGACCGTCGCCGACAGGGAGACCAGGGTGACGGACTCCGGGAGGTGGATGATCACCTCTTCCCAGACGGCGCCGCGGAAGCGGTCGGAGAGGTAGTGCACCTCGTCCATGACCACGTAGCCGAGGCCGAGGAGGGTCTGGGAGCCCGCGTACAGCATGTTCCGCAGGACCTCGGTGGTCATGACGATCACCGGGGCGTCGGAGTTGATGGTGTTGTCGCCGGTCAGCAGGCCGACGTTCGCGGCGCCGTAGCGCCGGACGAGGTCGCCGTACTTCTGGTTCGACAGCGCCTTGATCGGCGTGGTGTAGAAGCACTTGCGGCCCTGCTCCAGCGCCAGGTGCACGGCGAACTCGCCGACGACCGTCTTGCCGGAGCCGGTCGGCGCCGCGACCAGCACGCCGCGGCCGTCCTCCAGGGCCCGGCAGGCGTCGAGCTGGAAGGGGTCGAGGGCGAACTCGTAGAGCCCGCGGAACGAGCCGAGTGCGGTGGCTTCCTCGGCGGCCCGGCGGCGGTGCGCCGCGTACGCCTCGGCGGGAGGGATGTGCTCGTCGGTCATCGTGAGTACGAGCCTACCGGGCGCCACCGACAGCGCACCCGATCTTTAAGGACCGTCCCAGGTCAGCCGGACGGCAGGCGGCCGCGACCAGCGGCGTTCCGGGTGGCCGGAGGCTCAGCGCACCAGCACCCGGGCCGCGCCCGGCACGCACTCCGCGGTCAGCGGCAGCGGCCCCAGCGGCTCCCCGTCCGCGTACCCGGTGACGTCCGCGGCACTCAGCGACACCCGCGCGGCCCGGTGCACGGTGACGGCCGGATGGGTCAGGTGCGTGCCCTTGTAGACCCGCGGGAAGACCCGCAGCAGCGTGCGCCGGCTGCACCGGCCGACGACGGTGATGTCGAAGAGCCCGTCGTCCATCCGCGCCTCGTGGCAGATCCGCATGCCCCCGCCGTACGACGGGCCGTTGCCGACGGCCACGAGGGTCGCCTCGATCTCGGTCTCGGGGCCGTCGTCGAGCCGCATCTTGTACGGGATCGGGCGGAAGGACGCCAGCTCGGCGACCATCGCCACGTCGTACTTGAACCGCCCGGGCGGCCAGCTCATCCGGTTGCCGCGGTCGTTGACGCGGGAGTCGAACCCGGAGGCCAGCACCGTCCCGAAGTACGTCTCCCCCGCCTTGCCCAGGTCGATCGCCCGGGTGCTGCCGGACTCCAGGGCCCCCACGACGACCTCCGCGGCGGCGGCCGGGTCGCGCACGGGCAGCCCGGTGGCGCGGGCGAAGTCGTTGCCGGTGCCCACGGCCACGATACCCACGGGCACCTCGGTGCCGGCCACGGCCTGCAGCGCGAGGGCGGCCATCCCGTCGCCGCCGACCGATATGAGCGCCCCCGTGCCCGCGGCGACGGCCTCGCGGGCGCCGGCGAGCGCGGTGGCGGCGTCGCGGCCCTGGACGGTGGTCACCTCGTAGCCGGCGTCGCGCAGCGCCTCGGTGACGACGGGGGCGGCCTGGGCACCCCGGCCGCGGCCCGCGGTGGGGTTGACGAACACGGTGATATCGCTGGTCACCCGCGTGACCCTAGCGCTCAGGTGGCGTCGTCGTAACCATTTCTGCGGGGCGTGCTGTCCCCGCTCCCGCCGCCACCTGCACTGTCGGCCTCGCCGGTGGACTGCTCGGGCAGCGTCGCCGACGCGCTCACGGGCTCCACGTCGCCCACGTCCTCGGGCGTGAGGTCGAGGTCGGACGCCTCGTCGTCCGCCGGCCCACGGGCCGCGATACGGGCCCGGCGGCGGTCGTTGAGCAGGGAGAACCCGGTCGCCAGGAAGTACAGCACGATCACCGGGCCGGCCAGCGCGAACATGCCGATCGGGTCGGTGCTGGGAGTGGCGACGGCGCCGAAGGCGACGATGCCGAAGATCATGGCCCGCCACCAGCCGAGCATGCGGCGCCCGGTGACGGCCCCGCCCATGTTCAGCATCACCAGCACGAGCGGCAGCTCGAAGGCGAGCCCGAAGACCACGACCATGCGGGTCAGCAGGTCGATGAACTCCGGCAGCGGCAGCAGGTTGGTGGCGTTCTCCGGGGTGAACTCCAGCAGCACCTCGGCCGTGGTCGGCAGGATCTTGTACGCGAAGAAGGCACCGCCGAGGAAGAGCGGCACGCCCGCGGCGACGAACCCGAGCGAGTACTTCTTCTCGTTCTTGTGCAGCCCAGGGGCGAGGAACGCCCACAACTGGTACAGCCAGATCGGCGTCGAGACCACCATGCCGGTCATGAAGGAGACCTTCAGCATGATGGTGAACGGCGAGATGAGGCCGTTGACCGTGAAGGAGGCGCAGTCCTCCTGCTTGCCGATGTCGGACGCCTTCAGGTCGTCCGGGCAGCCGACGGATTCGAGCACCGGGTCCATCAGGAAGTCGACGATGTCCTGATAGAAGAAGAGCGCGACGATACAGACGGCGAGGATGGCCCCGACGGCCTTGACGAGCCGGTCGCGAAGCTCCCTCAGGTGCTCCGCGAGCGGCATGCGCCCCTCGGGGTCCCTCTCCTCGCGCTCCTTGCGCTCCTTACGGCGGGCAACGCTTAGCAACCCACGTCCTCATCTCGTGCCGCGAGGCCGTCTCCGGCCGCGGAGTGCCCCTGCGGATCGGTCAGCGCTGCGACTGCTGCTGCGTCTGAGCCTGCGGCTGCTGGTCGTTGACCTGCGGCTCGCTGACCGGACGGGAGCTGGTCACGTCGCCGGGGGCAGCCTGGATGGTCTTAGGCGCGGGCTGCGGCGGGTCCGCAGGAGCGGCCTCGTCCGTCTTGCCCTCGTTCTTCATGGCCTTGGCCTCGCTCTTGAGGATGCGGGCCGACTTGCCCAGCGAACGGGCCATGTCCGGAAGCTTCTTCGCGCCGAACAGCAGGATGACGACGACGAGAATCAGGATGATCTCGGTAGGGCCGAGCCGTCCGAACATATGCGTCTACCTTCTCACCGAGGCTGCGTGGGTTTGGGCGTGATCGATCGTAACCCGCGGGGGTGAACTCCGGGCAATCCCCCGGCGTACACCAATCGTGGCCCCCGCCTCGCACCGGAGCCGCGACCTGCAGCCTACCTCCCGAAATCCGATCCGGGGAGGTCACCTGTCGAGCCCGCCCGCCGGGCGACGTCCGCCGCGGAGCGTTCCAGATCCCGCGTCGCACGGCTGATCTGCTGCGCCGCGTCGTCCAGCCGGCGGGCGAGCCGGTGCACTTCGAGGCCGACGCGAAGGGCCGGAACGGCGAGGGCGACGAGCCCGAGGAAGCCGAGCGCGACGGCGGTCATGGGCCACATCATGGGCGAAGCCTAGCCGCCGCCGCGGCCCCGGAAGACACCGGCGTCCGAAGGAGCCGATCACCGATTCGTACGGTACGCGCCTTATGCCGGAATTACTAAGCTTGGCACTAAACGTCGTACGCGGCCAGCGCCTTGACCGCCGCTTCGCGCGCGCTGTCCGCAAGATCGCCCGGCGCCACGATCCGCCCGTCCCGCCCCAGCCGCAGCGCCAGCCGGCGCAGCGACGCCGGGTCCGGGGCCCGCAGCGAGATCCGCAGCCCCCCGTCGGTCAGCTCCTCCGCGCTGTCGTGCGGGTAGTACTCGGCGACCCAACGCCCGCCCGGGCCCACCTCGATGACGACCTCGGGGTCCTCGGCGGACGGCTGGACGATGCCCTCGGACAGATCGCGCAGCTCGACGGGCGGCGGGTCGGCGGGCGCGTCGAGGATCCGGATCTCGGCGACCCGGTCGAGCCGGAACGTCCGCCGCGCCTCCGACAGCCGGCACCACGCCTCCACGTACGTGTGCCCGACGGAGACCAGCCGGATCGGATCGATCTCGCGCTCGGTCAGCTCGTCGCGGGACGGCGAGTAGTACCGCAGCCACAGCCGGCGCCGCTCGGAGATCGCCCGGTCCACCTCGGCGAAGACCCCGCCCTCGGACTCGAACGTCACCGACAGGCTGGAGCTGGCCGCCGCCGACTCGCCGGCCGCGGCCTCCAGCTTCGCGGTGGCCCGCAGCAGCGCCCGCCGGTCACCGGCCCGCAGCCCCGGCAAAGTGGCCACGGCCCGGGCCGCCACCAGCAGCGCGGTGGCCTCGTCCGCGGCCAGTCGCAGCGGCTCGCCGGTGCCGGTGGACTCGGGATTGTGGAACCAGATGCGCTCGCCGTCGGTGTCGATGTCCAGCAGATCGCCGCCGCGGAAGCTCGTGCCGCACATGGGCAGCACGTCCAGGTCGGAGATCAGCTCGTCCTCGGTGACACCGAAGGCGCGGGCGACGTCCGACAGGTATGCGCCGTTGCGCTCCCGCAGATACGTCACCAGCGACAGCATCCGCCGGGTCTGGTCGATGGCACTGGCCACTTCTCCCCGCTCCCCCTCAGCCCTTGGCCACGGCACGCAGCCGGTCGATGACGTCGGCCCGCAGCTCGGCGGGCTCCAGGACCACCACGTCAGGACCGAACTCCACCAGCCAGGCGTCCAGTCCGTGCCCGTACGGGATCTCCAGCTCGTCCCAGCCGGGCAGCACCGCCTCGCGGATGCCGTACGCGCGGGCGCGCAGCGGGTAGCCGGCGCCGGTGCGCAGCCGGATCAGGGCCGAGCGGTCCGCGCTCTCGCCGGCCCAGCGCTCGACGGTCTCGCGTACGGTCACCCGGTCCGGCACCTCGGCGGTGAAGCCGCGGCCGCGGTTGCGGACCCGTCCGGTGATGCGCGAGAGCCGGAAGACGCGCTCGGCGTCGCGGCCGCGGTCGTGGCCGACGAGGTACCAGTGGCCCCGCCAGCACTCCAATTGCCACGGCTCGACGTGCCGCTCCTCCGGGCGGGCCGCATTGGCCTTGCGGTACGGGAAGACGACGGGCCGGCGGTCCCGGCAGGCGAGCATCAGCGGCTCGAACGCCGCCTCGCGCACCGGAATCCGCGGCTCCAGCGCGCTGACCTGCTCCACCGCACCGGCCTCGGGGTCGTCTCCCTCCCCCGCGAGCGGCATCCCGGCGGCGCGCAGCTTCTGCAGCGCGCCACTGGCCGCACCCGCGAGCCGGGCCTGCTGCCAGACTTTCGCAGCCACTCCGAGCGCGGCGGCCTCTTCCGCGTCCAGGGTGACGGGCGGCAGCCGGTTGTTGTCCCTGCGGGCCAGATAGCCGGGCTCGCCGTCCAGCCCCTCGACGGTGTCGATCACCATGCCCAGCTCGCGCAGGTCGTCCTTGTCGCGCTCGAACATCCGGTTGAAGGCGTCCTCGCCGGAGGTGTCGGAGCCGAACGCGGTCCCGCGGCCGGGTCCGAAGGCTTCCACGTACGCCTCGATGGACGTGCGCAGCTCCCGCTTGCTGAGCGGGCGGCCGGTGCCGAGCAGGCACAGCGCCAGGCACATCAGCCGCTCCGCCTTGGCGATCGCCATCGAGGGGGTCTCCTTATTGCGCGTCCGGGGCAGCGGGCGGCTGCCGCCGGCGACCGTTTACCGCACGTGTCGCTGCTGTTCGCAGATGACGACGGTACTCCGCCTGGGCCCGGCGGCCAAAGCGAAGGCCCCCGCCGTACGGCGGGGGCCTTGCGCTCTGCTGTGTGCGGACGGTGCCGTCAGACCGCGACCAGGTCGCAGACGAAGATCAGTGTCTCGCCGGGCTTGATCCGGCCGCCGCCGGCGCCGGCCTCGCCGTAGGCCAGGTGCGGCGGGATGGTCAGCCGGCGGCGGCCGCCGACCTTCATGCCCGCCACGCCCTGGTCCCAGCCGGGGATGACCTGGCCGGCACCGAGCTGGAACTGCAGCGGCTTGCCGCGGTTCCAGCTCGCGTCGAACTCCTCGCCGCTGGAGAAGGCGACCCCGACGTAGTGGACGGAGACGGTGTCACCGGCCTTCGCGACGGGTCCATCGCCCTCCCACAGGTCCTGGACCTCCAGTTCGGCCGGCGGCGGGCCCTCGGGGAAGTCGACCTCGGGCTTGTCGATGCTCACGGAAGAACACTCCTCGCGCATGGGTGGTCGGTGACTGGGCCGTAAGTCTTGCAGACACCCCGGGGCGCCGGTGCCGCCGCCTCCCCGGGGGGGCGGCCGGCGGCCCTCGGGCGGCTCCCGGTGCCGGTGGTCGTCACCGCACCCGGGGTGTCCGGGCCCGCGCCGGCCGCGCGGACCGCGGGTCAGACCGTGCCGAGGATGTCGACGACGAAGACGAGGGTCTTCTTCTCCAGTTCGTGGCCCTTGGACTTGCCGTAGCCCAGGTCGGGCGGAATGACCAGGAGCACCCGGTCGCCGACCTTCTTGCCGACCAGCGCCTTGTCCCAGCCCTCGACGACCGAGCCGGTGCCGATCTGGAAGGTGGCCGCGCCGGCGTTGTCCCAGGAGGCGTCGAACTTCTTGCCGTCCTCCCAGGCGTAGCCGGTGTACTGGGCGACGAGACCCTGGCCCGCCTCGACCTTGGCGCCCTTGCCCTTGACGAGGACCTGCTCCTGCAGCTCCTTCGGGGCGTCCGCGCCGTCCGGGATGGTGATCTTCGCGGCCTTGCCCGCGGGCACCTCGATCTCCGGCATGCCCTCGCGCGGCTCGGCGGACTCGCCCTTCAGCCCGGCCTTGGCGTCGACCTTCCCGGCGCCGGCAACGTCGATAACCCAGACCAGGCCGTCGCCCTTCTTGATGCCGGACTCGGGGTTCAGGCTCTCGCCGACGAGCGCGCCCGCGGTGCCCTCGACCAGCAGGCGGCTGCCCACGGTGTGCCCCTCGACGGAGTCGAGGACGTCCGGCGGCAGCGACTGGTTCGGCTCGCCGACCTTGCCCATGAGCTGCTGGTGCACGGCGCCGCCGGCCTGCTGGCCACCGCCGCCGCCCGCGGCGGGCTGCGCCCAGGTGCTGCCCAGGTCCTGGTCGCCCTTCATGGTCTTGCCGGCGAAGTCCAGCCGGACCTGGTCGCCCTTGCCGACCTTGGCGCCGTCGCCCTCGCTGAGGACCTTGACGACGGCCTCGTCGGACGCCTTGGCGTCGTCCGGGACGTCGAACTTCGGCTCCTCGCCGAAGGCGCCCGTGACCTTGGTCACGGCGCCGGTCTTCCCCCCGTTGTCCGAGTCGGAGGAGTCCTCGGAGCCACAGGCCGCGGCGAACAGCAGGGCGGGCACGACGAGCGCCGCCCCCATGCGGGTCATTCTGCGATGTGTCATGGGTCCAACTCGTGTAGGGGGTCCGGGCAGCTCCGGCCACTCTACGGCCTTCGCGCCCGGATCCCCGTCATCACATCCGTCCCGCACCCACCGCGCGCCCCGCCTACATTCCGGCGATCAGCTTTTCCACCCGGTCGTCCACGGAGCGGAACGGGTCCTTGCACAGCACGGTCCGCTGCGCCTGGTCGTTCAGCTTCAGATGCACCCAGTCCACCGTGAAGTCGCGCCGCTGCTCCTGCGCCCGGCGGATGAAGTCGCCGCGCAGCCTGGCCCGGGTGGTCTGCGGCGGGACCGATTTGGCCTCGAAGATCTTCAGGTCGTTGCAGACCCGGGCGGCCTGGCCCCGCTTCTCCAGCAGGTAGTACAGCCCGCGGCGGCGGTGGATGTCGTGGTACGCGAGGTCTATCTGCGCGATCCGGGGGTGGGAGAGGGTGATGTTGTTCTTCGCCCGGTAGCGCTCGATGAGCTGGTGCTTCATCACCCAGTCGATCTCGGTGCCGACCTTGGCGAGGTCCTGGGAGCGGATCGCCTCCAGGGTGCGCCCCCACAGCTCCAGGACCTGCTCGACGACGCCGGTGCGGATACCGCGGCGCTCGACGAAGTCCACGGCCTTCTCGTAGTACTCCTGCTGCACCTCCAGCGCGGACGCCTCCCGCCCGCTGGCGAGGCGCACCTTGCGCTGCCCGGTCATGTCGTGGCTGACCTCGCGGATGGCCCGGATCGGGTTCTCCAGGGTCAGGTCGCGCATCACCGTGCCGGCCTCGATCATGCGCAGCACCAGGTCGGTGGCGCCGACCTTGAGCAGCATGGTCGTCTCGGACATGTTGGAGTCGCCGACGATGACGTGCAGCCGGCGGTAGCGCTCGGCGTCGGCGTGCGGCTCGTCGCGGGTGTTGATGATGGGCCGGGAGCGCGTCGTGGCGGAGCTGACGCCCTCCCAGATGTGCTCCGCGCGCTGGCTGACGCAGTAGACCGCGCCGCGCGGCGTCTGCAGCACCTTGCCGGCGCCGCAGATGAGCTGCCTGGTGACGAGGAACGGGATGAGGATGTCGGCGAGCCGGGAGAACTCGCCGTGCCGGGCCACCAGATAGTTCTCGTGGCAGCCGTAGGAGTTGCCGGCGGAGTCGGTGTTGTTCTTGAAGAGGTAGACGTCGCCGGCGATGCCCTCCTCGTGGAGCCGGCGCTCGGCGTCGACGAGGAGGCCCTCGAGGATGCGCTCGCCCGCCTTGTCGTGGGTGACCAGCTCGATGACGTTGTCACACTCGGGAGTTGCGTATTCGGGGTGCGAGCCGACGTCCAGATACAGGCGTGCACCGTTGCGCAGGAAGACGTTGCTGCTGCGGCCCCAGGAGACGACCCGGCGGAAGAGGTAGCGCGCCACCTCGTCCGGGGACAGGCGGCGCTGCCCCCGGAACGTGCACGTGACGCCGTACTCGTTCTCAAGCCCGAAAATGCGGCGGTCCATGACTGAACATTACGCCTGTCGCTCTGTTTCGAAACCGGGTGCAGCTCCGCCGATTCGATCTTTTTCGGCCGGTCGGGGCGGGCGGCCGGTGCCCGCAAGAACCCGTACGAAGCCGGTCAGCACCAGCAGCGCCGCCGCCCCGCCGAGGCCGACGACCGCGAAGCCGCCCGTCTCGCCGCCGCGCTCGACCGCGGGACCGCTGATCGCGGTGCCCGCGGCGGCGCCGAAACCGAAGGTCGTGACCAGCCAGGAGAACGCCTCCGTGGCCGTGCCGCGCGGCGCGTGCCGGTCGACGACGACGAACGAGCAGGCGAGCGCCGGGGCGAGGAACAGGCCCGCGACACCGGAGAGCAACGTCATGGCGGCCGTGCCGGGCGTGAGCATCAGCGGCAGATAGCCGACCGCCAGGCCCACCAGCAGCAACTGCAGCCGCCGCTCGGCCCGGCCAGGCCACTGCCGCGCGCCGTAGACGATGCCGCCGACCAGGGCACCGGCGCCGAGCGCGGAGAGGAGATAGCCGCCGATGGCGTCGTCGCCGCGGGCGTCGGCGTACGCGACGGAGGCGACGGCCGTACCGCCGAGGGCGACGCCGACGAAGAAGAAGGCGCCGAGGATCACCAGCAGCCCGCGGGCCCGCAGCGCGCCCAGCCAGTGCGCCTCGCGCGGCTCGGAGCGCCACCGGCGGGCGGGCGGTGACAGGACGACCCACAGGGCGCCCAGCACACCCAGGGCGTTGAGCACGAGCAGCGCGGCCGACTCGGAGGCGGTGGCGACCAGCAGGGTGACGATCAGCGGCGCGACGGCGAACATCACCTCCTGCGCCACGGCGTCCAGCGCGTACGCCCCGTGCACCCGGTCGCCGCGCTTGAGCACGCTGGGCCACAGCGCCCGCAGGGCGCCCTCCAGCGGCGGCGTGAAGAGCCCGGCGACCAGGACGGCTACGCAGGCCAGCGGCAGCGGATCGATGCCGACGACGGCGAAGAGGGCCATCCCTGCGGCGGAGAGCAGCGCGCTGGGCAGCAGCACGCGCGGCTGGCCGCGCAGGTCGACGGCGCGGCCGAGGAGCGGCTGCCCGATCGCGGTGGCGAGGCCGTAGCCGCCGGAGAGGATCCCGCCCAGGGTGTACGAGCCGCCTTCCGCCCGGACGAACAGCACGATGGCGAACGCGGCGGTGGCGTTCGGCAGCCGCCCGACGAGCGTCCCGGTGAGCAGCCTGCCGACGTGTCTGACGCGCAGCAACTCGGCGTATCCCCGCAGCACGGCCCCTCCCGAGACGCTGAAGTGTTACGTATAACGTCGTAGGTTATACGTAACACGGGCGAGGGTCGACCCCGTATGCCGGAACGCGACGAGGAGGCACGATGCGGGGCGCGCACGAGGACGGAAGGCGCGCCGCGGCGCGCACCGGACCGGCGGCGGCGGGCGAGCCGGCCCCGCGGCCGGCCGCGGGCCGCGGCGGCGGCGTCACCAGCCGCGACGTCGCCCGCGCCGCGGGAGTCTCCCAGGCGGCCGTCTCCCTCGTCCTCGGCGACAAGTGGCGCGGCCGCGTCTCCGCCGCCAAGGCCGACGCCGTCCGCGCTGCCGCCCGCGAGCTGGACTACCGCCCCAACGCCGCCGCCCGCACCCTGCGCACCGGCGGCACCCGCACCGCGCTCCTCGTCGTCCCCGCACTCACCAACGAGTTCTTCGCCGGGGTCCACGGCGGCGCCGCACGCGCCGCCGCCGCCCACGACTTCGGCGTCGTGCTCTACCCCTCCCCCGAAGGCATCGGCCCCGCCCGCGACCCCTTCGCCGCCGCCCACACCGCCGTCGACGGCGTGATCGCGTCCTCCATGGCCACCGACGCCGTGCGGAACCTGCGCGGCGGCGGACTCCCGCTCGTCATGCTCGACAGCGACCCGGCCGACACTGGCGCCGTCGCCACCGTCAACGCCGACGTCGCCGACGGCATGCGGCAGGTCGCCTGGCATCTGCTGCGGCTCGGCCACCGTCGGATCACCCGCCTCGCCGCCGCCATCGACTCCTGGACCTTCGCCGCCCGCGGCGGGGCGCTGGCCGACGCGCTCGCCGCCGTGCCGGGCGCGCGGCTGCGCACCGAACCCGCCGAGCTGTCCGTCGCCGGCGGTCTCGCGGCGGCTCAGCGGGCGCTCACGGCCGCGGCGGAGGACCGGCCCACGGCGCTGGTCTGCGACGACGACCTGCTCGCGGCCGGCGCCCTCAAGGGTGCACGGCGCCTCGGGCTGCGGGTGCCGTACGACGTGTCGGTCACCGGCTTCGACGACCTGGCGCTGGCCACCGCCGTCGAGCCGGAGCTGACCACGGTGCGGCTCCCGGCGGGCACCGTCGGCGCGGCCGGCATGACGGCGCTGCTCGACGCCCTCGCGGGCCGCGGCGCAAGGAGCACGACGGTCCCGGCCCGCCTGACGGTACGCGCGTCGACGGCCCCGGCCCCGGGCGCATAGCGCCGCCGGAAGGGGCGCGGGGCTGGCGGAGGACTGGAGGGCTGAGCCCGGACACGGCGACGGGCGGGCCCGTCGCTGGGCCCGCCCGGTCGATGCCGTACCGCTACTTCTTCTTGCCGGACTCGTCTCCCGGCTCCTCCGCGGCGCCGTCCGCGGTGGCCGCGCCCTCGGCGCCGCCGTCCGCGTCCGCCGCGGCGTCATCCGCGTCATCCGCGTTATCCGCGCCGGAGGCACCCGCCGGTCCTTCGCCGTCCTCCTCCAGCAGCCGGGAGAGCTGACTGCCGAGGATCCGCCGGAACTTGCGCTGCTGCGGCCGGTTGCGGTCGAGGACCGCGACCTCCAACTGCTTCGACGTCAGCTCCCGCTCGCCGCCGTTGTTGTCCCGCGCCAGCGACTCCGCCGCCAGCTTCAGCCCCTCCGCCAGCGTCAGGCCCTCGCGGTGCCGCTGGTCGAGATAGCTGCTGATCTGATCGGAATTGCCGCCGACCGCGACCGAACCGTGCTCGTCGACGATCGAACCGTCATGCGGCAGCCGGAAGATCTGGTCGTCGGCGGGGGTCTCCCCCACCTCCGCGACGATCAGTTCCACCTCGTACGGCTTCTCCGCGCCGCTGGAGAAGATCGTGCCCAGAGTCTGCGCGTAGACGTTCGCCAGGCCGCGGGCGGTGACGTCCTCGCGGTCGTAGGTGTAACCGCGCAGATCGGCGTAACGGACGCCGCCGATGCGCAGGTTCTCGAACTCGTTGTACTTGCCGACCGCCGCGAAGGCGATCCTGTCGTAGATCTCGCTGACCTTGTGCAGGGCCCGGGACGGGTTCTCGGCGACGAACAGGATGCCGTCGCTGTACTGCAGCACGACCACGCTGCGGCCGCGCGCGATGCCTTTGCGGGCGTACTCCGCGCGGTCCGCCATGGCCTGCTGGGGTGAGACATAGAACGGTGTCGACACCGGCTTATCCGTCCCTCTCTGCTCGTGGAGACATCTCGTGGGGCCGCGCGCCCGCTAGAGCACGGACGCGCGCGGGCCGTCGGGCTGCTCCAGCCGGCCCTCGACCACCAGGCGGGCGATCTCGGAGACCTCGGCGTCGGGCAGCCGGCGGAAGCCCTCGTCGGTGATGGACGTGACGATGGGGAAGATACGGCGGGTCAGGTCCGGCCCGCCGGTGGCGGAGTCGTCATCCGCCGCGTCGTACAGCGCCTGGACGACGACGGTGGCGGCCTGCGCCTCCGTCAGCTCGTCGGTGTACAGCTTCTTCAGCGCACCGCGCGCGAACACCGACCCGGACCCCACGGAGGCGAAACGCCGCTCCTCGGTCCTGCCGCCGGTCACGTCGTACGAGAAGATGCGGCCCTTCTCCCGCGCCGGGTCCCACCCGGCGAAGAGCGGCAGCACGGCCAGACCCTGCATGGCCATGCCCAGATTGGACCGGATCATCGTGGACAGCCGGTTGGCCTTGCCCTCCAGGGAGAGCTGGGCGCCCTCGACCTTCTCGAAGTGCTCCAGCTCCAACTGGAAGAGCCGCACCATCTCGACCGCGACGCCCGCGGTGCCGGCGATGCCGATGGCGGAGTACTCGTCGGCGGGGAAGACCTTCTCGATGTCACGCTGAGCGATCATGTTCCCCATCGTGGCCCGCCGGTCACCGGCGAGGACGACCCCGCCGGGGAAGGTCAGCGCCACGATGGTGGTGCCGTGCGGCGCCTCGACGGCACCCTTCACGGGCGGCAGCTCCCGGTTCCCCGGCAGCGCCGCGGGAGCGTGCTCACCCAGGAAGTCCATAAACGAGGACGAGCCCGGCGTGAGGAAGGCAGCCGGCAGTCGCCCTGCGCCACGGATGTTGGCTTCCACGCGAATCCTTCCGGGGGTACGGCGGCCCGCCCCCACGGGCCGAGCCGGTGACTTGCGCTGGGCACGGACCTTACCCGTGCCGCTGCCGGGCGTCCGCCCGGGTGCTTCCCGGACGGACGCCCGGGACGGCTACTCGCCGCCCTTCTGCACGAAGGACCTCACGAAGTCCTCGGCGTTCTCTTCGAGCACGTCGTCGATTTCGTCGAGGACCGAGTCCACGTCCTCCGACAGCTTCTCCTGCCGTTCCTTCAGGTCCTCGGAGACCTCGGCGTCCTGCGCCTGCTCCTCGACCTCTTCCTGGGAGCGCGTGGCCTTCTGCTGACCACCGCCGGTGTCCTTGGTCGCCATTTCCCTCACCCCGCTCGGTGTCGCCCGATGGTCCTGACTGCGTCGCCCTGCAAGATCCGACCCTACAAGCTGGGCCCGACATCGGCCCGGTGCTCTCTCAACGCTCGGAGGCCACCCGGATGATTCCCCTCCGCGCCACCTTTAGCCCGGTCCGTCCCGGATCAGCCGCCCGAGAGGACCCGTACCAGCTCCTCCGCCGTGCGGCAGCGGTCCAGCAGTTCCTTGACATGGTTGCGGGTACCCCGCAGGGGTTCCAGGGTGGGGACCCGCTGGAGGGAGTCGCGTCCGGGGAGGTCGAAGATGACCGAGTCCCAGGAGGCGGCGGCGACGTCGTCCGCGTACTGTTCGAGGCAGCGGCCGCGGAAGTACGCCCTGGTGTCCTCCGGCGGGTTCTTCACGGCCCGCAGGACCTCGTCCTCGGTCAGGAGCCGCTTGAGGCGGCCGCGGGCCGCCAGCCGGTTGTACAGGCCCTTCTCCGGGCGTACGTCGGCGTACTGCAGGTCGACCAGCGCGAGGCGGGCCGCGTCCCAGTCCAGGGTGTCGCGGCGGCGGTAGCCCTCCAGCAGCTCCCGCTTGGCCAGCCAGTCCAGCTCGCCGGACAGGCTCATGGGGTCGGCTTCCAGCCGGTTGAGGGTGTCCTCCCAGCGGGTGAGCACGTCCTTTGTCTGCTCGTCCGCGTCCGCGCCGAAGCGCTCCTCGACGTATTTACGCGCCAGCTCGCAGTACTCCATCTGGAGCTGTACGGCCGTGAGCGTGCGGCCGCTGCGCAGCACGACCTGGTGGCGCAGCGTGGGGTCGTGCGAGACCTGGTGCAGCGTGCGCACGGGCTGTTCCACGGCCAGGTCGACCGCGATGAAGTTGTCCTCGATCATCGACAGCACCAGGGCGGTGGTGCCGAGCTTCAGGTAGGTGGAGATTTCCGAGAGGTTCGCGTCGCCGATGATGACGTGGAGTCTGCGGTATTTCTCGGCATCCGCGTGGGGCTCGTCGCGGGTGTTGATGATGGGGCGTTTGAGGGTGGTTTCCAGGCCGACCTCGACTTCGAAGTAGTCGGCGCGCTGGCTGATCTGGAAGCCGTGTTCGTTGCCGTCCTGGCCGATGCCGACGCGGCCGGCGCCGGTGAAGACCTGGCGGGAGACGAAGAAGGGCGTGAGGTGGCGCACGATGTCCGAGAAGGGGGTTTCCCGCTTCATCAGGTAGTTCTCGTGGCAGCCGTAGGAGGCGCCCTTGTTGTCGGTGTTGTTCTTGTAGAGAAGGATGGGCTGCGCGCCGGGCAGTTGTCCCGCGCGTTCGGCGGCTTCTGCCATGATGCGCTCGCCGGCCTTGTCCCAGAGCACGGCGTCGCGGGGGTTGGTGACCTCGGGGGCGCTGTACTCGGGGTGGGCGTGGTCGACATAGAGCCGGGCGCCGTTGGTGAGGATGACGTTGGCGAGGCCGATGTCCTCGTCGGTCAACTGGCTGGAGTCGGCGGCCTCACGGGCGAGGTCGAAGCCGCGGGCGTCCCGCAGCGGGTTCTCCTCCTCGAAGTCCCACCGGGCGCGGCGCGCCCGGTGCATCGCCGCCGCGTAGGCGTTGACGACTTGGGACGAGGTGAGCATGGCATTGGCGTTGGGATGGCCCGGGACGGAGATTCCGTACTCCGTCTCGATGCCCATTACTCGCCGTACGGTCATGCGGCCCTCCTTGCCCGGTACCGTCCGCAGCCCTGGACGGAACTCAAGTACCGCTGCGTCTGCGGCACGTGTGGTCCCCGCGGCGGCGATGCGCTGCGCTGCGCGCCGGTACGGAAGAGCCTAGAACGCCTTGGCGGCAGTGGGGAGATCATTACAGTCTTTGCTCCGGTCGGTTTGCACCCGTGGAAATACGTGTCCGGCTGCGGGCGGCCGTGTGGTGCCCCCCGCAGCCGGATCGCCGCATTTACAGGTACTGACCGGTGTTGGCCACCGTGTCGATCGACCGGCCGGTGTCCGCGCCCTGCTTTCCGGTGACGAGGGTGCGGATGAACACGATCCGCTCGCCCTTCTTTCCGGAGATACGGGCCCAGTCGTCGGGGTTGGTCGTGTTGGGCAGGTCCTCGTTCTCCTTGAACTCGTCGACGCACGCGGCGAGGAGGTGGGAGACGCGCAGGCCCTTCTGGTTCTGGTCGAGGAACGCCTTGATGGCCATCTTCTTGGCACGGTCCACGATGTTCTCGATCATTGCGCCGGAGTTGAAGTCCTTGAAGTAGAGGACTTCCTTGTCGCCGTTGGCGTACGTGACTTCGAGGAACCTGTTCTCCTCGGACTCCGCGTACATCTGCTCGACGACGGACTGGATCATCGCGTCGACGGTGGCCTCGGCGGACTCGCCGTGCTCCGACATGTCCTCGGCGTGCAGCGGCAGCGTCCGGGTGAGGTACTTGGAGAAGATGTCCTTGGCGGCCTCGGCGTCCGGGCGCTCGATCTTGATCTTCACGTCGAGCCGGCCGGGGCGCAGGATCGCGGGGTCGATCATGTCCTCGCGGTTGGAGGCGCCGATGACGATGACGTTCTCCAGGCCCTCGACGCCGTCGATCTCGGAGAGGAGCTGCGGGACGATGGTGTTCTCCACGTCCGAGCTGACGCCGGAGCCGCGGGTGCGGAAGAGGGAGTCCATCTCGTCGAAGAAGACGATGACGGGGGTGCCCTCGCTGGCCTTCTCGCGGGCCCGCTGGAAGACCAGGCGGATGTGCCGCTCGGTCTCGCCGACGTACTTGTTGAGCAGCTCGGGGCCCTTGATGTTGAGGAAGTAGCTCTTGCCGGCGGGGCGGCCGGTGTGTTCCGCGACCTTCTTGGCGAGGGAGTTGGCGACCGCCTTGGCGATCAGCGTCTTGCCGCAGCCGGGCGGGCCGTAGAGCAGCACGCCCTTGGGGGGCCGCAGCTCGTGCTCCTTGAAGAGGTCGGGGTGGAGGTACGGCAGCTCGACGGCGTCCCTGATCAGCTCGATCTGGTTGCCCAGGCCGCCGATCTTGGTGTAGTCGATGTCCGGGACCTCTTCGAGGACCAGCTCTTCGACCTCGCTCTTGGGGATGACCTCGTAGACGTACCCGGAGCGGGGCTCCAGGAGCAGGGCGTCGCCGGCGCGGATGGTGGTGTGCAGCAGCGGCTCGGCGAGCCGTACCACCTTCTCCTCGTCGGTGTGCCCCATCACCAGGGCGCGCTCGCCGTCCTCCAGGATCTCCTTCAGGGTGACGATGTCACCGGAGCGCTCGAACGCCATGGCCTCGACCACGTTCAGCGCCTCGTTGAGCATCAGCTCCTGGCCGCGGCGCAGCTCGTCGAGCTCCACGCTGGGGCTGACGTTCACCCGCAGCTTGCGGCCGCCGGTGAAGATGTCCGCCGTGCTGTCGTCGTTGGCCTCAAGGAAGACTCCGAAGCCGGCGGGCGGCTGGGCCAGCCGGTCGACTTCTTCTTTCAGGGCGACGATCTGGTCCCGGGCCTCACGGAGAGTACTGGCCAGGCGCTCGTTCTGCGCGGACACTCCGGCGAGGTTGGTCTGCAACTCGACGATGCGTTCTTCGAGGATCCTCGTGTGACGCGGCGAGTCGGCGAGCTTTCGTCGCAGGACGGCGATCTCCTGCTCAAGGTAGGCGACCTGACCGGCAGGGTCTTCGGACCCTCGACCCGGCCGGATGCCGCGGTTGGTGTCGTCGTCGTGGGCTGCCACGGTCCTCACCTCCTCCAAGGGGAGCTGGACGCTTCCTGACCCTACCTGGCCGCGTCCCACTTGAAACCCCTAGATCACAAAGACGGTCGGGGTGCATCCGATCTTCACCCGTGCGCCCGTCCTCACGCCAGGCAAATACCCATCCAGCAACATCGGAAAGCAGCCATTTGTTTCGTCTACAACGCTCAACACCCGCCAAGGGTGCCTGGAATTGCAGCGGAACGGCGAACGCCTCCCCTCCGGTTCCGGGAACCGGCGGGAAGGCGATGTGGGAGGGGGTGCCGCGGCGGGGTCAGACCTGGGTGCCGGGAACGGGCTCCGCGGTGAGGCGGAAGCGGTCGTTCTCCCACGTCCAGGTCACGTTGCGCTGCTTGTCCGGCTTGCTGCGGGGGACGTCGGGCGAGGAGTAGCCGAGGAGGGTGGCCGAAATCTCGTTTTCGCGGACAGCGAATTCCCCGACGCTCATGCCCTCGGCGGGATCGACGAGAGTTGCGGTCACGCGCGGTGACCGGCCGGTCTCGGTCGCGGACAGGACGTACATCCCGCTGGGCGGGGTGCCGGCGGCGGCGCGGCAGCGCACCACGGCGACGGTCTCGGCGCGGCCGTCGGCGTCGAAGTCGGCGGAGCCCTTCTTGAAGACCTCGGGCTCGGTGCCGGCGCATTCGACCGGATAGTGGGCGGCGCTCGCGTCGGGCCCGGGGGCGGGTCTGCCGCCGTGGTCGCCCTTGCCGTCGTTGCCGGCGGCGACGGACGGGGGTTTGATGAGCGCCGCGAGGGCGATGACGGCGGCCATGGCGGCCGCCGTCGCGATCCAGTGCACCGCGCGCGGGTGCGTGTGCGGGAGGTCGGCGCCGGGCAGAGGCTGCACGGGTGAGGCTCCTGGGAGGGCTGGGAGGGCCGTGGGGAGGCCAGCATGGTGTCACACACCGGCCGCCCGCGGAACGACCCCTGCCGCTTCGGTGCCCCTTCAGTCCCCCGCGGCGGCCCGCTGGCCGCCGGGGCCGGTGTAATCCTCCCCGTACGCCCCCTTCGCGGGCCTGCGGCGGCGCAGCGGCGGCTCGACGCCGTCGGCGAGCCTGCGGGCGGTGAGCAGGAAGCCGGTGTGGCCGATCATGCGGTGGTCCGGGCGTACGGCCAGGCCCTCCACGTGCCAGTTGCGCAGCATCGTCTCCCACGCCTGCGGCTCGTTGAAGTTGCCGTGTTCGCGGATGGACTCCACGGTGCGGGCGAGCTGGGTGGTGGTGGCGACGTACGCGCAGACGATGCCGCCGGGCACCAGGGCCTTGGCGACCGCGTCCAGGCACTCCCAGGGCGCGAGCATGTCCAGGATGACGCGGTCGACGTCGGTGTCGGAGAGGTTGTCCTGGAGGTCGCCGACGGTGAGCTGCCAGGCGGGGTGCGGGCCGCCGAAGTAGCGCTCGACGTTCTGCCGGGCGACGTCGGCGAAGTCCGCGCGGCGCTCGTACGAGTGGAGCATGCCGCTGTCGCCGACGGCGCGCAGCAGGAAGCTGGTCAGCGACCCTGAGCCGACGCCCGCCTCGACCACGCGCGCGCCCGGGAAGACGTCGGCGAACGCGAGGATCTGGCCGGCGTCCTTGGGGTAGACGACGGCCGCTCCGCGCGGCATGGACAGGACGTAGTCGGGGAGCAGGGGGCGCAGCGCGAGATACGGGACGTTGCCCGTGGTGCGCACGACGGTTCCCTCGGGGGCGTCGATCAGCTCGTCGTGCGGGAAGGAGCCCTTGTGGGTGTGGAAGGACTTCCCGGCTTCGAGCGTGAACGTGTAGTGGCGGCCCTTGGGGTCGGTGAGCTGTACCTGGTCCCCGACCTGGAAGGGCCCGCGGCGGCGGGCGGCACCGGTCGGCTCGGACATGCCGCTCACCCTACCGCCGGGGGTGATCAGGACTGCGGCCGGGCCATGGCGGCGACGAAGGCGCGCTCGACGTCGGAGGTGGCGAGGACCCCGTAGATGTGGCCGGTCTCCTCCACCACGAGGTACTCGCTGTGGGGGCTCTCGCGCAGGTGCTCCAGCAGTTGTTCGCCGGTCAGCTCGGCGGAGAGCTTCATCTCGTCCGTGAGGTCCTGGGAGAGCGAGCTGACGGCCACCCAGGGGCGGCGGTGGGCGGGGGTCTGGGCGATGGCCGAGCCGCGTACGACGCCGGTGGGATTCCCGCGGCCGTCGACGACGACCAGGGCGCGGGCGCCGGCTGCCTCGGCCCGGCGCAGCGCCTCGGACAGCGGGGTGTCGGCGGTGACGGGGGCCGCCCGGCGGGTGAGGGCGCGGGCGCGCAGCTCGGGCAGCCGCTCGCGCAGCCGGGCCATGCGCAGGCTGTTCCCGGCGCCGGTCCAGATGATCGCGGCGAGGATCGCGGCCAGCAGGGCGTCGGTGACGGTGTCGACGCTGCCGGGGTCGGAGGCGCGTGAGTGGGTGAAGAGCGGCAGGCCGATGAGCGTGGCCACGGCCAGCGCGCGGCCCACCCAGGCGGCGACGACCGTGCCGGTCATGGGCTTGCCGCTGACCTTCCAGACGGCGGCGCGCAGCATCCGGCCGCCGTCCAGCGGCAGGCCGGGCAGCAGGTTGAAGATGGCCACGATGAGGTTGGAGATCGTGAGGGCGGCGAGGAGCACCGCGGGCACGGTGTCCTCCTCGACGAGCTGGAGGGCGCCGTAGAAGCCGCCGGCGAGGACCAGGGAGAGCAGCGGCCCGGCGAAGGCGAGCCAGAACTCGCGGCCGGGCGTCTCGGACTCCTTCTCGATCTCCGAGACGCCGCCGAAGAACTGCAACTGGATGCGGCGTACGGGCAGCTTGTAGTGCAGGGCGACGCGGGTGTGTGCCAGCTCGTGGACGAGCACGGAGGCGTAGAACGCGACGGCGAAGAAGAGCGCGATCACGTACCGCAGGGCGCCGAGCTCGGGCAGGATCCGTTCGAGCTGGCCGCCGAAGACCCAGGTGATGAGGGCGGCGACGAGGAACCAGCTCGGGGCGACGTACACGGGCACGCCGAAGGGGCGGCCCATGAGGATGCCGCCGCCGCGGCCGGGCCGATCGCCCCTGCGCTCCTCGCTCACGACTTCCACTCCTGCCCGCTCGCGGTGCCCGTCTTCCTGCCCGCCGGTCCGGCCTGCATCGTATGCCGCCGGATGTCGGTCCCGGGCCCTAGGGTCGTACACCATGAGTACCCGCACCGACACCGGGAACCACCCCGCGGACCCCGTACCGCCGCCGCCCGAGGGGGACGGCGGGCCGGACGCGCCGCGGGCCCCGGCGCCGCCCCAGGCGCTGTCTCCCTCCCGCGCGGCGGACTTCATGACCTGCCCGCTGATGTACCGCTTCCGGGTGATCGACAGGCTGCCGGAGAAGCCGCGCGCCTCCGCGGCCCGCGGGACCCTGGTGCACGCGGTCCTGGAGCGGCTGTTCGACGATCCTGCCGCCGAGCGTACGCCGCCGCGGGCGCGATCGCTGGTGGCGCCGGCCTGGGAGCGGCTGCTCGCGGACCGGCCGGAGCTGGCGGAGCTGTTCACGGACGGTGACGAAGATGGGGCCGGGGCCAGGGCCGGGAGCGCGGACGGGGCCGCGGACGGGACCGGGAGCGGGGCCGGGGACGGCGGGGAGACCGGCGCGGCCGGGGCCGCGGAGCGGCTGGCGGAGTGGCTGGCCGGGGCCGAGCGGCTCGTCGAGCGGTGGTTCACGCTGGAGGACCCGGCGCATCTGGAGCCCGCCGAGCGGGAGCTGTTCGTGGAGACCGTGCTGGCCTCCGGGCTGAAGCTGCGCGGCGTCATCGACCGGGTGGACGTGGCGCCGACGGGCGAGGTCCGCGTCGTGGACTACAAGACGGGCAAGGCGCCCCCGCCGGAGTACGCGGCGGACGCCCTCTTCCAGATCAAGTTCTACGCGCTGGTGCTGTGGCGGCTGCGCGGCAGTGTCCCGCGCCGGCTGCAGTTGGTCTACCTGGGCAGCGGCGACGTGCTGACGTACGACCCGGACGAGGCCGACCTGAGCGGCGTGGAGCGCAAGGTGCTCGCCCTGTGGCAGGCGATCCGGCGGGCGACGGAGAGCGGCGACTGGCGGCCCCGGCCGGGCCGGCTGTGCGGCTGGTGCGACTTCAAGGACTCCTGCCCGGCCTTCGGCGGCACCCCGCCCCCGTATCCGCTGACCGGCGTCGATCTCGGGCTGCCGCAGCCCCGCCCGGCCGGGGACGGGGACGGTGCGCAGGGCAGAATGGACACCGCCTGACAGTTCGGTCCGGCCGAGGAAGAGGAGACCCTGTGGCCATCCGCGTCCTGCTCGTCGACGACCAGCCGTTGCTGCGCACCGGCTTCCGCATGATCCTGGAGGCAGAGCAGGACATCGCCGTGGTCGGCGAGGCCGGCGACGGGCTGCAGGCGCTCGACCAGGTCCGGGCGCTGCAGCCGGACGTGGTGCTGATGGACATCCGGATGCCGCGCATGGACGGGGTGGAGGCCACCCGGCAGATCACCGGCGCGGGCCGGGACGGGCCCGCGAAGGTGCTGGTCCTGACCACCTTCGACCTCGACGAGTACGTGGTGGAGGCGCTGCGCGCGGGGGCCAGCGGCTTTCTGCTGAAGGACGCGCCGGCCGGCGAGCTGGTGCAGGCGATCCGCGTGGTGGCCGCCGGGGACGCGATGCTGGCCCCGAGCATCACCAAGCGGCTGCTCGACAAGTTCGCGACCAAGCTGCCGACGGGAGAGCAGGACGTGCCGGACACCCTGGACACGCTCACCGAGCGCGAGGTAGAGGTGCTGAAGCTGGTCGCCCGCGGACTGTCGAACGCGGAGATCGCCGCCGACCTGTTCGTGAGCGAGACGACCGTGAAGACCCACGTGGGCCACGTGCTGACCAAGCTGAGCCTGCGCGACCGGGTGCAGGCCGCGGTGTACGCGTACGAGAGCGGGCTGGTGCGCCCGGGCGGGTCCTGAGCCGCGTACCGGGAGCCCTTGCCTGCGCGGGGCTCCCGGCCGCGTACCCCGGGTCAGCGCGGGCGGGTCACTCCGAGCCCTTCGAGATCTCCCAGAAGCGGAAGACCGTCGAGGCGTCGAGCGTCCACTCCAGGCCGAGGATGTTCTCCCGCGCGGCGGCGTACTGCTTGCCCTGCCACAGCGGTATCACCGGCAGTTGGTCGGCGACGATGTCCTGCAGCTCGCCGTAGGCGTCCACCGTGGCCGTACGCTCCGACTGCCCGGCGGCCGCCGGTATCAGCTCGCTGGTGATCCGGCCCGGGTTGTAGTTGTTGGCCAGCACGTTGCCCTCGCCGAAGAACGGCGCGGTGAAGTTGTCCGGGTCCGGGTAGTCCGGCACCCAGCCCTTGACGTAGACGCCGTACGAGCCCTTCTCGACGCCCTTCTCGAACTCGTCCAGCGGCACGGACTTCACGTCGGCCTGGAACAGGCCGCTGTCGTTGAGCTGCTTGGCGATCAGCTCGAAGGACGGCACCGTGCCGGGGCCGTAGCGCTCGGGCGTGGCGTACAGCGTCACGCGGACCTTCTCGTCGATGCCCGCCTCGCGCAGCGCCTGCTCGGCCCTGGAGGGGTCGGGGCGATCGCCGTAGGTGTCGTAGAAGGCGGTGTTGTGGCCGGTGATGCCGGCCGGGACGATCGAGTACAGCTCCTCGGCGGTGCCCTCGTAGACCTCGCGGACGAGCGCGTTGCGGTCGATGAGGTACGCGAACGCCTTGCGCACGGCGGGGTTGCCCGCGACCGGGTCGTTCATGTTGAAGACCAGGTGCTGCACCTCGGCGCTGGTGCCCTCGACGAGCTGGATCTTCTGGCCGGCGCCTGCCTGGTCCTGCAGCTCGGCGATGTCCTTCATCGCCAGGCCGCGGTAGGCCAGGTCGATGTCGCCGCTCTCCAGGTCCTCCTTCAGCTTGTCGTCGCCGCCGGAGTCGTCGCCGTAGAGCTTCAGCGTCATCCCGGAGTTCTGCACCTTGGCGGTGCCCTTGTAGCCGGAGTTGACGGAGAACTTGGCCTCCTTGTCCTCCTGGTAGTCGTCCAGCTTGTACGGGCCGGAACCGATCGCCTTGTCGTCGTCGCGCAGCTTGCCCTTCGGGTAGGACTCGCTGTCGACGATCGAGCCGGCACCGGAGGCGATCTTCATGGGGAAGGTCGCGTCGGGGTAGTCCAGCCGGAACGTCACGGTCAGCTCGTCGGGCGTCTCGATCCTGCCGATCGAGTCGAGCATGACGGCGGGTCCCGCGGGGTCGTCGATGCCGATGGTGCGCTCGAAGGAGAACTTCACGTCCTCGGAGGTGAGTTCGGAGCCGTTGGAGAACTTCAGCCCGTCCTGCAGCTTGCAGGTGTAGATGCGGCTGTCGGCGTCCTCGAAGGTGCACTCCTTCGCCGCCTCGGGTTCGGGCTCCGTGGACCCCTTGGGGAAGCTCAGCAGGGACTGGAAGACGTTGTTGAACACCAGCCAGGAGCCGGGGTCGTAGCCCGCCGCGGGGTCGATGGCGGTGACCTCGTCGGTCATCCCCATCACGACCGCGTCGCCGGAGCCGGCCCCCGATCCGGAGTCCGAGCCGCAGCCGGCGGCGAGCAGCACGGTGGCCATGGCGGCGCCGAGGGGTGGGGCGAGCCGCTGGACAGCCTTCTTCACGTGTGTGGGTTCCTTCACTCGGGTCGGTTCTCTGCCCGGCGCGGCACCGCCGGAGGCCCCTACTCGCTCAGCCCGCGCCGCAGCTCCCAGAGCTGCAGCGTCGACGACGAGTTGAGCGCCCACTCCGCCCCCGTGACGGTGTCGCGCGCCGCGATGTACTGCTTGCCCTGCCAGAGCGGGAGGTACGGGACGTCACTGGCGAGGACGTCCTGTATCCGCTCGAAGCTGTCCGTCGTGCGCTCCCGCTGTGCTTCCTGGCGGGTCCGCGGGATCAGGTCCTCGATGACGGAGCTGTCGTAGTTGTTGAAGGTGAAGTTCTCCTCGCCGACGAACGGCCCGGTGAACGTGTCGGGGTCGGGGAAGTCGGGATACCAGTGCAGGCCGTAGACGGCGTACCGATTCTCCGCGTAGTTCTTCTTGTACGTCTCCCAGGTGTCGCCCTTGATGTCGGCGTCGAACAGGCCGGACCTGTTGAGCTGGTCGCGCAGCTCCTCGAACTCGGCCTTCGTCGTCTCGCCGTAGTGGTCGGTGGAGTAGTTCAGGGTCAGCTTCACGGGCGTGTCGACGCCCGCCTCCCGCAGCAGTTCGCGGGCGCCGTCGGCGTCCGGACGGTCGCCGTAGGCGTCGTGGAACGCGGTGTTGTGGCCGATGATGCCGCGCGGGATCATCGCGTACAGCGGGTCGACGGTGCGCTGGTAGACGTCGCGTGCGAGCTTCGTCCTGTCGATCACCTCGGCCGCTGCCTGGCGTACGGCCCGGTCCTTCACGGTCGGGTTCTCGACGTCGAAGACGAGGTAGGCGATCTCCGCGCCCGGCGTCTCGAAGAGGCTGACGTCGCCGTCGGCGCCCTCGTCGAGGCGGTTGATCTGCCCGGGCTTCAGGCTGCGGCCCATCACGTCGATGTCGCCGCCGGCGATGGCGTCCTCCATGCTCTTGGAGGTGTCGAAGTAGCGGACCTCGACCGCGTCGTTCTGCGGCTCGACCTCGCCCTTGTAGTCGCCGTTGCCGGTGTAGACGGCCTTGGTGGCGACGTCGTCGTCGTGCTCCACCTTCAGGCTGTACGGGCCGGAGCCGGCGATCTCGAAGCCCTCGTAGAGCTTGTCCTTCTCGTAGACCTCGCTGTCGACGATGGCCGCGGCGGGGGTGGCGAGCTTGAGGGGGAACGTCGCGTCGGGCGTCTTGAGGTGGAAGACCACGGTCAGCTCGTCCGGAGTCTCCACCGTGTCGACGTTGGCGAGCAGCGGGAACGGGCCGTTGGGGTTCTTGATCTTCAGCATCCGCTCGACGGAGAACTTGACGTCCTCGGCGGTGAGGTCGTGGCCGTTGGTGAACGTCAGGCCGTCGCGGAGCGTGCAGCGGTACTGCTCGCTGAGCCGGTCGGCGAAGACGCACTGCTCGGCGGCGTCCGGCTCGGGCTCCGAGCCCGTACGCGGCATCCGCATCAGTGTCTGGAAGGTGTTCTGCAGGACGTTCCAGGAGTTGATGTCGTACGCCGTGGCGGGGTCGAGCGGAGCCGGGTTCTCCTTCGTAAGCTCCAGCCTGTCGGTCGTACCCACCACGATCGCGTCGTCGTCCCCGCCGGAGTCGCCCACCACGCCGCAGGAGGTGACGACCGGGGCGAGCACACCCAGCAGCGCGGGCAGCACCAACGACTTACGAATCATGGTCGACTTTCTCCCTCAGGCGTCCCCGGAGAGATTAGCCGGAGCACCCAGCCGGGCTGGGTGGCAGGGAAGTTGAGAAGGAATCACATGCCGATTACGCCCGGCGTCTTTCCGATAACCGGACGCGGGAACAATGGCCGCGAACCTCCATCAAACCGGGCACATGGAGGCACCTCGGGAGGCCCTCACGACCCGCCAAGCACAGCTCCGTACCCCTGTCGAGAGCTGTGCGCGTGAGAAAGCTCACCCTGTCGAATCCGCGCCCCGTAGCGGCAATGGGGTAACGGCTTTCGTCACGCAAAATACATGAACCACTGCGCGGAGTTTCCCCACCGCTTTCTCAGTGGAGGCGCTCGACTACGGAGCGGAGAAAGGGGAGATCGACTTCCGTGAGGGAACGCACGAGGTGCCGTCCCGGCGCAGGCTCGATGGGCGCCACCGACGGCACCGCCACGACGGCGCACCCGGCCGCCTCCGCCGCCGTCACGCCCGTCATGGTGTCCTCGATCACCGCGCAGTGCCGCGGGTCGGCCCCGAGGGCGGCCGCGGCGTGCAGGTACGGGTCGGGGTGCGGCTTCGTACGCGGGATCTCGTCGCCGGCCACGGAGAGGTGGAACTCGTGCCCGAGCGAGCGCAGCACCCGGTCGATGATGCGCCGGTGGGAGGCGGAGACGAGGGCCGTGGGCACGTCGTGCGCGGCGAGTTCGGTGAGCAGCCGACGGGCGCCGGGCATGAGCGGCACGTCGCCGTCGACCAGCTCCTCGAAGCGGGTGTTGAGCCGCACCGTCAGCTCCGGCAGGCCGATGTCGGCGCCGGTGGTGGCGATGAGGTACGCGGCGCTGCGCGACATCGGGCCGCCGACGACGACCTGGCGCTGCTCCTCGGTCAGCTCGTGGCCGAACTCGGCGAAGACCGAGACCTCGGCGGCCCACCAGAAGCCCTCGGTGTCGACCAGGGTGCCGTCCATGTCGAGCAGTACGGCCTGCGGCGTCGTACCGCGGATGGACCGCACCCGGTGGGCCGGGGCCGTGCCCTGAGCCGTTCGGGTGCCTTCGGCGGGAATGCTGCTGGTCATCCGCTCACCTCCCTCTAAGGGGCGCAAAGGCCGGCCGCCAGAAGCGACCGGCCTGTTCCGGACCGACCAGTATAAGCCGACTGTCCGGAAAGCACCCCGGGAGCCCGTTCGGGGCGCTTTACGACGATGCCGGGGCGCGGGTACGGCCCGGCGCCGGCGGCGCTCAGCGGGCGTTGAAGTACTTCGCCTCGGGGTGGTGGATGACGATGGCGTCCGTGGACTGCTCCGGGTGCAACTGGAACTCCTCGGAGAGCTTCACCCCGATCCGCTCCGGCCCCAGCAGCTCGGCGATCTTCGCCCGGTCCTCCAGGTCCGGGCACGCGCCGTAGCCGAGGGAGAACCGGGCGCCGCGGTACTTCAGCGCGAACATGTCCTCGATCTCCGCCGGGTCCTCGCCGGCGTAGCCCAGCTCGGCCCGCACCCGCGCGTGCCAGTACTCCGCCAGCGCCTCGGCGAGCTGTACGGAGAGCCCGTGCAGCTCCAGGTACTCGCGGTAGGAGTCGGCGGCGAACAGCTCCGCGGTGGCCTCGCCGATCTTCGAGCCGACGGTGACGATCTGGAAGCCGACGACGTCCGTCTCGCCGGACTCCTCCGGCCGGAAGAAGTCCGCCAGGCAGAGCCGCCGGCCGCGCCGCTGCCGCGGGAAGGTGAAGCGGGTGCGCTCGGCGCCGTCGTCGCCGAGGACGATCAGGTCGTCGCCCTTGGAGACGCAGGGGAAGTAGCCGTAGACGACGGCCGCCTCCAGCAGGTTGCCGGTCTGCAGCCGGTCCAGCAGGCCGCGCAGCCGCGGCCGGCCCTCGGTGGCGACCAGGTCCTCGTACGACGGGCCGCCGCCGCGCGGCGCCTTCAGCCCCCACTGGCCCTTGAAGAGCGCGCCCTCGTCCAGCCAGGAGGCGTAGTCGGCCTGCTGGATGCCCTTGACGACCCGGGTGCCCCAGAACGGCGGGGTGGGCACGGGGTTGTCGGTGGCCACGTCGGAGCGGGCGGGGGCGTCCTCTTCCCCGGCGGCGGGCGCGGGGGTGGCGGCGCGTACCCGCCGGGGGCGCAGCTCGGGGAGCTCGGCGCCGGGGACGCCGCGCTTGACGCCGATGAGGGCGTCCATGAGCCGCAGCCCCTCGAAGGCGTCGCGGGCGTAGCGGACCTCGCCCTCGTAGACCTCGTGCAGGTCCTGCTCGACGTACGCGCGGGTGAGCGCGGCGCCGCCGAGGATCACCGGGTACCGGGAGGCCAGCCGGCGCTGGTTCAGCTCCTCCAGGTTCTCCTTCATGATCACCGTGGACTTCACCAGCAGCCCGGACATCCCGATCACGTCGGCGGCGTGCTCCTCCGCGGCCTCCAGGATCGCCGATACGGGCTGCTTGATACCGAGGTTGACCACGTTGTAGCCGTTGTTGGACAGGATGATGTCGACGAGGTTCTTGCCGATGTCGTGGACGTCGCCGCGCACGGTGGCCAGCACGATCGTGCCCTTGCCCGAGCCGCCTGCGCCGTCCTCGACCTTCTCCATGTGCGGCTCCAGATAGGCCACCGCGGTCTTCATCACCTCGGCGGACTGGAGCACGAACGGGAGCTGCATCTGGCCGGAGCCGAACAGCTCGCCGACGACCTTCATGCCGTCCAGCAGGGTCTCGTTGACGATCTCCAGCGCCGGCCGCTCGGCGAGCGCGGCGTCCAGGTCGGCCTCCAGGCCGTTCTTCTCGCCGTCGATGATCCGCCGCTTCAGCCGCTCCTCCAGCGGCAGCGCGGCCAGTTCCTCGGCCCTGCCGGCCTTCATCGACTTGGTGTCGACGCCCTCGAACAGCTCCAGCAGGCGCTGCAGCGGGTCGTACGCGGGCTCGTCGCCCTCGGCCGGGCGGCGCCGGTCGTGGATCAGGTCCAGGCAGACCTGCACCTGCTCCTCCTCCAGCCGGGCGATCGGCAGGATCTTGCTGGCGTGCACGATCGCCGAGTCGAGGCCGGCCTTCACGCACTCGTCGAGGAAGACGGAGTTGAGCACGACCCGGGCGGCCGGGTTGAGGCCGAAGGAGATGTTCGACAGGCCGAGCGTGGTCTGCACGTCGGGGTGGCGGCGCTTGAGCTCGCGGATCGCCTCGATGGTGGCGGCGCCGTCGCCGCGGGACTCCTCCTGGCCGGTGCAGATGGTGAACGTCAGGCAGTCGATGAGGATGTCGGACTCGTGGATGCCCCAGTTGCCGGTCAGGTCGTCGATCAGCCGCTCGGCGATGGCGACCTTGTGCTCGGAGGTACGGGCCTGGCCCTCCTCGTCGATGGTCAGCGCCATCAGCGCGGCACCGTGCTCGCGGGCGAGGGTGGCGACGCGGGCGAAGCGGGACTCGGGGCCGTCGCCGTCCTCGTAGTTGACGGAGTTGATGACGGCCCGGCCACCCAGCTTCTCCAGGCCGGCGCGGATCACGTCGATCTCGGTGGAGTCCAGCACGATGGGCAGGGTGGAGGCGGTGGCGAACCGGCCCGCGAGTTCTGCCATGTCGGCGGCGCCGTCGCGGCCGACGTAGTCGACGCAGAGGTCGAGCATGTGGGCGCCCTCGCGGATCTGGTCGCGGGCCATCTCCACGCAGTCGTCCCAGCGGCCTTCGAGCATGGCGGTACGGAACTTCTTCGAGCCGTTGGCGTTGGTGCGCTCGCCGATCGCCAGGTACGAGGTGTCCTGCCGGAACGGCACCGTCTGGTACAGCGACGCGGCCCCCGGCTCGGGCCGGGGCGTGCGCTCGACCGGCTGCAGGTCCCGTACCCGCTCGGTGAGCTGCCGCAGGTGCTCCGGGGTGGTGCCGCAGCAGCCGCCGACCAGGGACAGCCCGTACTCGCGCACGAACGTCTCCTGGGCGTCGGCCAGTTCGCCCGGGGTCAGCGGGTAGTGGGCGCCGTCCTTGCCGAGCACCGGGAGGCCGGCGTTGGGCATGCAGGACAGCGGCACCCGGGAGTGGCGGGCGAGGTAGCGCAGGTGCTCGCTCATCTCGGCCGGCCCGGTGGCGCAGTTCAGCCCGATCATGTCGATGCCCAGCGGCTCCAGCGCGGTGAGCGCGGCGCCGATCTCGCTGCCGAGGAGCATGGCGCCGGTGGTCTCGACGGTCACCGAGCAGATCAGCGGCAGGTCCACGCCGGTGGCCGCCAGCGCCCGGCGGGCGCCGAGGACGGCGGACTTGGTCTGCAGCAGGTCCTGGGTGGTCTCGACGAGCAGCGCGTCGGCGCCGCCGGCGATCATGCCCTCGGCGTTCTGCTGGTACGCGTCGCGCAGGGTGCCGTACCCGATGTGGCCGAGGGTCGGCAGTTTGGTGCCCGGGCCCATGGAGCCGAGGACCCAGCGCTGCCGGCCGTCGCCCGCGGTGTGCGCGTCGGCGGACTCGCGGGCGATGCGTACGCCGGACTCGGAGAGCTCGAAGATCCGGTCGGCGATGTCGTACTCGCCGAGGGCCGCGTGGTTGGCGCCGAAGGTGTTGGTCTCCACGCAGTCGACGCCGGCCGCGAAGTACTCGTCGTGCACGGAGCGCACGATGTCGGGGCGGGTGACGTTGAGGATCTCGTTGCAGCCTTCCAACTGCTGGAAGTCGTCGAGCGTCGGCTCCTGCGCCTGGAGCATCGTGCCCATGGCGCCGTCGGCCACCACCACTCGGGTGGCGAGGGCCGCGCGCAACGCGTCGGCGCGGGTCTGCTGGCTGGCGGCGGGCTGGGACGGCTGCGAGGCCATGGGGATACTCCCTCGTGTGCGACGGCTGTCGGCTATGCGCGGCCCGCGGGGGCCGGTGCACGGGCCAAGGGTATCGGCCGGAGCCGGTACGGCGCGGGCTGTCCCACGACCCGGACGGTGCAGGTTTGCGGGGTTTTCCGGCAGACTCGGGCACGATCGGCACGTCCGGGGTCTCCCCGACCGCCCCCCTGCGGCGGGACAATGACCGATACTGTTCAGCATTGTCGAACTGCCGGTCTCGTTGAGGAGGATCTTCCGTGGCACGGAACATCCAGTCGCTCGAGCGAGCGGCTGCGGTGCTGCGCCTGCTGGCCGGAGGAGAGCGGCGCCTGGGCCTGTCCGACGTCGCCTCGACGCTGGGCCTGGCCAAGGGCACGGCGCACGGCATCCTGCGCACGCTGCAGCAGGAGGGCTTCGTCGAGCAGGACCCGGTCTCCGGGCGGTACCAGCTCGGCGCCGAACTGCTCCGCCTGGGCAACAGCTACCTGGACGTGCACGAGCTGCGCGCCCGCGCCCTGCCCTGGACCGACGACCTGGCCAGGGCCAGCGGCGAGAGCGTGCACCTGGGCGTGCTGCACCACCAGGGCGTGCTCATCGTCCACCATGTCTTCCGGCCCGACGACAGCCGGCAGGTGCTGGAGATAGGCGCCATGCTGCCGCTGCACAGCACGGCGCTGGGCAAGGTCCTGTGCGCCGTCGACCCGGTGGCGCACGCCGAGGCCGCGGAGGGCGACCGCAAGGCGCTCACGCCCGCCACGGTCACCGAGGCGGCGGACTTCGAACGGATCCTGGAGCTGACCCGGGCCCGCGGCTGGGGCTCGGACGTCGAGGAGACCTGGGACGGGATCGCGGCCGTCGCCGCTCCCGTACGCGACCGCCGCGGCATGCCCGTGGGCGCCGTGGGCGTCACCGGGGCGGTGGAGCGCATCTGCCCCGGCGGCGAGCTGCGGCCCGAACTGGTGGCCTCGGTGCGCGACTGCGCCCGGGCGGTGGCCAGGGACCTGGGCGCCGGGCGCTTCTGACCGCGCGGGCCTCCTCCGACTGGCCGATTCCCCGTTTTCCCGTCACCGGGCCTTGACGCGCCTGTGACGTGGCGGAACACTGCCGTGCACCGGTCGGCATTGTCGAACACCTAACGACAATTATGACGTAGGGTGTTATGCGCCGACCGGATTCCTTGTACGGACCACCCAGGACAAAGGAGTCGCAGGATGGACCCGTCCAATTGGGACATATTCTCCGGCGAGGTAGTGGGTACTGCCTTGCTGATCGTTCTCGGTGGCGGCGTGGTCGCCGCCATCACCTTCAAGAAGTCCAAGGCCCACCAGGCAGGCTGGGTCGCGGTCTCCCTCGGCTGGGGTCTTGCGGTCCTCACCGGCGCCTACGCGGTGGCCGGTGTCTCCGGCGCCCATCTGAACCCCGCGGTGACGCTCGGGCTCGCCATCAAGGGCGACACCCCCTGGAGTGATGTCCCGCTTTACCTCGTCTCCGAACTGCTCGGCGCCATGATCGGCGCCGCGTTCGTGTGGCTCGCCTACTACGGCCAGTTCCACCACCACCTGACCGACAAGGACGTCATCGGTCATCTGGAGAACGCGGACCAGAAGGCCATCGAGGCCCATGAGAAGGGCGCGGGCCCGGTGCTCGGCGTCTTCTCCACCGGCCCCGAGATCCGCAACGTCGTGCAGAACGTGATGACCGAGGTCATCGCCACCTTCGTCCTGGTCATCGCGATCCTCACCCAGGGTCTCAACGCCGAAGGCAACGGGCTCGGCACGCTCGGCGTGCTGATCACCGCGCTGGTCGTGGTCAGCATCGGTCTCTCCCTCGGTGGCCCCACGGGTTACGCCATCAACCCCGCGCGCGACCTCGGGCCGCGCATCGTCCACGCCCTCCTGCCGCTGCCCAACAAGGGCGGCTCCGACTGGACCTACGCGTGGATCCCCGTCGTCGGCCCGCTGATCGGCGGCGCCGCCGCCGGCGGTCTCTACCAAGCCGTCTTCACCTGAGCCGGACGTCCCGCCCGCCCGCCGGGCGGGACGGCGCAGGCCACCACCTCGACCCACGCCGAACCAACGACGTATCGGAGCGACATGACCGACGCACACACTGCAGGCCCGTTCATTGCGGCTATCGATCAGGGGACGACTTCGAGCCGGTGCATCGTGTTCGACACCGATGGCCGGATCGTGTCGGTGGACCAGAAGGAACACGAGCAGATCTTCCCCAGGCCCGGCTGGGTCGAGCACAACGCCACCGAGATCTGGCGCAACGTCCAGCAGGTCGTCGACGGCGCCGTCGCCAAAGCCGGCATCACCCGCGCCGACGTCAAAGCCATCGGCATCACCAACCAACGCGAAACCACCCTGCTCTGGGACAAGAACACCGGCGAACCCGTCGCCAACGCCATCGTCTGGCAAGACACCCGCACCGCCGAACTCTGCCGGCAACTGGGCGGCACCGAAGGCCAGGACCGCTTCCGCGCCACCACCGGCCTGCCCCTCGCCTCCTACTTCGCCGGCCCCAAAATCCGCTGGCTCCTCGACAACACCCCGGGCCTGCCCGCCCGCGCAGAAGCCGGCGACATCCTCTTCGGCACCATGGACTCCTGGGTCATCTGGAACCTCACCGGAGGCCCCGGCCGCGGCGTCCACGTCACCGACGTCACCAACGCCTCCCGCACCATGCTCATGAACCTCGAAACCCTCGACTGGGACCCCGCCATCTGCCAGGCCATGGGCGTCCCCCAAGCAGTCCTCCCCGAAATCCGCTCCTCCGCCGAGGTCTACGGCCACGCCACCTCCGGCACCCTGACCGCAGTACCCGTCGCCTCCGCACTGGGCGACCAGCAAGCGGCACTGTTCGGACAGACCTGCTTCGCCCAGGGCGAAGCCAAATCCACCTACGGCACCGGCACCTTCCTGCTGATGAACACCGCCGGCGAACCCGTCCACTCAGAAAACGGCCTGCTGACCACCGTCGGCTACCGCATCGGCCAGGCACCCGCCGTCTACGCCCTGGAAGGATCCATCGCGATCACCGGGGCACTGGTGCAGTGGATGCGCGACCAGATGGGCATCATCTCCACCGCCGCCGAAATCGAAACCCTCGCCCTGAGCGTCGAGGACAACGGCGGCGCCTACTTCGTACCCGCCTTCTCCGGCCTGTTCGCCCCCTACTGGCGCGACGACGCCCGCGGCGTCATCGCGGGACTCACACGCTACGTGACGAAGGCGCACCTGGCACGGGCGGTACTGGAAGCCACCGCCTGGCAGACCCGCGAGATCGTCGACGCCATGACCAAGGACTCCGGTGTCGAACTCACCTCCCTGAAGGTCGACGGCGGCATGACCGCCAACAACCTCCTCATGCAAACCCTCGCCGACGTCCTCGACGCCCCCGTCGTCCGCCCCCTCGTCGCCGAAACCACCTGCCTCGGCGCCGCCTACGCCGCCGGGCTCGCCGTCGGCTACTGGCCCGACACCAACGCCCTGCGCGCCAACTGGCGCCGCGCCGCCGAATGGACCCCCCGCATGGACACCCAAACCCGCGACCGCGAATACAACAACTGGCACAAAGCAGTCCAGCGCACCATGGGCTGGACCGAAGACAAGGAGTAGCGGCGATGACTCTCCCGCAGACCGTCCCGGCGGCGATACCCGCACTCGGGACGCACCCGACTGCCGGCCGCACCCTCCGCCGCGCGGAGTCCCGGGATCTGCTCGACCGGGCCACGTACGACCTCCTGGTCATCGGCGGCGGGATCCTGGGCACCTCGGTGGCCTGGCACGCCGCCCAGTCGGGACTGCGGGTGGCGATGGTGGACGCCGGCGACTTCGCCGGTGCCACCTCGTCCGCGTCCTCCAAGCTCGTCCACGGCGGCATCCGCTACCTGCAGAACGGCGCGGTGAAGCTGGTGGCCGAGAACCACCACGAGCGCCGGGTGCTGGCCCGCGACGTAGCGCCGCACCTGGTCAACCCGCTCCCCTTCTATCTGCCGCTCTACAAGGGCGGCCCGCACGGCGCCGCCAAGCTCGGCGCCGGCGTCTTCGCCTACTCCGCGCTGTCCGGGTTCCGCGACGGCGTGGGCCACCTCATCACCCCCGGCCGCGCCGCCCGGGACATCCCCGCGCTGCGCACCGAGGGGCTGAAGGCGGTCGCGGTCTTCGGCGACCACCAGATGAACGACTCGCGGATGGCGGTCATGACGGTACGCGCCGCCGTCGGCGCCGGCGCCGTCGTCCTCAACCACGCCGAGGTCACCGGGCTGCGCTTCACCCACGGCCAGGTGACGGGCGCGGACCTGAGGGACCGGCTGAGCGGCGACGAGTTCGGCGTCGACGCCCGGCTGGTGCTCAACGCGACCGGGCCGTGGGTGGACCACCTGCGGCGCCTGGAGGACGCGGCCGCGGACCCCTCCATCCGCCTCTCCAAGGGCGCGCACATCGTGCTCAAGCGGCGGTCGCCGTGGCACGCGGCGATGTCGACGTGGGTGGACAAGTACCGCGTCACCTTCGCGCTGCCGTGGGAGGACCAGTTGCTGCTGGGCACCACGGACGAGCCGTACGAGGGCGATCCTGCCGCCGTGCACCCGACCGAAGGCGACATCGCGCAGATCATCGACGAGGCGTCGCTCTCGGTGCGTGCCGACGACCTGTCGCCCGACCTCGTGACGTACGCCTTCGCCGGGCTGCGGGTGCTGCCCGGCGGTCCCGGCGGTACGGAGCAGGCCAAGCGGGAGACGGTCGTCACCGAGGGCGCCGGCGGGATGCTGTCGGTGGCGGGCGGCAAGTGGACGACGTACCGCCACATCGGCCGGATGGTGCTCCGCAAGCTCGCCAAGGAGCACGGCGGGGCGATCGCCGAGGACATGCAGCCGGTGAAGTCCCTGGTACGGCACACGCCGCTGCCCGGCGTGGCGAACCCCAACGCGGTCGCGCACCGGCTCCTCGTCGACCGCGACCCGGGCCACCGCATGGCCCCGGACACAGCCCGCCAGTTGGCCACGCACTACGGCTCGCTGTCGTTCGACATCGCCCGCCTGGTCAACGAGAACCCGGACCTGGGCGAGCGCATCCACCCCGACGGGCCCGAGATCTGGGCGCAGGTGGTCTACGCCCGGGACCACGAGTGGGCCGAGACGGAGGACGACGTGCTGCGCCGCCGTACGACGGTGACGATCCGCGGCCTGGACACCGCCGACGTACGGGCCAGGGTGCGGGAACTCCTCGCGCGCAAGCCGGGCTGAGCCCCCGCCGCGGGCCGGAAGTCCGGGGGGAGAGGCGCCATGGGGGCGCCTCTCCCCTCCCCCGTTTCCGCCGCGCGCCGGATTCACCGCCCTCCCCTGCTCCGCTCACCGGGGACGCAGGTCATAATGGAGGCGCGCAGACATCGGATGTCTGTGTCAGGGAGGGCGCAAGATGGCGGTCACGGACGAGGCGATCGAGAAGATCAAGGGAATGATCGTCTCCGGCAAGCTGCGGCCGGGCGACCGGCTGCCCAAGGAGAGCGAGCTGGCGGCCGAGCTCGGTCTGTCCCGGAACTCGCTCCGCGAGGCGGTGCGCGCGCTCGCGCTGATACGCATCCTGGACGTACGGCAGGGCGACGGCACGTACGTCACGAGCCTCGACTCCCAACTGCTGCTGGAGGCGATGAGCTTCGTCGTCGACTTCCACCGCGACGACACGGTGCTGGAGCTGCTCGCCGTACGGCGCATCCTGGAGCCCGCCGCCACCGCGCTGGCCTGCACCGGCATCGAGGAGCCCGAGCTGGACGCGCTGGAGGCGGAGCTGGCGGAGCTGGGCCACGACCCGTCCGTGGAGGAACTGGTCCGCGCCGACCTGGAGTTCCACCGCCGCATCGTGCAGGCGTCCGGGAACTCCGTGCTCAGCTCGCTGCTGGAGGGGCTGTCGGGGCCGACGGCCCGCGCCCGCATCTGGCGCGGTCTGACGCAGGAGGACGCGGTACGGCGCACGCTCACCGAGCACCGCGCGATCCTCGACGCGATGCGCAGCCGGGACGCGGAGGCGGCCAGGTCGTGGGCGACGGTGCACATCGCGAGCGTGGAGCAGTGGCTGCGCCGGACGCTGTGACCCGGGGGCCGGGACGGGCCGGGCCGCGGCCACCCGCCACGCCCGGCCGCCCGGCCTCAGTCCCGGAGGTAGAGCCGGCGGGCGTTGCCGCCGAAGAACGCGTCCCGCTCCGCCGCCGTCAGGTCCGCCACCGCCTCCTCGGCCAGCTCGACGACCCGCCCGTAGTCCGCCGCCAGCGTGCACACCGGCCAGTCCGAGCCGAAGAGGATCCGGCCGGGCCCGAACACGTCGATCACGTGCCGGGCGTACGGCAGCACGTCCGCCGGCCGCCAGTGCTCCCAGTCCGCCTGCGTGACCAGGCCGGACAGCTTGCAGCTCACGTTGGGCAGCCGGGCCAGCTCCGCGACCGGATCCGCCCACGGCTGCCACTCCCCCGCCGCGATCTGCGGCTTGCCGGCGTGGTCGAGGACGAACCTGGTGTGCGGCACCGCGCGGGCCGCGGCGATGGCCGCCGGCAGCTCGCGCGGCGTGACCAGCAGGTCGTACACGAGGCCGGCCTCCCCCGCCAGCCCCAGCGCCCGCAGCACGTCGGGGCGCTCCAGCCACCGCGGATCGGGCTCGCCCTCCACCTGGTGGCGCAGCGCCCCGAGGCGCGGGGGCGTGCGGCGGAGGGTGTCCGCGTCCAGTTCCGGCGCGGTCAGGTCGAGCCAGCCGCAGACCAGCGCCACCGGCGGGTCGGGCTCCTCGCACAGCTCCAGCGTCTCCTCGTACGACGACGAGGTCTGCACCAGCACCGTGGCGTCGATGCGGTGCTCCGCCAGGTGCGGCGCGAGGTCGGCCAGGGTGAAGGTGCGCCGCAGCGGGTCGGCCCACGAGCCGTCCATCCACGGCTGCGGGCGGCGGCTGATGTCCCACAGGTGGTGGTGGGCGTCGATTCGCGGCACGTTCAGCCTCCGGTGGCCGCGGGCAGCGGCAGGTCGGCGTCGAGGAGCCCGAGTTCGACGAGCGCGGGCCAGAGCGCGTCGGGGATGTCGTACGCGAACATCTCCGCGTTCTCCCGGACGTCCCGCGTCCGGGAGGCGCCCGGGATGACGGAGACCACCGCGGGGTGCGCGAACGGGTAGCGCAGCGCCGCCGCCTTCAGCGGCACCCCGAACTCGCCGCACACCTCCGCGATCCCGCGCGCCCGCTCCACCACCTCGGCCGGCGCCTCGCCGTAGTGGAACCGCCCGCCGGGCCGCGGGTCGGCAAGCAGCCCGGTGTTGTAGACGCCGCCGACGACGACGGAGGTGCCGCGCCGCCCGCAGACGGGCAGCAGGTCGTCGTACGCGCTCCGCTCCAGCAACGTCCAGCGGCCGGCGCACAGCACCACGTCGACATCGAGGTCGGCGACGAGCCGGCCCAGGTGGTCGCTGAAGTTCATGCCGAAGCCGATGGCGCCGACGACCTTCTCCGCCTTCAGCTCCGCGAGCGCCGCGAAGGCCGTCTCGTACACCTGCGGCAGATGGTTCTCGACGTCGTGGAGGTACGCGATCTCCACCCGGTCGAGCCCCAGCCGCGCCAGGGACGACTCCAGCGTCGCCCGGATCCCGTCCCGGCTCAGGTCCCACACCCGGCCGCGGGCCGGGGTGTCGACGAAGTCGTGGGCGGGCTCGGTCTCGCCCGGGCCGAGGGGCCGCAGCCGCCGGCCGACCTTGGTGGACACGGTGTACGAGTCCCGCGGCCGGCCCGCGAGCGCACGGCCGAGGCGCTCCTCCGACAGCCCGACGCCGTAGTGCGGCGCCGTGTCGAAGTAGCCGTAGCCGTGCGCGAACGCGGTCTCGACGATCTCGGCCGCGGTGGCGTCCGGCATCGCCCGGTAGAGGTTGCCGAGGTTGGCGCAGCCGAGGCCGAGCCTGGGTATGGGGGGCATCCGCCGCCTCTCAGTCCTGTTTCTCGCCGCTGACGAACCGGGAAATGACCAGGGCCACGATGATGATCGCCCCGTTGAGGAACTTCGTCCACTCCGCCGGCACGCCCGCGAGCGTCATCACGTTGATGACGAGCTGGAGCGTCAGCACGCCGGTCAGCGCCCCGAAGAGGGTGCCGCGCCCGCCGCGCAGGCTGATGCCGCCGATGACCGCGGCGGCGAACACCTGGAAGATCATGTCCTTGCCCTGGCCGGCGGAGACCGAGCCGTAGTGACCGGTGTAAAGGACGCCGGCGAAGGCCGCGAGCATGCCGCCGATGGCCAGCACGATCCAGGTGATGCGGTCGACGCGGATGCCCGCGGCGCGCGCCGCCTCCGGGTTGCCGCCGATGGCGTACAGCGCGCGCCCGTGCCGCAGGTAGCCGAGCATCAGCCCGCCGACGGCGTAGAGGCCGAGGCAGACGTAGACGGCGGCGGGGACGCCGAGCCAGCTCTCCTTGCCGAGGTAGGCGAAGGACTCGGGCACCTCGATGATGGACTTGCCGCCCGTGATGCCCTCGTGCAGGCCGCGCAGCATGACCAGCATGCCGAGCGTGGCGATGAAGCCGTTGACTCTGAGCTTGAGGATGAGGAAGCCGTTGAAGAGCCCGATGACGGCGCCGACGAGGAGGCAGAGGAGGATCGACGTGCCGGACGGCAGCAGTTCGATGCCGGTGAACCGGCCGCCCTCGGCGGGCAGGACGAGCCAGAGCGCGATCACCGGCGCGACGCCGATCGTCGACTCCAGCGACAGGTCCATCCGGCCGCTGATGAGGATGAGGGCCTGGGCGAGGACGAGCAGACCGAGTTCGGTGGACTGCTGGACGACGCCGATGAGGTTGTCGGAGGTCAGGAAGGCGGGCGAGACGATGAACCCGATCACGCCGAGCACGAAGATGACGGGTACGAGCGAGAAGTCGCGCCAGCGGCCGAGGTCGATCTCCACCCCGCCGAGCTGCAACTGCGGCTTCTTCTCCACCGCCGCTCCGCCCTCGGCCGCGCCGGCCGGCGGCGCTGTGGGCGTAGGCCGTGTCATGCTTGCTGCCCCTTTTCCGGCTGATCCTGCTGGTCGGGCTGAACTGAGTGGTCCGGCTGTGCCGGCTGTACGTGCTGGTCCGTGCCGTTGCCGTGGTCCTGCGGGTCGCGGGCTCCGGGTTCGATGCCCTCCATGGCGGCGACCAGTTCCCGGTCGGTCCAGCCGCCGGCGAACTCCGCGACCACCCGCCCGTGGAAGAGCGCGAGCACGCGGTCGCAGACGCGCAGGTCGTCCAGTTCGTCGGAGACGATGACGGCCCCGCTGCCGCCGTCGGCCACCCGCCGGACGACGCCCAGCAGGGCGTCCTTGGACTTCACGTCCACGCCCGCGGTCGGCTTGATCGCCACGAGCACGCCGGGGTCCCGGGCGAGCGCGCGGGCGATCACGACCTTCTGCTGGTTGCCGCCGGAGAGCCCGTCGACGTCCTGTCCCGGCCCCGAGGTCTTGATGTCCAGCGACTCGATCATGCGCTGCGCGAACCGGCGGGTGCGCGAGGGCAGCACGGTGCCGTACGGGCCCAGTTGGTCGGCGACGGTGAGCGTCGCGTTCTCCGCGACGCTGCGCCCGGGCACCAGGCCCTGCTCGTGCCGGTCCTCCGGTACGTACCCGATGCCGGCCTCCAGCGCGTGCGGCACGCTGCCGGTGCGCACGGCGGTCCCGCGCACCTCGACCCGGCCGCCGTCCGGCGCCCGCATGCCGACGAGGGTCTCGCCGATCGCCGTGTTGCCGCTGGCGGCGGCGCCGGCCAGGCCGACGACCTCCCCGGCGCGCACGGCCAGGTCCAGCGGCTCGTACGCGCCGGCCACGGCCAGCGCGTGCGCACGCAGCACGGGCTCGGCGCCGCTCGCCGCCGTCGCCTGCCGCGGCACCGCGGCGGGACCCGCGGCGCCGGCGGGCGAGCCCTCGCCGGTCATCGCGGCGACCAGGTCCTCCTTCGGCAGCCCGGAGACCGGCGCGGTGAGGATGTGCCGGGCGTCACGGAAGACGGTGACGGTGTCGCAGAGTTCGTAGACCTCCTGGAGGTGGTGGGAGATGAAGAGGAAGGCGACCCCCTGCCGCTGCAGCTCGCGCAGCTTGCCGAAGAGCCGGTCGATGCCGCCGGCGTCGAGCCTGGCGGTCGGTTCGTCGAGGATGATCAGCCGGGCGCCGAAGCTGAGGGCTCTCGCGATTTCTACGAACTGCCGCTGCTCGACGCCGAGATCCTTCGCCCGCGCCGAGGGGTCCACCTCCACGCCGTACGCCGCCAGCAGCTCGCGGGCGCGTGAGCGCAGGCCGCGCCAGTTGATGGCGCCGCTGCCGGTGTAGCGGTTGAGGAAGAGGTTCTCGGCGACCGTGAGGTCCGGGACGATCATGAGCTTCTGGTAGACGCAGGCGACCTTGGCGCGCCACGCCGCCGTGTCGCCGAACGCCGGCGCGGGCGCGCCGGAGAAGGTCACGGTGCCGGCGTCGGGGCGCTCCATGCCGGTGAGCACGGAGACGAGGGTGGACTTCCCGGCGCCGTTGCGGCCGACGAGGGCGTGCGCCTCGCCGGCCGCGACCTCCAGGTGCACGCCGTCGAGCGCGAGCGTGGGGCCGAAGCGTTTGACGACGCCGTCGGCGCGCACGGCGGGGGGCGCCGCGGGCACGGCTCAGCCCTGCTTTTCGAGCTGGTTGGCCCACAGCTCGGGGTCGTCGACGTTCTCCTTGGTGACCAGCGGGGCCGGCAACTGGTCCTCCAGGCCGTTCGGGATCTTGACGATCTCCGAGCCGTGGTCGGTCTTGCCGGGCTTGAACTCCTTGCCCTTCAGGGCCTGCTGGGCGTAGAAGAGCGCGTACTCGGCGTAGAGGTCGGCGGGCTGGGAGACGGTGGCGTCGATCTTGCCGGAGCGGATGGCGTCCAGCTCCTCGGGGATGCCGTCGTTGGAGACGATCGTGATGTGGCCGTCCTCGCCGGCGGGCTTGAGCATCCCCTTCTGCTCCAGCAGCGCCAGGGTGGGCTGCAGGAAGACGCCGCCCGCCTGCATGTAGATGCCGTCGATCGTCTTCTCCTTGGCCAGGACGCTCTGCAGCTTGGCGGAGGCGACGTCGCCCTTCCACTCGGTGGGCAGCTCGAAGACCTCCATGTCGGGGTACTTCTCGTCCATGCACTTCTTGAACGCCACCGAGCGGTCGCGGCCATTGATGGAGGCCAGGTCGCCCTGGAACTCCACGACCTTGCCCTTGCCGCCCAGTTGCTCGCCGAGGTACTCGCATGCCTGGATGCCGTACGCCTCGTTGTCGGCCCGTACGACCATGTAGATCTCGCCCTTGTCGGGGCGGGTGTCGACGCTGACGACGGGGATGTCCTCCTCCGCCAGCCGTTCCAGGGTGGAGGCGACCGCCCCGGTGTCCTGCGGCGCCATGATGACCGCGTCGGCGCCCTGGTCGGTGAACGCCTGCACGTTGGCGACGAGCTTGCCGATGTCGTTCTGCGAGTTGGTGATCGGCAGGGCGTCGACCACGCCGTCCGAGACGCCCTTCTTCAGGTACTGGTGGTAGGAGTTCCAGAAGTCGCTGTCGGTACGCGGCATGTCGATGCCGACCTGGCCGTCGCCGCCGGCCGCGTCGTTGCCGCGGTTGCAGGCGGTGAGCGGGGCGAGGGCGAGGAGGGTGGTGCAGGCCGCGACGGCCGTCGTGCGAAGTCTGCGAGTCAGCATGGGAGTCCCGTCCCGTCGTTCGTCTCGGGTATGCGGCTGGAGGGTTCGGCTCGGGCCGCGTCGGGCCGGGGAGCCGGCCGTGCGGCGTGGGGTGCGGTGTGCGGTGCGGCGGGCATGGGGGCTCAGCTCCCCTGGTCCCGCTCGGCCACGGCCTGCCAGACCGGGCCGTCCGGGTAGCGGTGCGCGGCCAGCGACTCGGGGAGCATGCGCGCGGAGAAGCCGGGGGCCTCGGGTGCGCGGTAGCTGCCGTCCACGACGACGGCCGGGTCGGTGAAGTGCTCGTGCAGGTGGTCGACGTACTCGATGACGCGGTCCTCGCGGGTGCCGGAGACGGCGACGTAGTCGAACATGGCCAGGTGCTGCACCAGTTCGCACAGGCCGACGCCGCCGGCGTGCGGGCAGACCGGCACGCCGTGCTTGGCGGCGAGCAGCAGGATGGCAAGGTTCTCGTTGACGCCGGCCACCCGGGCGGCGTCGATCTGCACGAAGTCGACGGCGCCGGCCTGGAGCAGTTGCTTGAACATCACGCGGTTGGCGACGTGTTCGCCGGTGGCCACCTTCACCGGCTGCCCGGCGCGGACGGCGGCGTGGCCGAGCACGTCGTCGGGGCTGGTGGGCTCCTCGATCCAGTGCGGCGCGTAGGGGGCCAGGGCGGTCATCCAGCGCACGGCGTCGGCGACATCCCAGCGCTGGTTGGCGTCCACGGCGATGCGCACGTCGGGGCCGACGGCCTCGCGGGCGAGCCGCATCCGGCGTACGTCCGCGTCGAGGTCGCCGCCGACCTTCAGCTTGATCTGGCCGAAGCCCTCGGCGACGGCGGCCTTGGAGAGCTGGATGAGCTTCTCGTCGGAGTAGCCGAGCCAGCCGGGGGTGGTGGTGTACGCGGGGTAGCCCTCGGCGCGCAGCCGCGCGGCCCGCTCGGCGCGGCCCGGTTCCGCGGCGCGCAGCAGGGCCAGCGCCTCGTCGGGGGTGAGGGCGTCGGAGAGATAGCGGAAGTCGACGAGGGACACCAGCTCCTCGGGGGTCATGCGGGACAGGAACTCCCAGACCGGCAGTCCCGCCTGCCCGGCGGCCAGGTCCCAGGCGGCGTTGACCACGGCGCCCGCGGCCATGTGCATCACGCCCTTCTCGGGGCCGAGCCAGCGCAGTTGGGAGTCGTGGGTGAGGGTGTTGCAGAGCTCGGCCAGCTCGGCGGCGGTACGCGGTGCGGGGCGGCCGACGACGTAGGGCGCGAGGGAGCGGATGGCGGCGGCGGTGACGTCGTTGCCGCGGCCGATGGTGAAGCAGAAGCCGTGCCCCTCGACACCGGGGTCGTCGGTGCGGATGACGACGTACGCGGCGGAGTAGTCCGGGTCCGGATGCATGGCATCCGACCCGTCGAGCTCCAGTGAGGTCGGGAAGCGGATGTCGGAGACGTCCAAATCGGTGACAGTCGGTCGCATGCAGGCTTCCCTCGCGTCTGGAACATCGGATCTTTCAGCAGTCATCCGATGTATATCGGGGTGGGCTTGCCAACGTCCAGAGGCAGTGAGTGATTTATCCGTACTGACGCGCTGCCAACCCTCCTGAAGGTGCACACCTCGGATGAATCGGTACTCGTGCCGCACGGGATACGGCGCGCCGACGGGGAAGCCTTAGGCTGGGGGCCGCATGTTTCGGAGCACGTGGCCACAGGGGCCGTCACCGCCGGAAGGAGGCGCTGGGTGATCGAGCTGGAGGGGCTGCCCGAGCTGGTCGATCCGGTGATGATCTGCGCCTTCGAGGGCTGGAACGACGCCGGTGACGCCGCCTCCTCCGCGGTCGGCCATCTCGACCGGGAGTGGAAGGGCGAGGTCTTCGCGTCGCTGGACGCCGAGGACTACTACGACTTCCAGGTCAACCGGCCCACCGTCACCCTCCACGGCGGCGTACGGAAGGTCACCTGGCCCACCACGCAGTTGTCCGCGGTGCGGATCGCGGACGCCGACGGCAAGGGCAACCCGCGGGACCTGGTGCTCGTCCGCGGCATCGAGCCCAGCATGCGCTGGCGCTCGTTCTGCAACGAGATCCTGGGCTTCGCCCACGAGTTGGGCGTGGAGCTGGTCGTGCTCCTCGGCGCGCTCCTCGGCGACACGCCGCACACCCGGCCCGTGCCGGTGACCGGGGTGACCTCGGATCCGGAGCTGGCGGTGTCGATGGACCTGGAGGAGACCCGCTACGAGGGCCCGACCGGGATCGTCGGCATCCTCCAGGAGGCGTGCACGCACGCGGGCGTGCCGACCGCGAGCCTCTGGGCCGCCGTCCCGCACTACGTCTCCCAGCCGCCCAACCCGAAGGCCACCCTGGCGCTGCTCAACCGGCTCGACGACCTGATCGGCGTGCGCATCCCGCTGGGCGAGCTGCCCGAGGACGCGCGGGCCTGGCAGGTGGGCGTGGACCAACTGGCCGCGGAGGACACCGAGGTCGCGGAGTACGTGCAGACGCTGGAGGAGGCGCGCGACACCGCGGAGCTGCCGGAGGCGTCGGGCGAGGCGATCGCCCGCGAGTTCGAGCGCTATCTGCGCCGCCGCGACCCGGGCGCCGGACCGTACCTGCGCGACCTCTCCGGGCCGCAGCCCCTCACGGAGCGGGAGGAGCCGCGGGCGCCGGAGGAGCACGACGGGGACGGCGAGGACGGCGGCGGTACGGACACGGCGGAGGGCGCCGGGGAGCCGGAGGAGGACGGCGCCGGCAAGGACTCCGGGACCGACGGGGACGACGGGGACACCGCTGCCGCGGAGGGTCCGGAGCACTCGGACGGCTCGGAGGGTTCGGACGGCGCGGACCGTAGCGCCGGCGAAGACGCCTCAGAGGAGAGCGACGCGGACGCCGGGGACGACGACGGCAAGCGCCCCGGCCGCGACGACGACGGCAAGCGCCCCGGCGGCGACGGCGACGGCGAGGCCGGCGGCAAGGACTGACGCCGGCCCGCCCGTCCCGCTACAGCGCCACGCCCAGCAGCGCGTCCACCGCCCGCGAGACCACGCCGGGCGCCCCCGTGTCCGTACCGCCCTCGGCGCGCTGCAGCGCCGCCCAGCGGTCCACGGCGGCCAGCACCGCCGGCGAGTCCAGGTCCTCCGCCAGCGCGGCGCGGATCTCCTGCACGAGCCCCTCCGCGGGCGGCCCCTCCGGCCGGGAGACGGCGTCCCGCCAGCGGGCCAGCCGCTGCTCCGCCTGCTCCAGCCCGTGGGCGGTCCACTCCCAGTCCGTGCGGTAGTGGTGGGCGAGGAGCGCGAGCCGTACGGCCACGGGGTCGACGCCGTCGCGGCGCAACTGGGAGACGAAGACCAGGTTGCCCTTGGACTTCGACATCTTCTCGCCGTCGAGGGCGACGAGCCCGGAGTGCACGTACGCCTTGGCGAAGGGGAACTCGCCGGTCAGCACCTGCGCGTGGGACGCGCCCATCTCGTGGTGCGGGAAGATCAGGTCGCTGCCGCCGCCCTGCACGTCGAAGGTCATGCCGAGGTGGTCCAGCGAGATGGCGACGCACTCGATGTGCCAGCCGGGCCGGCCGCGGCCCAGCGAGCCGCCGTCCCAGCTCGGCTCGCCCTCGCGGGCGGCGCTCCAGAGCAGCGGGTCGAGCGGGTTCTTCTTGCCCGGCCGGTCGGGGTCACCGCCGCGCTCGGCGGACAGCTCCCGCATGGTGGCGGCGTCGAGTCCGGAGACGGTGCCGAAGCGGGGGTCGCATTCGACCGAGAAGTAGATGTCGCCGTCGAGTTCGTACGCCGCACCGGCGTCGCGCAGTTGCTCCACGAGGGGCACGATCCGCGGTATCGCCTCCACCGCGCCGACGAACTCGCGCGGCGGCAGGTTCCGCAGGGCCGTCATGTCGTCGCGGAACAGGTCCGTCTCGCGGTCGGCGAGCAGGGTCCAGTCCTCGCCCGTCTCGGCGGCCCGGACGAGCAGCGGGTCATCGACGTCCGTGACGTTCTGGACGTAATGGACCTGCCGCTTGTTGTCCAGCCAGACGCGCTGCACGAGGTCGAACGCGGTGTACGTGGCCGCGTGCCCCATGTGGGTGGCGTCGTAGGGGGTGATGCCGCAGACGTAGATGCGGGCCTCCGGGCCGGGATCGAGGGTGACGAGCCCTCCGGTCGCGGTGTCGTGGAGGCGGAGGTCGCGGCCGGTGCCGGGGAGCACCGGGACCTCGGGAGCAGGCCAGGCATGCATGTAAACGAGCGTAACCGCTGGTTGCCTGGTGAAACGACCGGGGCGGCACGAGGCCGCGGTTCCGGACAGGGGTGGGAGGGTTCGTACGGAATATGCCCGCGCGGCGCGGTGCAGGGACCGGCCGGGTCAGACCGGAGGCCAGGGGATGGCCGGCCACTCGCCGCTGGGCTCCGGGTGCCGTCCCGAGGCCAGCAGCGCGGCGGTACGGGCCCGGAGCGCGGCCACCTCCGCCGCCGTGATCAGCGGCGCCAGCCGGGCGGCCAGCGGGCCCTCGGGGGCGAGCCCGGCCGCGAGCCGGTGCAGCACGGTGACGGCCTCGGCGGGCAGCGGCTCGCCTGCCCAGCCCCACAGCAGGGTGCGCAGCTTGTCGTCGGTATGGAACGTCACACCGTGGTCGATGGCGTAGAGCCGACCGCCGGCGGCGGGCAGCAGGTGGCCGCCCTTGCGGTCGCCGTTGTTGATCACGGCGTCCAGGACGGCGAGGCGGCGCAGCCGGACGTCGTCGGCGTGCACGAGCAGCGCGGGGCGGCCCTCGCCGGTCTCGGTGTAACCGACGGCCTTCCAGCCCGGTCCGGGCTCGTCGGCCTCGACGAGGGCCAGCAGGCCGGCACCGCCGGGCGCCGCCTCCGCCGTGTCCTCCCGTCCGCCCTGCCCGTCCGTCCCGCCCTGTGCTTCCCCGTCCTGTGCTTCCCCGTCCTTCTCGTCCGCGGCCGGGATCCAGAGCTGGCACATGCCCTCGCCGAACGGCCCGTCCCGGAGCACCGTCGGCGGCACCAGCCCCCAGCCGGTGGCCTCCGAGACCTCGTACGCCGCGACCTCGCGCTGCGCCAGCGTGCCGTCGGGGAAGTCCCACAGCGGCCGCTCCCCCGCGACCGGCTTGTACACGCACTCCGCCGTGCGCCCGGCGTGGGCGACGGTGCAGAACAGGACCGCGTTCGACGCACCGCGGATACGCCCGGCCACGGTCAGCTCGCCGCCGGTGAGCAGCGCGCGGGCCTCGTCGGACGCCAGGGCGGGCGGGCTCACTCCCCCCGGCGGTATCCGTTCTGGCGCGGACATACGTGTCCCTCCGGGTCGAGCGGCAGGCTGCACAGCGGGCAGGGCGGCCGGCCGGCGTTCACCACGTCGTTGGCCCGCTTGGCGAAGGCGCGCGCCATCTGTCCGGTGAGGCGTACGCGCAGCATCGGCGGGCCGTTCTCGTCGTCCTGCAGCAGCGCCTCCTCGGCCGCCGCCAGGTCTTCATCGGAGTCGGCGTCCAACTCGACCAGAGCCTGCGCCTCGACGACCATCCGCTCGCTGTCCGCGTCCCACGCAAGGGCCATCGTGCCGACCCGGAACTCCTCCTCGATGGGGGCGTCCAGGGGCGCGGTGTCGGACAGCTCAGCGGGAGCGACGGCGGGCACGTCGCTGGTGCCGCCGCTGCGCCGTACCACCTCGTCGAGCAGCTCGTCGATCCGCTGGGCCAGCGCGGACACCTGCGCCTTCTCCAGCGCAACGCTGGTCGTACGGCCGGACTTGGACGCCTGGAGGAAGAAGGTGCGGCGCCCCGGCAGCCCGACCGTGCCGGCCACGAAGCGGTCCGGCGGGTCGTAGAAGTACACCTCACGCGGCACGTGCTGCTCCGATTGCTCGACTCCTGAACGGGATCCGCTGCGGGCCCGATCCGACCACCCTACTGCGCGAGCTGATCATCGGGGATCAACCGGCTCCGGCACCGCCACCGACCTCCGCGGCCGACGCGTCCGCCGCGTTCTCCCGCGCCGCGTCCGCCCCCGGCGCCGCCGCGGGAGGCGGCGGCGCGAGGCCGTCGAGGGGCCCGGTGTCGCCGAGCCGGAGCACGAAGGGGCGCAGGGGCGTGTACCGGATCGCGGTGACGGAGGCGGGGCCTACGGCGATGCGCTGGAAGAGGTCCAGATGCATCCCGAGGGCGTCCGCCACCACGGACTTGATGACGTCGCCGTGGCTGCACATCACGTACAGCGCCTCCGGGCCGTGCTCGGCGAGCACGGTGGCGTTCCAGTCCCGTACCGCCTCGACGGCACGCGCCTGCATCGCGCGCATCGTCTCGCCGCCCGGGAACACCGCCGCCGACGGGTGCTGCTGCACCATGGCCATCAGCGGCTCCTCCGCCAGCTCGGCGAGCTTGCCGCCGGTCCACTCGCCGTAGTCGCACTCGGTCAGCCGCTCGTCGACGTGCACCGGCAGCTCCGGGCGGGCGGCCAGCAGCGGCTTGAGGGTCTCGCGGCAGCGTTCGAGCGGGCTGGTGACCACGGCGGCGGGCGTCAGGGCGGCCAGCCGGGCGGGCAGCGCGGCGGCCTGCTCCGTGCCGCGCTCGTCCAGCGCGACACCCGGGCTGCGGCCGGCGAGCACGCCGTCCACGTTGGCCGTGGACCGGGCGTGCCGGAGCAGGAGGAGGGTGGGCATGGCAGCCAGCGTACGTCCTGCGCGACAGGCGGCACGGTTCGGGAAAGAATGACGGTGTGATCGTCGACTGCGCGCTCTACCGGCACGGACGGCGCGTACCCGCGCCCGCGGACGTCCCGGCGGTGCTCGCGCAGGCGCGTGCCGACGAGGACACCTTCTGCTGGATCGGGCTCTTCGAGCCGTCGCGCGAGGAGTTCGACGACCTGACCCGCGGGCTCGGTCTGCACCCGCTCGCGGCGGAGGACGCGGTCACCGCGCACCAGCGGCCGAAGCTGGAGGTGTACGACGCGGCGCTGTTCCTCGTGCTCAAGCCCGTGCTCTACGACGACAGCACCGACACCATCACCGTCAGCGAGATCAACACCTTCGTCGGCGACTCCTTCGTGGTCACCGTCCGGCACGGCGAGGCGAACCCCCTCGGCCGGGTACGGGCCCGGCTGGAGGGGCAGCCGGAGGTGCTGGCGCACGGGCCGACGGCGGTGGTGTACGCGGTGTGCGACGCCGTCGTCGACAACTACCTGGACGTCGCGGACGACTTCCACACCGACCTGGAGGAGCTGGAGGCCGAGGTCTTCCAGCCGGGCGGCCGCGACCCCGGCCGCTCGGCGGGGCGGATCTACGACTTCAAGCGGCAGGCGCTGGAGTTCCGCCGCGTCACGGGCCCGCTGGCCGACCCGGTCGCCCGGCTGGCGGGGGCCGCGCTGCCGTTCGTCAACGAGCAGGCGCGGCCGTTCTTCCGCGATGTCGGCGACCACCTCATGCGCGTCAACGAGCACCTGGAGACCGTCGACCGGCTGCTGTCCGACATCCTCGCCGCGCACCTCGCGCGGGTGGGGGTGCAGCAGAACGACGACATGCGGAAGATCTCCGCCTACGCCGCCATGGCCGCGGCGCCGACCGTCATCGGCAGCATCTACGGGATGAACTTCGACCACATGCCGGAGCTGCACTGGACGCTCGGGTATCCGGCGGTGCTGCTGGTGATGGCGTCGGTGGTGCTGTCGCTCTACATGTTCTTCCGCCGGCGCGGCTGGCTGGGCAACGGCGGGCGCTGAGGACCGCGGCCCCGCGGCCGGGTGCCGTTCGCGCCGTCCGCTCCGGGTGCGTTCGCGTCAGGCGAACTCGGCCGCGGTGCGCAGCGGCGGCCCGCCGAGGGCGTCGCGGAACTCCGGCATCCGCAGCCTGACCATCCGCCGCCAGCCGCCGGCGCGCTCGTACGCGTACATCGCGTCGATGCCCGCGGACAGCAGCGCGCGCCTGGCGCGGGACCACTTCAGGATCCGCCCCATGTGCGCCATCACCGCGTGGCTCACGTCCCGGTACACCCGGATCTCCGCGAGCGCCGCCTCCCGCAGCGCCGCCTGGACGCGGCGGCCGTGGCCGTGCGCTGCCATGGCGAGCAGTTCCTCGTGGCAGTACGCGAGGTGGTTGTCCTCGTCGTGGGAGATCATCCGCACCGCGCGGCCGATGTCCGGGTGGTCGCCGAAGTACTTGAGGAGCATCCGCATCTGGTCCGACGCCCGCTGCTCGGTGACCCTGCTGTGCGCGAGGTACGTGATGATGTCGGCCTCGGTGAGCTGCCCGTCCCTGCGGAGCTGGTCGTGGGCGAGGCCGATGCCGATGCCCTCCAGCAGCATCGTGTAGTCGGTCTCGGCGGGGACGGCCACCGGCTCCAGGCCGCGCTTCTTCATCAGGGCGTTGAAGATGCGGCCGTGCTTGTCCTCGTCGGCGCCGTGCCGGGCCACCTTGGGGGCCAGCTCCCGGTACGAGTCGGGGACGAGCGCGGAGATGCGGGCGTTCTCCCAGCCGCCCTGGGCCTCCCCGGCGGCGGCGATGGAGCAGAACAGCCGGAAGGTGTCGTCGTTGTCGAGGATCTCCTTGTACAGGTCCTTGGCCGAGAGCATGTCACCGTCGCCTTTCACTGCCGGAATACACCCGTATCCGAGTGAATGACGGGGATGCGCATGACGCAACACCCGCGGTGCGCACCATCCGCCATGCGGGCGATCCGTAACCCATGCGGGGACGGCGCGTTGGGTGGGATGACGGCCGTGGCGGGGAGGACCCCGAGCCCCCACCACGGCCGCCGGGCGGGGGCCGGGGCCGCGAGGCCGGGCCGTGGGGGCTCAGGCGAGGCCGGCGCGCTCCAGCGCCTCCACTCCGGCGCGTACGCCCGCGATGCGCTCCTCCCGCGTGAAGCCGGACGGCGCCAGCGACAGCGACGTCACCCCCGCCTCGGCGTACGCCCGCATCCGGTCCGCGATCCGCTCCACCGGGCCGAGCAGCGTGGTGGCGTCGATCAGGTCCTGCGGCACGGCGGCGGCCGCGGCGGCCTTGTCGCCGGCGAGGTACGCGGACTGGATCTCGGCGGCCTCGCGCTCGTACCCCATCCGGCCGGCGAGGCGGTTGTAGAAGTTCTGCTTGGCGCTGCCCATGCCGCCGACGTACAGGGCGGTGTACGGGCGGAAGACGTCGGCGAGCGCGGCCACGTCGTCGCCGAGGGCCAGGGGGACCGTGGGCACGATGTCGAAGCCCGCCAGGTCCTTGCCGGCCTTCGCCCGCCCGGCACGCACGTGGCGCAGGGTGGTCTCCTCGGCGTGCTCGGGCGAGTAGAAGACCAGCAGGGCGCCCTCGGCGATCTCGCCGGTCTGCTCCAGGTTCTTCGGGCCGATGGCGGCGATGTAGACGGGGATGTGCTCGCGTACGGGGTGCACGGTCAGCTTGATGGGCTTCCCCGCCCCGTCGGGCAGCGGCAGCGTCCAGTGCTCGCCCGCGTACGACAGCCGCTCGCGCGACAGCGCCTTGCGCACGATCTCCACGTACTCGCGGGTGCGGGCGAGCGGTTTGCCGAACTCCACCCCGTACCAGCCCTCGGAGACCTGCGGTCCGGAGACGCCGATGCCGAGGCGGAAGCGGCCCTCGGTGAGCGAGTCGAGGGTGGCGGCGGTCATCGCGGTCATGGCGGGGGCGCGGGCCGGGATCTGGAAGATCGCCGAGCCCACGTCGATGCGCTCGGTCCTGGCGGCGACCCAGCTCAGCACGGTGGCCGCGTCGGAGCCGTACGCCTCGGCCGCCCAGCACACCTCGTAGCCGAGGCGGTCCGCCTCCTGCGCGACGGCGAGGTTGTCGGCGTCCATGCCGGCGCCCCAGTAGCCGAGGTTGATCCCGAGCCGCATGCGGGCCTCCCTGCTCTCCGGCGCCTCGCGCCGGGGTTTCGTACCGGTGGGTAATATATCTGTGCGACTCTAGCGCGGTGGTCCGCGCCGCGCAGCGCGCCGTCCCCAGTAATCTCAACGCCCATGGAGCACAGGCAACTCGGCCGCACGGGCCTTCGCGTCTCCCGCATGGGACTGGGCACCCTCACCTGGGGGCGGGACACCGGAGAGCCCGGGGCGGCCGGACTGCTGAAGACGTTCTGGGAGGCCGGCGGGACGCTCGTCGACACGGCCGACGTGTACGCGGACGGCGGCGCGGAGTACCTGCTGGGCCGGCTGCTGGGGAACCTCGTGCCGAGGCGGGACATCGTCGTCGCCACGAAGGCGGGCAGCGTGCCCGACCCCGAGCGCCGCTTCGACACCTCCCGGCGGCATCTGCTGGCCGCACTCGACGACTCGCTGGAGCGGCTGGGCACCGACTACGTCGACCTGTGGCAGGTGCACGCCTTCGACCCGTACACGCCGCTCGACGAGACCCTCCAGGCCCTCGACACCGCCATAGCGAGCGGCCGGGCCCGCTACGCGGGCGTGAGCAACTTCAGCGGCTGGCAGCTCGCCAAGGCCGCGACCTTGCAGCTCGCCGGGGCCGCGGGCGGCGGCGCGGGCGCGGCGGGCGGGCGGACGCGGCTGGCGTCGACGCAGATGGAGTACTCGCTGCTGCAGCGCGGGGTGGAGCGGGAGGTGCTGCCGGCGGCCCTGGACCTGGGTGTGGGCCTGCTGCCGTCGTCGCCGCTCGGCCGGGGCGTCCTGACCGGCAAGTACCGCGACGCCACGCCGCCGGGATCGCGGCTGGCCTCGGAGCACCTGGCGCCGTTCGTCGCGCCGTACCTGGACGAGGAGGCGAGCCGGGTGGTCGACGCGGTGACCACGGCGGCGGACGGTCTCGCGGTGACGCCGCTGGAGGTGTCGCTCGCGTGGGTACGGGACCGGCCGGGGGTGGCGGCGCCGCTGGTCGGGGCGCGCAACGCCGAGCAGTTGTCGGAGGCGTTGTCGGTGGAGGGTCTTACGCTTCCTGACGAGATCTGCCAGGCGCTGGACGACGTGTCGGCGCCGGTGCACCGCTATCCCGATCAGGACTGGAGCACGCTGTGAACGACGCACCGGAGGCCGCGGAGACGGCGGCGGGGGGCGGTACGGGGCCGGGGGCTGCGGCTGACGGCGGCGGGAGGGCGGAGACCGACGCGAGCGGGCCGCCCGGCGAGTCCGGCGGGGATGAGTCCGGCGCAAGTGCCGAGGGCGACGCAAGTGCGGCGGCCGGTGGGGCCGGCGAGGGCACGGAGGATGGCGAGGAGCGGCCCAGGCGGGCCGCTGCGCCCGCCGAGAGCGGGGCGGCGCTGACCGGGAAGGCGGCGGAGCTGCTGGCCGCCGTGCGGGCCGTGGAGCGGGGCGAGCGGGACGCCGCCGCGTTCTTCCCCACGCCCGTGCGGGCGCCCAAGCCCCGGCCCGTACGGAGCGCGGAGCCGCCGGCCGGGGCGAGGACGGCGCCGGAGGCGGGCGCCGGGGCCGGAGGCGAGCAGGCGGAGCCGGTGCGGGCGGCGGAGCCGAGCGCCGAGGCGGTCGCCGCCGTACGGCAGTTGCTCGCCGGCGCGGGCGTCCCCGAGGGTTCTGCGGCGCGGGTCGCGGGGCAGTTCGGCGAAGGCGCGGCGGAGTTGCTGCGTGCGGACCCGTGGCAGTTGCTCGCGGTGCCGGGCGTACGGCCGTCGCAGGCCGACGAGTTCGCCCGCGGGCTGCTGGAGTCCGCGGAGCCCGGCGACGAGCGCCGGGTGGAGGCGCTGGTGGGCTGGCTGCTGGCGCAGGCGGCCCTCAGGGGGCACACCGCGCTGGAGTTCCCGGCGCTGGCGGAGGCCCTGTCGGGGTACGGGGTGCCGGGGGCCGAGGAGGCGCTGCGCGAGGCGGCGTCGACGGGCGGCGTGCTGGTCTTCGAGGAGCGCGAGGAGCCGACCGCCGCGGCCCCCGTACCGGAAGGCGGGGAGGACGGCGAGGAGGAGGTCCCCGTACGGCTGCTGCTCGGCCTGGAGCGCTACGCAATGGCGGAGGAGGGCCTGGCGGACGGCCTGTCCCGGCTCGTCAACACGTTCACGGCTCCCCCGGGTCCGGCGGCGGACGACGCCGACGGGCACGGTGAGGACGCCGCCGTCCGCGTCGTGGGCGCGGACGCGTGGGAGGCCGCGGCCGGTGCGGCGCCGTCCCCTTCCGCCGCGGAGCTGATCCGCGCCGCCGCGGGCAGCGCGCTCGTGCTGCACAGCGGCGGCGAAGCCGCCCGCGCGGAGCCGGCGGCGCTGGTCGCCGCGGCCCGCGCCCTGGGGCTGCGCACGTACGCGGCGGCCCACACCGACGACGGCCGCGCCCGCCTGGCCGGCCTGCTCACCGCGGCGGCCCCCGGACCGGAGGCCGCCGCGGAAGGCCACTCCGGAACGGGCGCGGAGGACCCGGCCACCGGCGGAGCCGTGACGGTGCGCGGGCTGCTCTCCGGCCGGGAGGGGCCCGGGCGCGACGCCGACGGCCTGCTCGCCGTCGACGTACTGGCCGTGCTGGACGCGCCGCAGCTCGACGCCGAGGCCGCCGCCGCCCTCGTCGAGGCGCTGCCCGACGGCGCCCGGCTGGTCCTCAGCGGCGACCCCGGGCTGCTGGAGTCCGCGGGCCCCGGCCGGGTCTACGCCGACGTGACCGCCGCGCGGGTCTGCCCGCGGGTGACGTCCCGCACCCCCGACCCGGGCCCGATCGGCGAGCTGGTCTCCGGCGTCGGCGCCGGCGAGCTGCAGGCCGTGGCGGCGCCCGGCAAGGAGGTCGTGATCGTCCCGGTGCAGGACCCCGGCGAGGCGGTCCACCGCACGGTGCAGCTCGTCGCGGACTCCGTACCGCGCGCCCTCGGGGTGCCCGCGGCGGACACGCAGGTGATCGCCGTGGGGCACGGCGGCGCCGCGGGCACCCGGGTGCTGAACGCGGCGCTGAAGGAGCGGCTGAACCCCGGCCCCGGCGCGTTCGGCGGCTTCGACGCGGGCGACCGCGTCGTCTACGTCCCCGCCCCCGGCACCGCCGTGCCCGGACTGGTCACCTCCGGTGACGACGCGGGGCTGCACCTGGACTGCGGCGGCACCGCCGTCGTCGTCCGTCCCGACCGGGTCGCCGAGGCCGTACGGCACGGCTGGGCGCTGACCGCGCACCAGGCGGTGGGGCGGCGCTGGCCGGCCGCGGTGGTCGTGGTGCCCGGGGACGCGGAGGAGGCGCTGAGCCGCGCGTGGGCGTACACGGCGTTCAGCCGCGGCGAGCGGCACCTGTCCGTCGTGCACGGCGCGGGCCCCGTGCTGGCCCGCCGCCTCGCGGAGGTGCCGGCCCCGCGGCGTACGACACGGCTGCGCGGCCTGCTCGACGCCCAGACGCGGGCCTGACCGCAGCACCCCGGCACGAGGCGGCGCCGGACGGCGTCAGACGGCACCGGACAGCGTCAGGCGGCTCAGGCGGCGTCAGGCGGCACGAGGAAGGGCCCGGCGCGTCCGCGCCGGGCCCCGCAGCAGCATCGCGCTCAGCGGCCCGTGTCCACCCGCTCCAGCTCGTCGTCGCCGTCGTCCAGGTCGTCGAGGGCGTCGACCACCCGGCCGTCCTCGCGTCCCTCGGCGTCCTCGTCCTCGATGTCCGCCTCGTCGTCCGCGTCGAAGTCCAGCTCGTCCTCGAACGACGCGCTGACGTCGAAGCGGCAGATGACCAGCTCGGGGTCGACCTGGTCGAACGGTGCCGACAGCCACTCCCCCGGCTCCGCCGGCTCCTCCGCCGCCCCCACCCACACCGCGGAGTCGCCCTCGGAGAGGCCGAACTCCCGGTGCCGCGAGGCGATCTCGTCCGGTTCGAACTCGCCGAAGAGCACGCCGACCGCCGCCGTCAGGCTGCTGCCCACGGCCTCCCGGTCGCCGGTCTCGTCCCCGCCCGCGACGTCCGGGTCGAGGTCGGCGATGCGCTGTGCCTGAGCCAGCAGCCGGTGCGGCTCCGCCACGGTGTAGTCCCGGCGGATGAGGACGCTGAGCGCCCCCGGCTCGTCTGGCCCGGTGTAGGCGGGCAGCGTGTCGCTGCTGGGGATCTCGAAGGGGGTCACCTCGTCGTGGACCTCGTACAGCACCTCGTCGTACGCCTCGGCTGCCGCTGCCAGCTCCTCGAAGGCGGCATAGACGGCAGAGCCCTCCTCGCCAGACCGGCGCTCGACCGCTTCGAGGTGGCGGTCGATCGCGGCTTTCAGCACCGACGCGGCGGCGCGTACCTCGGCAGCCGTAGGCTGCGCAGCATCAGACATAGTGCAGACGCTATCCGGACCGAGGCACTTTCCGCACAATGGATGCGATGCCGGAATACGAGTTTCGTGATGTCTATGTGCCGCGGGGAGTCTCACGGGCCGCCGCGGCGAGGCTTCTGACCGACCAAGCCGAGTACGGGCACTGGGAGTTGCACCGGCTCCGGCTGTACCCCGACGGCAGCCGCAGGGCGCGGCTGCGGCGCCGGATCATCAGACAGGTACGAGCGACGTGGTGAGCCCCGCGAAGGCGTGTCCGTAGCGTGGACAAGCTGCTGACCTGCGATTTCCACCCGCCCAGGGGGTCGGCGCCGGACGGTGCCGGGCGATGACTGAGACGGCTGGGGCGGCTGAGACGACCGAAACGGCGAAGGGGCGGGTCCGGATGTCCGGACCCGCCCCTGCCGTCGGCTACTTGATCAAGGTGCCGGCCCGATCAGGCGCCTGCCTGATCGGGTTGCCCGCGTGATCAGGTTGCCCGCGTGATCAGGCCGCGGACGCGCGAGCGCGGCGGTAGAGCACCGCGCCGCCCAGCAGCAGGCCGCCGCTGAGCGGGATGAGGGCCCCGACCGGGATGCCGGAGCCGGTCTCCGCGAGCTGCTCGAGGGGTGCGCCCGCCTGCGTCTCGTGGTTCGGCGGGGTGTGGCTCCGGTCCTTGGGCTCGTCGGGCCGGTCCGGGGTGCCGGGCTGCTCGGGGGTGTCCGGCACGTCGGGGCGGTCCGGATCGTCCGGCTGGTCCGGCCGGTCCGGCCGGTTGGGCTCCTCCGGGGTCGGCGGCTCCTCGGGCTTGGGCGGCTTCGGGGTGTCGGGGGTGGCGCCGTTGCCGCACTCGTTGCCGAAGACGGCGTTGCCGACGCCGACGACGTTCGCGGAGTTGCCGCACGCGTTCACCGGGACGTCCGCGGGCGCCTGCACCGTGTTGCCGGAGAGCAGCCCCGGGGACTGCGACGACTGGCCCTGGGCCGCGGCGCCGCCGGTGGCATGGCCGCCGCTCTTGCCGCCGGAGCCGGACTTCGCGCCGCCGCCGTCGTTGACGCACGTGTTGCCGTACGCGGGGTTGAGCAGTCCGACGACGTTCACCGTGTTGCCGCACGCGTTCACCGGTGCGTGCACCGGCACCTGAACCGTGTTGCCGGAGGCGACGCCCGGGGAGTTCTGCGCCGCGCCCTCGGCGCCCGCGTCGGCCTGTGCCGCTGCGCCGCCTACGGCGACCAGCATGCCGCCCGCGGCGGCGATGGTGAACAGGCCCTTCCTTGCGACATGTCGCATGGGTCTTTCCTGCCTTCTGAGCTCTGGGTACTCGAGCAGGCGGGCCGTCCCCGTCCCGCTCGTCCAAAAAGCCCGTCCGGCCCCGGGGCGCTGCAGCGCGCACCGGGGCCGTACGGTCACACCCTTACGGGAGGTGCAACGTCACTTGTTGACGCAGGTGTTGCCGAACGCAGGGTTCAGCAGACCGATCACGTTCACGGTGTTGCCGCAGGCGTTCACGGGGATGTGAATCGGGGCCTGCACAACGTTGCCGGACAGGACGCCCGGGGACTGCACGGCAGCGCCCTGAGCACCCGAGTCGGCGGCGGCGACGCCGGCACCCGCGAGCACGAGACCGCCCGTGGCGGCCGCCGCGGCGACAACCTTCTTGATCATTCTTCCTCCTCATTGACGGTGCGGCCCCAGCAGCGGACCGCACCCAATGCAACGACGAGGCAGGTTTCGAGCTACGCGCTTATCGTGCCATTCACCCGTTTCAGTCGGTTTGGCACAGGTGGCCGATTCGACGGCATGTGCCACCTGCCCGCACCCGCGCCACCGCCGCGGAGAAACCCCAGCTCAGCAGGCGTCGAGGAACCGGTCCAGCACCCGCACGCCGAACTGCAGTCCCGCGACCGGGACCCGCTCGTCGACCCCGTGGAACATCCCGGCGAAGTCCAGCTCCGGCGGCAACTGCAGCGGCGCGAAGCCGAAGCAGCGGATGCCGAGGTCGTCGAAGGACTTGGCGTCGGTGCCGCCGGAGAGGGTGTACGGCACGGCGCGGGCGATCGGGTCCTCCGCCTTCAGCGCCGTCGCCATGGCCTCGACCAGGGCCCCGTCGAAGGTGGTCTCCAGTGCCTTGTCGGCGTGCACGTCCTCGCGCTTGACGCGCGGGCCGAGGATCCGGTCGAGGTCGGCGAGGAACTCCTCCTCGTACCCCGGCAGGAAGCGGCCGTCGACGTGCGCCGTGGCCTGCCCGGGGATCACGTTCACCTTGTAGCCGGAGCCGAGCATCGTGGGGTTGGCGGTGTTGCGGAGGGTGGCGCCGATGATCTTCGCGATGCCGCCGAGCCTGGCGAGGGTGGCCTCCATGTCCTCGGGGTCCAGCTCGACGCCGAGGGCGTCGCCGAGCTCGTCGAGGAAGCCGCGTACGGACTTGGTCAGCCGCACGGGGAACTCGTGCCGCCCCAGCCGGGCCACCGCCTCGGACAACTCGGTGATGGCGTTGTCGCGGTTGGTCATGGAGCCGTGCCCGGCGGTCCCGTCGACCGTCAGGCGCATCCAGTGCATGCCCTTCTGCGCGGTCTCGATGAGATACAGCCGCACGTCCTCGTTCACGGTGAACGAGAAGCCGCCGACCTCGCCGATGGCCTCGGTCACGCCCTCGAACAGCTCGGGCTTCGTGTCCACGAGGTGCCTGGCCCCGTAGAGCCCGCCGGCCTCCTCGTCGGCGAGGAAGGCGAGCACGACGTCGCGCGGGGGCTTGCGCCCGGTGCGCAGCCGCTCGCGTACGACGGCGAGGGTCATGGCGTCCATGTCCTTCATGTCCACCGCCCCCCGCCCCCAGACGCAGCCGTCGGCGACCTCGCCGGAGAAGGGGTCGTGGGTCCAGTCGGCGGCGTTGGCCGGCACCACGTCGAGGTGCCCGTGGATGAGCAGCGCGGGACGCGAGGAGTCCTCGCCCTCGATCCGCGCCACGGTCGACGCCCGCCCGGGGTGCGACTCGAAGATCTCCGGCTCCAGCCCCACCTCGGCCAGCTTCTCCGCCACGTACTCCGCGGCGGCCCGCTCCCCCGGCCCGGAGTGGTCGCCGTAGTTGCTGGTGTCTATCCGGATCAGCTCACGGCAGAGGTCGACGACCTCGCTCTCCGCGCGCTCGACGGTGCCGCCACGGGCGTTCTCCGGCTGGCTCACGATGCCTCCCTGGCACGTTGGGGGTCCACGCCCCATCCTGCCCCGCCGGACCCCGCGACCCAACCCGCGGGGTGATCGCGGGCCCCCGCAGGTTTGCTAGGGTGTACCGCGTCGCAGCGGCCCCGCCCGCGCGGCATCCACCGGTCCAGGTGGCGGAATGGCAGACGCGCTAGCTTGAGGTGCTAGTGCCCGTATTAGGGCGTGGGGGTTCAAGTCCCCCCCTGGACACCATCCTTATCCCGACTGGCCCGGATCTCATCCTCGGCCGTCCCGCTTTCTCCGGATCCCTGATCACTCTGCGCAACTGCCTCCGCGCGCCGGGTCCACCGACCGCACCGGTCCCTCTGACGACGCCGTAACCAGGCCCGATCCAGAGGGCCGGCCACTACCATCTGCGGCCGGAATCACCCGGCCTCCCGTTCCACCGGCAGCCACAGCTCGGCATCGGCCTCGCTGCCGTCCGCCGACATCCGGGTACGAAGGATCTCCGGCCCGGGACGGCTCCGGTACGGGTTCGACGGGAACCACTGGGTGAACACATCCCGCCACAGCGCCTGGATCGCCTCCGGCGCCGGCCCCGAGGTGGTGAACACCGCCCAGGTCCCGGCCGGCACGGGCAGCATGGCCATGCCCTCCGGCGCGACCGCCGAGGTGACGACCCCGTGGTAGTAGTCGAGGTCGGTGCCCTCCGCCCGGCTGGGATCGAGGTCGTCGCAGACCGCGAGAAGGCCGTGCGGCTCCTGGTCGGACAGCTCCTCCAGCAACTCCCTTGCCCGGTCACCGGTCCCGCGGACGAAGTCGATGATCGCCTGGTTCGGCCCCCAGTGCACGAGCGGGACCCGGGCCCTCGCCCCGACCACGTTGAACTCCGGCTTGTGCAGGACGCGGTAGCGCATGCTGCTGCTCCCGTCGACGATGAGGCGGAAGGTCATCCGGGGCTGGGAGCTGAGCGCCGCGCCGGTGCGCCGCGCCTCGCCGGGCCCCACGCCGTGCACCGCGCGGAACGCCCGCGCGAATGCCTCTCCCGAGCCGTATCCGTACCGCACCGCGATCTCCAGCAGGGTCCGCTCGCCGGCCAGTACCTCCGCGCCCGCGACGGTCAGCCGGCGGCGCCTGACGTACTCCGACAGCGGCATCCCCGCGAGCGCCGAGAACATCCGCCGCAGGTGATACTCCGAGGTGGCCGCGACCCGCGCCAGCCCGGCCACGTCGACGGAGCCGTCGAGCCGCCGCTCGATGTGCTCCATGGCCTGATTGAGCCGCTCCAGCACGCTCGCCTCCAAGATCCCGGCCATCGATTCAATCAGGCGCGGCCCGGAACGCCGCACCCGATAAAGGCGGTGCGGCAAGTGTCGGGTGACCGGGACGGCCGGCGCCTCACGATGGCGGCATGGACGACACGACCCTGGTATCCCGCTTCCTCCGCGACGGCTTCGTCAAGCTGGAGGGCGCCGTCGCGCCCCGCGTGGCCGCGAGCTGCGCGCGGCTGCTGTGGCGGGAGACGGGCTGCGACCCGGACGACCCGGAGACGTGGACGCGGCCCGTGGACTGGGTCGGCGAGATGGCACAGGGACCGTTCGCCGCCGCACCCAACTCCCCGGCCCTGCACCGGGCGTACGACCTGCTGGCCGGCGCCGGGCGCTGGGCGCCGCGCTACTCGCTCGGCACCTTCCCGCTGCGCTTTCCGCACGAGGACGAGCCCGACGACGCGGGCTGGCACATCGAGGGCAGCTACGCGGTGGAGGGCGAGACCTGGCCCTTCACCAATCTCCGCTCGCACGGCCGGGCCCTGCTGATGCTGTTTCTCTTCAGCGAGGTGGGGGAAGAGGACGCGCCGACCCGGATCCGGGTCGGCTCCCACCTCGACGTGCCGAAGGTGCTGGAGCCGTACGGAGAGGAGGGCGCGAGCGGCCTGGCCATCGCGCCGGACCTCGTAGCGGCATCCGCCCACCGGCCGCTCACCCTCGCCACCGGTTCCCCGGGTGACGTGTTCCTGTGCCATCCGTTCCTGGTACACGCGGCGCAGCCGCACCACGGGGCACGGCCGCGCTTCATGGCCCAGCCGCCGCTGATGCCGGCCGCGCCGTACGAACTGGAGCGGGCCGACGGCGCGTACTCACCCGTGGAGACCGCGATCCGCCGGGGCCTGGGAGAGACCGCCTCCGGCCCGGCCGGCGGCTCGGCCCAGGAGGGCGCTGATCCGCCGACTGGCGCACTCGCATGATGGGCCGAGTCGTCGGAGGTTTGAGAACTGGGCGAACAGGCCGTGTTTTCCCGCCGCGAGGCCAGCGTGCCGACGGCCTCGTCGGCGGCCGTCGTGACCGCGGGGCAACCGTTGCCCCGTAGCGGCGAGTTCACGGTCTTCCTGGAAGCGGTGCCGAGGGGCGCTTCCACGCTGGGACTCGCAGGTGCCGCGGACCGTCTGGCGCAGTTCCGGTCCGGCGGTGCGACCAACGTCGGACGCGGGGAGCGACGTGCGGGGATGCGACTTTCGTCGTACGCGGCACGCCAGGGGACCGCCTCGCCGGGTTCCTGGACGAGGGCGGTGACGGCCGCGTGACGAAGAGTGCCGACGACGGCGGCAGGTACAACCTCATCGAGGACCGGGTGTACACCTTCCAGGTCTGCATCGACGACGACCCGGGCCCGGACAGGTTCTGCACCTCCTACGAGAGGTTCAACTGACCCCGCCCGTCACAGCCATCGGCTTCGGGTCAGGGTACGTCCTCGGAGATCGCGCAGGCGTTCTCGTCGTACAGTCCGTGAACTCCGTCCCCGCACAGCACCATCACCCGGTGCAGGGCGAGTGAGTATCGGCGATCCGGGTTCCCCGCGATCGTGTAATCAATCCATGCCCGCTTGATCACACCACCGCGTTCGTCGGCCTTGACGACGAAGAGCAGCTCGGTAAAGCCGTGGCCGCCCTTCCCGGATTCACTGCAGGGGCGCGTGATGCGCAGGCCCGGGCGGAAGTTCTCGTACGAGCCTCCCATGGCGAGGCCGGACCCGGTGTCCGGATCGATGAATTCCGGTGGTGCACCCTGGGCAGAGATGACGCTGCTCGTGTTCTTGCGCACCTCCCGCAGCGTGAGGGTGACGTCGAGCGGACGGACCGGCGTTTCGTAGCGAATGCGCCTTACGGTGACTTCGCGTCCCGTGGTCGTACACAGGAAGTAGGAGCCGAAGGAGCCCACCCAAGGATGCCGCTTCGGCTCCCCGACGACGACCAGGCCACCGGAGGTCTGGGCGCTGAGGACTCCGACGCCGGAGGGGTACTGCTTGGCGTCGGCAGCCGCAGAAAAGATCAGCACCGCGGACAGCGCCCCGGCCATCACTCGCCCGACAGGATGAGCAGCCCGCCACTGACGCACACGTAACAGGTACTGACGGGCCATCGCGACAATCACCTACCGGTCGTCACGACCATCGGGGATATCCGAGCAGACGCGACATCGTATGCCATGTCCGCCGGCCCAGGTGAGGGTGAAGACGGCTTCGCCTGCGGCCAATTCGACCGCCGTCCTGCACTGGAATCGTGACGTCACCGTTCCGCACCGCCGGATAACCCCCCGCCCCGCCCCCGGCACCCGCCCGGCCGGGGCGGTGGGTTCGGCCGGGTGGGTGACCGGGCGTGGTGGGTCAGCGGGAGAGTTTGCGTTTGAGCTGGGCCTTGTTCATCGAGGAGCGGCCGTGGATGTTGCGGCGCCTGGCCTCCGCGTAGAGCTGGTCGTACGTGGGGCCCGCGGCGCCGCCGTGGGAGCGGAGGCCGCCGCGGCGGGCGGAGGAGACATCGCGGGTGGAGGTGCGGCTCGCGGTGCGGGCCTCGCCCGTACGGGCGCGCTCCTTGTTCACGGTGCGGGCCGCGATCTCCTTGGCCCGCGCGGGGCCGGCGCCGCGCCTCCGGGCGCCCTTCTCGATGTGCCCGTACTGGCGCTCCCGCTTGGGGCTGGATCCTCTCGGCATGGTTTCTCCCTGCTGGTGGTCGGGTTCGACGCCCCCATCGTCAGCTACCGGGGATCTGTCATCAAACGGACAAAAACGTCAGTAGTGCGCTCCGGTTTCAGTCCGCCCGCCCGGGGAACCCGGGCCGAGACCGGCCTCCGGCACCGCACAGCGAAGGGACACCCATGACGTACCACCCGAACGGTCAGCGCTCTGCCGCGCAGCAGGCGCTGCACACCGTCGTCGAGAACGGTCCGGACCAGGAAGCGCTGCACACGCTGGCCGAGAGCCGGGTGCTGCTGCCCGATCCGGACCCCGCCGCTGAGCCCCCGGGGCCGGCGGAGACGCTGAGCCTGCCGGTGGTGGAGCAGGGCGACGGCACCCGGCTGGTGCCGGTCTTCACCTCCCCGGACCGCCTGGAGCAGGTCTTCCCCGAGATCGAGCGCTACAACGCCGTCGGGCTCGGCGACCTCGCCCGCGGCTGGCCCGCGGACGGCCCGTCGCTGGTCGTCGACGCGGGCACGCCGGAAGAGATGGCCCTGACGGCCGAGGGCGTGCGGGAGCTGCTGGCCAGGGCCTGACCGCGGACTGCGACCTACGCCACCCGTGGGGCACCGGATTGAGCACGTGCCCCGCGGGGCATCCGGCGTGGGTCACGTCGTCATCGAGGAGGTCGTCATGCCGGTCGCCACGTTCTGCCTGGTCGCGGTGGACTGCCCGGACCCGCTCCGGCTGGCCGGGTTCTACCGGGGATTGCTCGGGGGCGAGGTGAGTTCGCGCCACGACGACTGGTGCGAACTCCTCGCGCCCGACGGCACCCGGCTCGCCTTCCAGCGCGCGCCCGGATTCCGCCCGCCGGACTGGCCGCGAGCCGACGACAACTCGCAGCAACTGCACCTGGATCTGCGGGTCACGGACATCGAGGCGGCCGAGCGGCACGCGCTGGAGCTGGGCGCCCGGCCGCTGGACACCGACGACGACGGGGGCAGGCGCGACTTCCGCGTCTACGCGGATCCGGCGGGGCATCCGTTCTGCTTCGTCTACGGGACGTAAGCGCGCCGGCACCGTACTCGATCGTGGCACACGGTCCGGCCCCGGCTGAGAGCTGAGGCCGGACCGTTCCGCTCGCCGCCGATCCGGTGCCGCTCCCCGTCAGAGGGGCCTGGCGGCCTCCGCGTCGACGAGGTTGCGGGCCGCCGCCGCGATCGCCTCCGCGTCGATGCCCGCCGCCGCGAGCTGCTGCGTTCCCGTCGCCGAGCCGGGCATGGTGCGTACCGCCAGCCGGGCGAGCCGCGGGACGGCGCGGCCGTCGGCGAACACCTCGGCCACCGCGTCGCCCAGGCCGCCCTCCGGGCGGTGGTCCTCGACGGTGAGGATCCGGCCGGTCAGCTCCGCCGCCGCGCGCAGTGCGGCGACGTCGACGGGCTTGACGGAGTACAGGTCGAGCACGTGTGCCCCGATGCCCTCCGCGGCCAGCAACTCGGCGGCGACCAGCGCCTCGTGCACGGTGACCCCGGCCGCGGCGATGGTCACGCTGTCGCCGGGCGTGGCGCGCAGCAGCTTGCTGCCGCCGATCGGGAAGTCCTCGTCGGGTCCGTAGAGGACGGGCCGGGCGCCGCGCATGGTGCGCAGGTAGCGCACGCCGGTCAGCTCCTCGTCCGCCATGGCGGCGACGAGTCGCGCGGTCTGGTTGGCGTCGCAGGGGTGCAGCACCGTGCTGCCGTGCACGGCGCGGAACATCGCCAGGTCCTCCAGCCCCATCTGCGACGGGCCGTCCTCGCCGATGGCGACGCCGGCGTGCGAGCCGACCAGGCTGAGGTTCGCCCGGCTGACCGCGGCCATGCGCACGAAGTCGTGGGCGCGGGTCATGAACGCGGCGAAGGTCGCGGCGAACGGCACCCAGCCGCACGCCTGCATGCCGACGCCCGCCGCGACGAGTTGCTGCTCGGCGATGTAGCACTCGAAGTACCGGTCGGGGTGCTCCTTGGCGAAGTACTCGGTGCGGGTGGAGTCGCCGACCTCGCCGTCCAGGGCGACGACGTCCGGCCGGGCCGTGCCGAGCGCCGCCAGCGCCTGCCCGTACGCGTCACGCGTGGCCACCGGGTCCCCCACGTCGTACCGCGGCAGCAGCGGATGCGGCGCCGCCGCGCGCGGCGGCGCGAGCGCGGGCGGCGGGGTGTGCGGCTCGACGCGCAGGTGGCTGGTGCCGCCCAGCTCGGCGATCGCCGCCTCGGGGTCCGGCAGGGGCTTGCCGTGCATGCCCTCCCGGTTCGCCACGGCGGCGACCCCGCTGCCCTTCACGGTGCGCGCGAGGACGGCCGTCGGCCGGTCGGTCACGTCCGCGGCCTCGGCGTACGCGGCGTCGACGGCGGCGACGTCGTGCCCGTCGACCTCGATGGTGTGCCAGCCGTACGCCCGCGCCCGGCGGGCGTACGCGTCCAGGTCCCAGCCGTGCCGGGTGGGCCCGCGCTGGCCGAGCCGGTTCACGTCGACGATCACGGTGAGGTTGCCCAGATGCTCGTACCCGGCGTGCTCGAACGCCTCCCAGACCGAGCCCTCGGCCAGCTCGCTGTCGCCGCACAGCACCCACACCCGGTACGGGAGGTGCGCGAGCCGCTTGCCGGCCAGCGCCATGCCGACGCCGATGGGCGGCCCCTGGCCGAGCGACCCGGTGGCCACGTCGACCCACGGCAGCATCGGTGTCGGATGCCCCTCCAGCCGGCTGCCCAGCTTCCTGAACGTCAGCAGTTCTTCGTCGTCGACGGCGCCGACCGCCTTGAACGCCGCGTACAGCAGCGGCGAGGCGTGCCCCTTGGACAGGACCAGGCGGTCCGCTCCCGGGTGGTCGGGCCGGTCGACGTCGTAGCGGAGATGCCTCGCGAGCAGGACGGCCATCAGGTCGGCCGCGGACATCGACGAGGTGGGGTGGCCGGATCCGGCGGCGGCAGCGGCCCGTATCGCGTCCACGCGCAACTGGCGACCGAGTGCGATGGAGAGGTCCGGATCCACATCGGCGGAGGTCATGTCGTGCTCCTTGTCCGAGCGGTATGTGCTGTCCCGGCCCGCGGGCACGGCGGTGCGCCTGTCCGGTCACGTACGCGCCGTGCCCCGGCCGGACATTCCGGGTACCACGCTCCGGCGGGTCCTAACGGCCGATCTCGGGCGGGCGCCGGGCGGGCCACCGTGGGTGGCGGAGGCGTAGCCGAGGGCGATCCGGCGGACCACCGGGAGGCGGGGCGGCGACCGTTCGTGCGGGGTGACATACCGGCGTATTCTGGAACAGGCCGTATGAGCCCCGTTTGCCTCAGACGGCGTCGGGCAGGCGGCCCACGTGCTTCGGACCAGAGGCACGCCGCAGGAGTCCGCGGCCGCCCCGCCGCCGGCGCTCCGGCCGCGGCCGGTGTCCCGGCGGGCGGTGCCGTACGCCGTCGTCCTCCCCTGAGAATCGAACACGCACGACTCGCCCGAGGGAGGCCCCCGTGGCGCATGTCCGGGCAAGGAGAAAGCACCCGCACCACGACGCACCCGACACCTCCGCGCAGTTCCGCCGGCTCGCCGGGATGCCCGAGGGGCCCGACAAGAAGGCCCTGCGGCAGGAGGTCGTACGCGCGTGGATGCCGATGGCCGCGCGGCTGGCCCGCCGGTTCAGCAACCGCGGCGAGGCGCTTGAGGATCTGGAACAGGTCGCGCACCTCGGCCTGGTGAAGGCGGTGCGGCGGTACGACGCGGGGCGCAGCAGCGCCTTCGAGAGCTTCGCCGTGCCGACGATCGTCGGTGAACTGAAGCGCCACTTCCGTGACCACATGTGGGGGGTCCACGTGCCCCGCCGGGTCCAGGAGCTGCGCAACCGCGTCCGCAGCGCGGGCCTGTCGCTGGCCGTCACGGCCGACGACCGGTTCCCGGCGACCGCGGACATAGCGGAGGCGGCGGGGCTGACCGAGGAGGAGGTGCGTACGGGCCTGGAGGCGTGGGAGAGCTACGCCACGCTCTCCCTCGACGCGGCCCTGCCGGGCACCGAGGACGGCTACTCGCTGCTCGACACCTTCGGCAGCACCGAGCCCGGCTTCGACCAGGCCGTGGACCGCGAGGCCGTGCGACCGCATCTGAGCCGACTGCCGGAACGCGAGCGCGAGATCCTCTACCTGCGCTTCTTCTGCGACATGACGCAGCGCGGCATCGCCGACCACCTGGGTATCTCGCAGATGCACGTCTCCCGGCTGATCAGCCACTCGTGCGCGCGGGTCTGCGAACGCGTGGAGGCCGACCGGGCCGCCGCCGGCCGGACGGCCGCACCGGATCCGGTCGGCTCCGCCACCGGCGCGTAGTTCCCGCCCGGCGGCGTACGAGCCGCGGCGGGTGTACGGGGCCAGGTCCTGGCGGGTGTTCACCCGGGAGGGCCTGACCGGCCAGGGCCGCGGCGCCGCACGCGCAGGCACCGAGGCCCACGGCGATGCGATCGAGCGCCATGCGGGTGTGCGCCGCACGCTGTGACCGCGCCGGCGTCCCTCAGCCGTCGCCGCCGCGTGCCCGCGCCTTGTCGCTCCACTCCTGGAGCCAGGCCCGTACGGACTCAGTGACGTCCTCCGTACCGGCGGCGGTCGCGTATTCGACGGGGGCCTCCCGCGGGTCGTCGACGACCAGCAGCCGCGCTCTCAGGGCCGGCGGGTGTGCCGGCTCCCACCAGACCCGGAGGACGAGGACCCCCGTAGGGGATTGAGCAGCCATGACTCCACCGTCCCCGGCCGCCGCCACCGAAGCGTCACGGCTCCGTGCGCTTGGCGGTCACGGCGTCCGTCAGGAGGCGGTGCAGCGCGGGTGACGGCTCCAGTTCGAGTTCCGCGCGCAGCAGCCGGCGCAGTTCCTCGAAGTGGCGCATCGCCTCGCCGGTGTTCCCCTCGGCGAGATAGGTCTCGATGACCTCGCGGTGTGCGCTCTCGCGCAGCGGCTCGCCGGCGACGGCGCGCAGGGCGGCGTCCAGCGCCCGGCCGAAGTGGCCGGCGGAGCGGTGGACGCAGGCGAGCGATTCGAGGGCGTGGAGGCGCATCTGGTGCAGCCGCTCCCGTTCGACGACGACCCAGTCGTCCCACGCCTCGGGCAGCAGGTCGCAGCTCAGCGCCTGATCGGCCGGTTCGAGGTCGGGGGGCGCCTCGCCTGGCATGTGCCGGGCCGGGGACTCCGCGTGCTTGATGGTCCGGTTCAGGAGGTGTTCGGTGGCATCCAGATCGGTTTCCACCTCGTCCGCCACGTGCAGGGTGCCGGCGGTAGCGACGACCAGAGGGTGGCCGAGTTTCGGCAACCGCCACAGGGTCGACCGCAGACTTCCCGCGGCTTTGGTGGCCGCGGCGTCCGGCCAGAGTTTGTCCGCGACGTATTCGCGGGTCACCGTGCGGTGGCTGAGGGCGAGCAGGCTCAGCAGCCGCTGTCCCGCCGGGGTGACGGCCACCGATTCGCCGGCACAGCGCAGATCGAAATTGCCCATCAGATTCAATTGCGGAACGTCCTGGGAAGGGTTTTCACCGGGTCGCATCTGCATCGGATCTCCTCAGGCTCCCTGCCCGCTGGGGGCCGGCCTCTCGGGTACCGCGGCAATGGCACACGACTCCCCCTGTGCACCACACGATTTCGAGGATAACGGCGCGGCGGCACGAGTGCCGGGCGGGGCGCGTACGGCCGGAAATCCGGGATTCCGGCGCCCGATTGTTCCCGTGCGGGGACTGGAATTCTCCGTACGGGTGACGTGGTGGTGACGCGGCGGTGATCGGCCCCGGGCAGCGTATGGGCGTGCCCGAAGTCGAATAAGGGCTACGTGTCGAGAGGAGACATCGTGTGGCAGCCCGGTTCCGTACCGTCATCGCAGTCCCGCTGGCGTGCCGCCTTCCGCACGTCAGCCCGCTCCGGCCGGTTCCGCTGGTCCGGAATTCCGACCCGGATATACGATGCGCTGCTGCTCTTTCTCACGGTCCTCGCGGCGACCCAGCAGTTGCTCGTCCGGGGCACGCTGCTCGCGGCGTTCCTCGGCGTGCGTATCTGCGCCCGCCGGTTCGTACGCCGCCGGGAGCGCCCCTTCATACCCCGGCAGGCCGGTGAGGGGCGGCGGCGATGAGCGCACCCATCGCCACCAGGCCGCCCCGGCCGGCGGTCAAGGAGCAGAACGCGCAGGTGCTCGGGGACTTCCGCGACATCCGCTCGCGCGGGCGGTGGCGGTTCCGGCTGGCGCTGCTCGGCCCCGCGTTCGTCGCGGCCGTCGCGTACATCGACCCGGGCAACGTCGCGACCAACATCGAGGCAGGAGCCCGGACCGGGTACCTGCTGGTGTGGGTCGTGGTGCTGGCCAACGTGATGGCGCTGCTGGTGCAGTACCTGTCGGCGAAGCTGGGTCTTGCCACGGGCCGGAACCTGCCCGAGCAGTGCCGCGACCTCACGCCGCGCTGGGCGAGCCGCGTCCTGTGGGTGCAGGCGGAGTTGGTGGCCATGGCCACGGACCTGGCCGAGTTCGCCGGCGCGGCGCTGGGGCTGAGTCTGCTCTTCGGCATGCCCGTCCCGCTGGCCGGGGTGGTGACGGCCTTTGTGTCCTTCGCCGTGCTGGCGTGCCAGCAGCGCGGGTGCCGCGGCTTCGAACTCGCGGTGTTCGCGCTCCTGCTGCTGGTGGTGGCCGGCTTCGCGTACGACCTCGTGGCCGTGGGCGGGCAGTCCCCTTCGGCGGCGGCGGCCGGCATGGTGCCGCACCTGGAAGGTGAGACGACCGTGCTGCTCGCGGCGGCGATCGTGGGCGCGACGGTGATGCCGCACGCGGTCTACCTCCACTCCGCCCTGACCCAGCGCCGGATCAAGGCCGGCCGCCCCGCGGAACGGCGCTTCCTGCTGCGCTATCTGCGGATCGACTGCGCGCTCGGGTTCACCCTGGCGGGCGCGGTCAACCTGGGCATGCTGTGCCTGTCCGCGGCGCTCTTCCGCGGTACGAGCCCGGGCGCCCTGGACTCCATCACCGCCGCCCACGCGGACCTGGGCAGGACCGTCGGCGGCGCGGCTGCGATGGCCTTCGCCGTCGCCCTGCTCGCCTCCGGCGTCTCCTCCGCCAGCGTGGGCACCTACGCGGGCCAGGTGATGATGCAGGGGTTCCTGCGGCGGCGCATCCCGCTGTTCGCGCGGCGTGCGGTGACGATGGCGCCGGCGCTGATCGTCCTGTCCTCCGGACTCCCGGTCACCTCCACGCTGGTCTTCAGCCAGGTCGTCCTCGCGTTCGGCATCCCCTTCGCGCTGCTGCCGCTCGTGATCTTCACCCGCCGCCGCGACCTCATGGGCCCTCTGGTCAACCGGCCCGTGACGACCGCCGCGGGCGCGGTGGTGTGCGCCCTGGTCATCGCGATGAACGCCTACCTGATCGTGCTCATGGTGCAGGGCTCCTGAGCACGCGCTCCCTTCACCCGTGACGACCCGTCCCTCCCCAGAAAGGCAAGGATCATGGCCGACCCGACCGTCCACGACGTGCCGCAGCCCATCCGCGACGGACACGGCGCGACCGACAACGGCCCGCGCAACACCCCCATGGACATCCAGAACCCGAACCTCCTCGTTCCCCCCAAGGAGGACGCCGGGACGCTGCCCAACATGAAGTTCTCCTTCAGCCAGGCGCACATGCGCCTGGACGCCGGCGGCTGGGCCCGCGAGGTGACGCAGCGGGAGCTGCCGATCGCGACGACGCTCGCGGGCGTCAACATGCGGCTCAAGCCCGGCGCCATCCGGGAGCTGCACTGGCACCTGCAGTCCGAGTGGGCCTACGTACTGGAGGGCAGTTGCCGGATCAGCGCGGTGGACCAGGAGGGCCGGAACTTCCTGGAGGACGTCACGGCCGGCGACCTCTGGTTCTTCCCCCGGGGCATCCCCCACCACATCCAGGCGCTGGCCGACGGCGTGGAGTTCCTTCTGGTCTTCGACGACGGGGAGTTCTCCGAGAACAACACGTTCCAGATCTCCGACTGGTTCGCCCACACGCCCCGTTCGGTGCTGGCCAAGAACTTCGGCGTCGCGGAGGAGGACTTCGACTCGCTCCCCGAGTCCGAGCTGTACATGTTCAACGGCCCGGTCCCGCCGGCGCTCGGCTCCGACCGGATCGTGAGCCCGGCGGGCGACGTGCCGCGGAGCTTCAAGCACAACCTGGACTCCATGACGCCCGTACGCACCAGCGGCGGGACCGCCCGGATCGTCGACTCGACCAACTTCACGGCCTCCACGACCACCTCGGCGGCCCTGGTCGAGATCGACCCGGGTGCCATCCGCGAGCTGCACTGGCACCCCAGCAACGACGAGTGGCAGTACTACGTCTCCGGGCGCGGCCGCATGGGCGTGTTCGCCAACTCCGGCCACAACAGGACGTTCGACTTCCGGGCCGGCGACGTCGGCTACGTCCCGTTCGCGATGGGCCACTACATCGAGAACACCGGCGACACCCCGCTGCGGCTGCTGGAGATGTTCCAGGCACCGCGCTTCGAGGACGTCAGCCTCGCCCAGTGGATGGCGCTCACCCCGGGTGAGCTGGTCCGCCACCACCTCAACCTCAACGACAAGGTCATGGCCTCCCTGCGCAAGGAGAAGCAACCGGTCTTCCGGCCCTGACCGGCACGCTCCGCCCGCGGGCGCCCGGCACCCCGCCCGGAAGCAGGACGCGCGGCCGTCCGGCCCCGCGGGGCGGGGTGCGGCGGGCGCCCCCGTCGCGTACGGCCCCCTGACCACCGGCTCACCGCGCTGCCGTCCCGCCGGCGGCCGGAGGGAAGGCGACCGGATACTCCTCGCCGCTGTCGGCCGACCGGCTCACCGCCTCCCAGGCGGCGGCTTCGTCGAGCTGGCCGCGCGAATAGTCCTGGGCCATCTCCACCGCACCCGCGCCGATGACGAGGTGCGAGGGCAACTCGGTCTCCTTGACGAGGCGGACCAGGATCCCGCCGGCGCGGTCGGGGTCACCCGGAGACGTGACCCCGGCACGCCGGCGCACCATCTCACCGACCGTCGCCTCGTACTCCGGAGTGACCTCGGGGATGCGCATCGAGGAGCCGGCCCAGTCGGTCGCGAAGCCGCCGGGCTCCACGACCAGGCAGCGGATCCCGAACGGCGCCGTCTCGGCGGCCAGCACGCGGGTGAACCCGTCGACGGCGAACTTCGCCGCCTGGTACGAGCCGAGGCCGGGGCTGCCGCCGACCCGGCCGCCGATCGAGGAGAACTGCACGATCACGCCGCCGCCCTGCGCGCGCAGGAGGGGGACGGCCGCGGTGGAGACGCGGTAGACGCCCCAGAAGTTGGTCTCGAACTGCTTGCGGAAGTCGTCCTCGGGCGTCGTCTCGACCGCCGAGGAGTTGGCATAGCCGGCGTTGTTGACGACGACGTCGATGCGGCCGAAGCGGTCCACGCCCGCCTGGAACGCCGCCTGGACGGCCGCGGCGTCCGTGACGTCGAGGGGCACGGGGAGGGCGCGGTCCCCGTACTTCCCGACCAGGTCGGCCAGTTGCTCCGGTCTGCGGGCCGTGGCGACGACCCGGTCGCCGGCCTCCAGGGCGGCGACGGCCAGGGAGCGGCCGAAGCCGCGCGAGGAGCCGGTGATGAACCAGGTGTGGGGCTGCGTCGTCTTCATGTCTATAGCGAAACACGGTTGCGCTAATATCGCAACACCGTTGCGCTAGATTCGCCCTTGGTATCGCAACCGCGTTGCGTTAAGCTGGGACCGTGACCGGAACCGAGTTCGTACGCGCCCGCAGCCCCGAGGCCAAGCGCGCCCGCGAGGACGCGATCCTCGCCGCGGCCGCCCGGCTGGCCACCGCGCACGGGGTCCGGGAGGTGACCGTCACCGCGATCGCGGAAGCCGTCGGCATGCACAAGTCGGCGATGCTGCGCTACTTCGAGACGCGCGAGCAGATCTTCCTGCGGCTGGCCGCCGACGCCTGGCACGCCTGGTCGCAGGACGTCCGCGCCGGCCTCGCGGACGTCCCGGCCGCCGCCGCGGACGATCCGGAGTGGGACGAGAAGGCCCGTACGATCGCCGACTTGATGGCCCGCTCCCTGGTCGACCGCCCGCTCTTCTGCGATTTGCTCGCGCACACCGCGCTGAACCTGGAGCGCAACGTCTCGCACGACTCCGTACGGTCCTTCAAGCGGCGGGCCATCGCCGAGGTCGACTCCATAGGCACCGCACTCAGCGCCGTCACCCCGCTCGACGCCGACCAGGCGCGCAGCGTCGTGACCACGGCCACCTCCATGGCGGGAGCCCTCTGGCAGATGGCCGCCCCGGGCACGCAACTGCGCGTCTTCTACCAGACCGACCCCGAGCTGTCGCACTCCGTCGTGGAGGTGCAGCCGCGGCTGACCGACATCCTCTCCGCGCTGCTCGCCGGCTACGCGGACCGCGGCGGCCGCTGAGAGACCGCTCGTCTCCCCCGGGAGAGCACCCACCTGTGCAGAGCGGGCAGTCGCTCCCGGCTGCCCGGTGAGGAGCCTGAATCCTGTGCAAGCCATCACCGTTCGCGACCGTGACGCCGGCCCGGCAGGGATGTCCCTGACCGACCTGCCCCCTCCGCACGCCGCCGGGAACGACGTCATCGTGAAGGTGTACGCGGCCGGGTTCACCCCCGGCGAGCTGGCCTGGCCGGGCACGTGGACCGATCGCGCCGGCCGGGACCGGACGCCGAGCGTGCCGGGGCACGAGCTGTCCGGCGTGGTCACCGAACTCGGCTACGGCACCACGGGACTCACCATCGGGCAGCGGGTCTACGGGCTCGCCGACTGGACCCGCGACGGGGCCCTCGCCGAGTACACCGCCGTCGAGGCCCGCAACCTCGCGCCGCTGCCCGCCGACGTCGGCCACGTCACCGCGGCCGCCCTGCCGATCTCCGGACTCACCGCCTGGCAGGGGCTGTTCGACCACGGCGGGCTCACCACCGGGCAGACCGTGCTCGTCCACGGCGCGGCCGGCGGCGTCGGCTCCATCGCCGTGCAACTGGCCCGCGAGGCGGGCGCCCGGGTGGTCGGCACCGGCCGCGCCGCCGACCGGGCCACCGCCCTGGAGCTGGGCGCCGCCGCGTTCGTCGACCTGGACTCGGAGCGGCTGGAGGACGCCGGCGAGTGCGACGTGGTCTTCGACGTCATCGGCGGCGAGATCCTCGCGCGCTCCGCCGCGCTCGTCCGCCCCGGCGGCACGCTGGTGACCATCGCCGAGCCGGTCACCGTCAGGCCCGGCGACGGCCGGGCTGTCTTCTTCGTCGTCGAACCCGACCGTCACCGCCTGGCGGACCTGGCGCGACGGCTGCGGGACGGCCGGCTCAAGCCGCTGGTCGGGAGCGTGCGGCCGCTCGCCGAGGCGGCGGCCGCGTTCACCCCCGGCCGGCGTACCCCCGGGAAGACGATCATCCTGGTGGCCGAGGACGGCTGAACTTCCCCGCCGTCGTCAGGCGGCGACCCGCTGCGGGTTCCACGTGCCGTCGAGCGGTACGCCCGCCGCTGCCGCGATGCGTGATGCCACCGGTCCGGTCGCCAGGCCCGCTCGACCAGGCGGCGTCGACGGTGGCGGACGCCGGGCGCTGAAGTCAGACGGTGACGCTGCCGCGGATGCAGACCGCGGTGGTGCCGCTGACCCAGACGGTGCCGTCCGTGTCCGCGGTGACCCCGATGCCGGCGGTCCTGCCCACCCGGGTGCCCTGCGAGACACGGTAGGCGGAGGGGGCGGCGCCGGTGCCGGTGAGCCACTGCCCGACCGCGGCGTTCATGCTGCCGCACGCGGGGTCCTCGGGCACGCCCGCGCCGGGGGCGAAGGTGCGCATCTCGTAGTGGTACGGGGCCCCCTGCGGGTACGCGCCGATGGCGCCGACCATCGCGGCCGGGATGAGCGAGAGGTCCGGTTCGAGGGCGAGCACCTCCTCGGCGGTGGCCAGTTGGAGCACGGCCCAGCCGGGCCCGTTGTCGACCCACTGGTGGGCCACGACCCGTTCGCGCGCGATGCCGAAGGCGGCGACGGTACGGTCCAGATACTCGTCGTCGAGCGCCCCCTCGCGGATCCGGGGCGGCGCGGCGAACGCCAGCGAGTCCCCTTCATGCCGTACGGTCACCAGGCCCGCACCGCACTCCTGCACGATGCGGCCGGCCCGCCGCGGCCGGCCGCCGCCGTCCAGCCAGGCCCGCGCCGAGCCGAGGGTGGGGTGCCCGGCGAACGGCAGTTCGTCCTGCGGGGTGAAGATACGCAGCCGGTAGTCCGCCTCCGGGGCGGCGGGCGGCAGCACGAACGTGGTCTCGGACAGGTTCGTCCAGCGCGCCAGCCGCTGCATCTCCTCGCCGGTCAGGTCCGTCCCGTCCAGGACGACGGCAACGGGGTTGCCGCCGTAAGGAGTCTCGGCGAAGACGTCGACCTGCACGAAGGGGCGCGTACGCGGCACGGTCATCGGGAGCCTTTCGCCGGGGATGGGGGTGGATCCATCCCAGCGGGGACCGCGCGGCCGGAACAGGGCCAATGACGGCAGAGTGGATCGGACTTGCGCACCCCGCGCGCGTACGGCTCAGCCGCCGCGGCCCCGGGCGGCCGGCGTCAGGGCTTTCGGCCCACCGCGCAGACCCGCCAGGGTGCCACCGCGCGGTTCTGGCCCACGGCCGCGTCGTCGGGGCGCCACTGGGCGCAGGGGACGACGCCCGGTTCGAGGATCTCCAGGCCGTCGAAGTAGCCGCCGACGTCGGCGTGGGTGCGGAGCGTCTGCGGGTCCACGCTCGCCTCGTTCCACATCTGCAGAACGCCGTCCACCTCACTGCTCACGCCCTTGACGGGGTGGGCGAGCGCCAGATAGCTGCCGGAGGGAACGGCGTCGACGAACCGGCGCACGACCTCGCGCGCCTCCGCGTCGTCGACGATGAACTGCACGATCCCCAGCATCATCACGGCGACGGGCCGGCTGAAGTCCAGCGTCTTCGCCGCCTGTTCGAGGATCGCCGCCACGTCGCGCACGTCGGCGTCGACGTAGTTGGTGGCGCCCTCAGGACCGCTGGTGAGCAGCGCTTCGGCGTACCGCAGCACGAGCGGGTCGTTGTCGACGTAGACGACGCGGGACTCGGGCGCCAGGTCCTGCGCGACCTCGTGGGTGTTGTGGTTGGTGGGCAGCCCTGCGCCGAGGTCGAGGAACTGGCGGATCCCGGCATCGGCGGCGAAGTGGCGCACCGACCGCATCAGGAAGCCGCGATCGGCCCGCGCGGCCTCCACGACATCGGTCACGACCTCCGCCATCTGGTCGCCGACTTCACGGTCGACCTCGTAGTTGCTCTTGCCGCCCAGCCAGTAGTCCCAGACGCGCGCCGAGTGCGGCCGCTGCTGGTCCAGTGACCGGGTTCCGTCGGGTAAGTGCTGCTCGGACATGATCGGCGCTCCTTGTACGTTCGAATACGGGCTCGACCCGCACCAGTCTGCCGCGGGAGCGGGTCCCCGTCCGGCAGTCGCGCCAGGAAGCCGGATTCGGCGCAGACCCGGCCGTCCGCCGCACCGCGCGGCGTCCGTGCGTCACCTGGTGAGGCGGGCGGGGTGGTCGATACGGGTGAGCTTGTGTGGATTGCGTACGACGTAGATGCGGGTGATCTTCCCGTCGGCCAGCTCCAGGCTCACCGCCGCCGGCTCCCCGTCGAACTCGACCCGGCCCGCGGGGGCGCCGTTGAACCAGACGGCGGCCGTCGCCAGCGCCGCCCGGTTTGCGGTCGCGAGGAGCTTCGCCACCGTGCCGGCCCCCTGGATCGGAGTCAGCGCGGCGGCCACGATCCCGCCGCCGTCGGCGACCAGGACCACGTCGGGCGCCATGACCGCCAGCAGCTCCTGCAGTTCGCCGGTGTGCAGCGCGGCCAGGAACCGCTCCACCACCTCCTGCTGCTCGGACGGGCTGACCTGCACCCGCGGCCGGCGGGCCGCCACGTGCCCGCGGGCCCGCCGGGCGATCTGCCGCACGGTGGCCGCCGGCTTGCCGACGGCGTCGGCGATCTCGCCGTACGGCATGTCGAAGACCTCGCGCAGCACGAACACCGCCCGCTCGGTGGGCCCGAGCGTCTCCAGCACGGTGAGCATCGCGATCGACACGCTCTCCGCGAGCACGATGTCCTCGGCCACGTCGTGCGTGGTCAGCAGCGGCTCCGGCAGCCACTCGCCGACGTAGTCCTCGCGCCGCCGCGCCAGTGTCCGCAGCCGGTTGAGGGACTGCCGGGTGACGGTCCGTACGAGGTACGCCCGCGCGTCCCGTACCGCCGACCGGTCGGCGGCGGCCCACCGCAGCCAGGACTCCTGAAGGACGTCCTCCGCGTCCGCGGCGGAGCCGAGGATCTCGTAGGCGACGGTGAACAGCAGGCTGCGGTGGGTGACGAACGGGTCGTCGGGCGCCGTGGTCATGCCCGGCCGGCGGCTTCCGTGCGGCCGGCCAGGGGGATCTCGCACGCCTCGGAGAAGCCCTGTGAGGTGACGCCGTGCGCGGTGTTCGCCCGTGTCGACAGATTGACGAACCCGACGAACGCGGTCAGCTCCACGAGCCCCGCGGAGCCGAGCTGCGCCAGCAGGCTCGCGGCCTGCGCGTCGGTGACGGCGGTCGGCGTCACCGACATCGCCTCCGCGTACGCCATCACCTCGCGCTCCAGCGGCGAGAACACGTCCGAGTCCCGCCACCGCGGCACCTGGCCGGCCTTGGCCAGGTCCAGGTCCTCGTTCCGCGCCTGGAAGTAGCCGGCGTCGAGGCACCAACTGCACCCGACGAGGGCGGCGACCGCCATGTGGGCGAACGACTTCAGGCTCGCGTCGACGGCGCGCCACGAGGCCGCCTTCGCGGCGAACTCCAGATTGTCGACGGCCACGTCGGGGTGGTTGAACAGCACCTCCACCGGCTCGGGCAACTCGCCGAATTGCTTCACCATCGCCTCCCGCATCTCGCCGGGAAGCTCGGCCCTGGGAACACGCAACGCCACGATCTCTCCTCGCTCAAACGATCCGGTCCCCATCCAGACACCGCCCACCCCCCGGGCGTGACACTTGTGAGGCGGGCACTTCGGGAGAGCCGGCTGCGCGTACGGTGCGAGGCCGGCGGGGGCGTTGCCGGACAAGGCGTCTCATGTGTCCGATGCGGATTCCAGATTCGCGACCTTCGCCGCCGCCTTCTCGGCCGCTCTGCGGGATTCGCGGGTGGCCCGGGTGGTGGCGGTCAGGGTGCGGCGGGCGTGGGTGAGGGCTTCGCGGGCCCGGGTCTCGGCCTCCTCGGCGGTGCGCAGTTGCCCGGTCAGGTCGGCGACGCGGGCGGTGGCCTCGTCGAGGCGGGATTCCGCCTTGTCCCGCTGGGATTCGTCGCGGCGCAGGGCCTTGTCCTGGTCACGGGCCTCGCGCTCGGCGGACTTCGCCTCCTTACGGGCCCGGGTGAGCTCCTCGGCGCGCGCCTTCGCGGGGTCCGCGACGAGCTTGAGGTGGCGCTTGCGGGCCGGGCGGCGGGCGGTGGTCGCGGTGGTCGCGGCCGTTGCGGTGCCGGGGAAGCCGGGGCGGGTGGTGAGGGGCTTGGCGAGGTGGCCCGCGGCCCACTCGCTCGCCGCGTCCGGGTCGGCGAGGACGGCGTGGAGCGTCGTCTCGACCTCGTGCTGGACGGCGTCGCCGACCGGCTGGCCGGCCTCGGCGGCGAGCCGGCGGGCCTCGCGGGCGAGTTCGGCGACGAGCGCGTTGCGCTGCCGGGTCAGCTCACGCAGTTGGTCACCCGCGAGCCGGTCCTGCGCCGCACGCAAGCCCTCGCCGAGCCGCTGCAGCGCGTCGACCTGTTCGGGCGCGGAGCGGACCAGCAGGTTGCCGGCCCAGGCGGCGAGCGTCGGCTTGCGCAGGGCGGCGATCTGCTTGGCGAGCGCCGGGTCCTTGGCCGTACGCGCCGCGGCGACGTGCCGGCCGCGGGCGGCGACGAACTCGCCCGGCGGCAGCCCGTACAGCTCGTCCGCCACGCTCGCCAGATCCATCGGTCCCATTCTCCTCCCGGTTGGCCCGCCAAGCTTCTAAAGAAACCTTTCTAAAGGTATCTTTAGATGCATGCCGGACCGCATCGACCTCACCGACGCCCGCGCCCTGCGCGCCTACGCCCACCCCACCCGGATGGAGCTGGTCGGCCTGCTCCGCCGGCACGGTCCGCTCACCGCCACCCGGGCCGCGGAGCTGACCGGGGAATCCGTCGCCGGGTGCTCGTACCACCTGCGGATGCTCGCCAAGTACGGGCTCGTCGAGCAGAGCGGCGGCGGGCGGGGGCGGGAGAAGCCGTGGCGGGCCACGGCGCGTACGACGCACTGGGAGGCCGCGTACGACGACCCCGCCGCGACCGAGGCCGTCGGGGACCTGACGATGGCGCAGGTCGACGCGTACGTGCGGAAGCTGGGCGCCGCACTCGCCGCCCGCCACCGGCTGCCGCGCGCGTGGCAGGCGGCGGAGTACTCCGGGGACTGGAGCCTGTACCTCACGCCCGAGGAGCTGACCGGGCTGACGGAGGAGATGACCCGCCTGCTGTCCCGCTACGACGACCGCTTCGAGGACCCGGCGCGGCGCCCGGAGGGCGCGAGGCTGGTGAGCCTGCTGCGCCTGGCCTTCGTCGACCCACCGGACGGGCCGGACGCGGCGGACCCGGTGGACACGGCGGGCTCGGCGGATACGGCAGCCGCACCGCCCCCGACCGCCCCGGAGGCCCGCCCCGACCCTCCACAGCCCCCGTCGTGATACGCCCCGCCCTGCCCGAGCTGCTCCGCGACCGCCCCTTCCGCAGCTACTGGGCCGCCCAGAGCGTCTCCCTCCTCGGCGACGAGGTCCACCGCATCGCCCTCCCCCTCGCCGCCGTGCTGCTCCTCGGCGCCGGCGCCGCCGACATGGGTCTCCTCACCGCCGCCGCGCTGCTGCCCGCGCTGCTCTTCTCCATCCCCGCCGGGGCCTGGGCCGACCGGCGGCGCAGCCGTCGCAAGGTGATGATCGCGGCCGACCTCGGCCGGATGCTGGCCGTCGCCTCCGTCCCCGTCGCGTACGCCCTCGACGCGCTGACGCTCACCCATCTGTACGCGGCGGCCTTCGCCGTCGGCACGCTCGGCGCGCTGTTCAACGTCTGCGCCGGCACCGTGTACGTCGCCCTGCTGCCCGTCGAGCGCTACGTCCAGGGCAGCTCGCTGCTCAACGGCAGCCGGGCGCTGGCGTTCACGGCCGGACCCGGGGTCGGCGGCGGTCTCGTGCAGGTGGCCACCGCGCCGTTCGCGCTGCTGCTCGACGCGCTCAGCTACCTCGTCTCGGCGCTCTTCCTCGGCCGCATCTCCCCCGCCGAACCCCCGCCCGCCGCACGGGAGAAGAGCCGGGCCACCGCCGGTATCCGGTGGATCCTGCGGACTCCCGCCGTGCGCGCCTGTGCCGCCGCGACGGCGACGCTCAACTTCTTCAACTTCATCTTCCAGGCGCTGTTCGTGCTCTACGCGACCGGGGAACTGGGCCTCGGCCCCGGGCTCCTCGGCCTCGTGCTCGGGGCCGGCGGCGTCGGCGGCCTGGTCGGGGCGGTCCTCGCGACCAGGGTCGTGGCGCGGTACGGGGTGGGGCCCGCGATGACCGCGGGGTTCGCCGGCTTCAGCGTGCCGCTCACGCTGATACCGCTGGCCGACGGGCCGACGCCGGTGGTCGCCGGGATGCTGCTGGCCGCGGAGTTCGCCTCCGCGTTCGGCGTGATGATCCTCGACATCTCGGCCAACGCCTACTTCGCGGCCGCCATCCCCGACGACCTGCGCTCCCGTGTCCTCGGCGCCTTCCAGACCGTCAACTTCGGCGTCCGGCCGCTCGGTGCGCTCGCGGGCGGGGCGCTGGGCGCTGCGCTCGGGCTGCGGCCGACGCTGTGGGTGGCGACGGTCGGGGCGGCGCTTGCGGTGCTGTGGCTGCTGCCCTCGCCGGTGCCGCGCACGCGGCGGCTGCCCGGCGCGGAGGGCGGGCCGGGCGAGGCGGCGGGGGCGGTGTCGGCGTAGCGCTCCGGGGGAAGTGGTGTCCCTCGTGCGGCGGTTGCCGCCACCGGCCGGCCCCCTTCACGGCCGCGTGCGCGTCACCCTCAGGTCCGCCTCGATTCTCGCCACCGCCCCCAGAAGGCGGCAGCAGGTCGCGGCGGACCGACTCGACCGAGTTGCGGCTCGCCGGTACGGGGATGTCGACCGCCGCGACCACCGTGCCGTCGCGGTCCCGGACCGGGGCCGCGACCGAGCGCAGGCCCTCCTCCAGCTCCTGGTCCACGATCGCGTAGCCCTGTCTGCGCACCCGGGTCAGCTCCGCGCGCAGCGTGTCCGCCGAGGTGACCGTGCGCGGGGTCAGCGGGTCGAGGCGGGCGCGGGCGAGGCGGGCGTCGATCTCCGGCTGCGGGAGGTGGGCGATCTCCAGCGGCCGGGGCCAGCCGTTCTCGACCGCGTCGCGGAAGCGGTGCAGCGAGCCGACGCCGGGGTTGCCGCCCCAGGAGAAGACGAGCTTCCGCACGAGCCCGGCGCCGATGAGCTGGTCGTAGACGAGGTCCGGGGTCATCCGTACCAGCGTCAGGTCGGTCGCGCCCCGGCGGATGACCTCGTGCGCCGCCGCGAACGGAATCAGGTGCGTGAAGCCCTCCATCGCCACCGTGTCCCCGTCGTGCACCAGCTCGGCCACCGCGTCCCGCAGGGTCAGGATCTCCGCCATACCACCCCGCTCCCGGGTGTTCGTCCTGCGCACGAGCGTTCATCTCTGCCGGCTCCGCGTCTGGGACCGGCCGTCCGCGCATGTCAACGGCCCGGCAGCCGGGACCCGCACGGCGCCCGCGGGCGCGCGGCGCCGCTACGCTGATCGACGATGTTCAGTCCCGAGGGCCCGACCCTTCTCGAGCTGACCGTGCAGGCGATGTCCTCCACGGAACGCGGCTACGACCTGCTGGCGCCGAAGTTCGACAGCTCCCCGTTCCGCACCCCCGACCGCGTGCTGGACGCGTTCGCCGCCGCCGCCGAGCCGCTGGGGCCGTTCGCGTACGGCCTCGACGTGTGCACCGGCACGGGCGCGGGCGCCGGGATGCTGCGGCGGGTGTGCAGGGAGCGGGTCGTCGGCGTCGACTTCAGCGCCGGGATGCTCGCCGGGGCGCGGCGCGCGTACGCGGACGCCGCGGACCCGCCCTCGATGCGCTGGGTACGTGCGGACACCCTGGCGCTGCCCTTCGCGCCCGCCTTCGATCTCGCCGTGAGCTTCGGCGCCTTCGGCCACTTCCTGCCCCGGGAGCGCCCGGCGCTCTTCTCGCAGGTCTTCCGATCGCTGCGCCCCGGCGGGTACTTCGCCTTCCCCGTCCCCGCGCCGCAGCCGGTCGGGTCCCGGGGATACTGGGTGCTGTGGGGGTTCGACACCGCGATGCGGGTCCGGAACGCGCTGTGGCGCCCGCGGTTCGTCATGTATTACCGCACATTCCGCCTGCCCGAGGTGCTGGCGGACCTGGAGCGCACCGGGTTCACCGTGGCGACGGCCGCGCTGGAGGAGCTGGGGCGGCGGCCGGACGGCAGTCCGCGCGCCCGCGCGGTGTTCGCGCGGCGCCCCTGAGCGGCCAGGACAGCTCGTACGGCCCGGCCGGCCGAAGAGCGTAACGGCCGCGTACCAGAGGCATATTCAACTTTAACAATCGCTTTCCCTGTACACGTTGACTCCTTCGATGCGAGACTGAAGGGCGCGACCTGATCATCCTTGGGAGCCCGATGCACGCGCCAAGCATGTCGGAGACGAACTCGCTGCCGGCCCCGTCCCGAGGCGGCCCCACCGTCCGACGCATCATCCTCGGCAACAACCTGCGGCGGCTGCGCGAGCAGCGCGGCATCACCTTCCAGGCCGCCGCCCGCACCATCGGCGCCTCGCAGCCCAAGCTGAGCCGGCTGGAGCTGGGCCGGGGCGGCTGCAAGGAGCACGACATCGCCGCCCTGCTGACGCTGTACGGGGTGGAGGACGAGGCCGAGCGCGAGCACTACCTCGCGCTGGCCCGCGGCGCCAACACCACCGGCTGGTGGCACCTGTACAGCGACGTGACGCCCGCCTGGATGGAGACGTTCCTCGGCCTCGAAGAGGCCGCCTCGCTGATCCGCTCCTACCAGGCCCAGCGGATCCCGGGACTGCTCCAGACCGCCGACTACGCACGGGCGTTCGCGCAGGTCGCGTACCCGAACGCGGACGAGGCCGCCATAGAGCGCCACGTCGACCTGCGGCTGCGCAGGCAGCAGATCCTGGGCCACGCCGACCAGCCGGCGCGCTACTGGGTGGTCCTCGACGAGGCGGCGCTGCGCCGCCCGCTCGGCGGGCGCACGGTGATGCGCGCGCAGATCAAGCACCTGCTGGGGATCCTGGAGCTGTCGAACATCACGGTCCAGGTCGCCCGCCTCGCCACCGGCCGCTTCGCCGCCGTGGTCAGCCCGCTGACGATCCTCCGCTTCGCGGAGCCGGACCTGCCGGACGTGGCGTACATCGAGCAACTGACCAGCGCCCTCTACCTCGACAAGCGCAACGACGTCGAGCGCTACCTGCTCACGATGGACGGGCTGTGCGCAGCGGCGGAGAAGCAGGAGGCGAGCCAGGAGATGCTGGAGCAGTTGCTCGCCGAGTACTGACGCCGGCGCCCGGGGGTCAGGCGGCCGGCGCGCCGAACCACCGCGGCAGGTGGCCGAGAAGATCGTCCTGGTCCTCGCCGGCCCAGGCGACGTGCCCGTCGGGGCGCAGCAGCACGGCGGGCGCGTCCAGGCCGTCGCTCGCGTCCCGTGCGTCACCCGCCTCGACGGTGTCGGGGACGTGGTCGACGCGGTCCGCCCAGCCCGCCGCCGAGAGCCGGCCGGTCTGGTCGAGCAGGAGTCCGCGGCCGGCCCGCGTCAGCTCGTAGAGCCGGCCGTTCCGCTTGAGCCGCAGGTCGCGCAGCCGGCGCCCGAGCAGGGCGTGGCCGTCGCCGAGGTCGTAGCGGACGGCGGTCGCCATGATCTTCTCGACGACCCGGAGGTTGACCTCCTCGATGTCCATCAGCTCGGCGAGCAGCCGGCGTACGGACCGCGGTCCCGGCTCGGTGGACATCAGCAGCGTCTGCGCGCGGGTGTTGTCCAGCACGTCGGCGGCCACGGGGTGGCGTTCGGCGTGGTACGTGTCGAGCAGCCCCGCGGGCGCCCGGCCGGCGACCTCGGCGGCCAGCTTCCAGCCGAGGTTGAACGCGTCCTGGACGCCGAGGTTGAGCCCCTGCCCGCCCACCGGCGGGTGCACGTGCGCCGCGTCGCCGGCGAGGAGGACGCGGCCGGTGCGGTAGCTCTCGGCCTGCCGGGTGGCGTCGCCGAAGCGGGAGAGCCAAGTCGCCTCGTACGCACCGAAGTCGGAACCCGCGACGGCCAGCAGCCGGGCGCGGAGCTCGTCGAAGGCGGGCGGGACGCCGCGGTCGGCGGCCAGTCCCGCGGCGGGCACGATGACGCGGTACGTACCGTCGGGGAACGGCGCGATGCCGAACCGGAGCTGGGTCCTGCGGACTTCGGCCACCGCCGCCATGACCTCCGCGCGCGGCGCGGTCAGCCGGACGTCGGCGATCAGCGTCTCGATGCGGGCGGGCTCGCCGGGGAAGCCGACGCCGAGGAGCTTGCGGACGGTGCTCTGGCCGCCGTCGCAGCCGACGAGCCAGCGGGCGGTCAGCTCGCCCGCGGCCGTCTGCGCGGTCACGCCGTGCGCGTCCTGGCTCAGCCCGGTCAGCGTGCTGCCGCGGCGGATCTCGGCGCCGAGCGCGCGGGCGTGCTCGTACAGCAGCCGCTCGATCTCCGGCTGCGGGATGCCGAGGACGTAGCCGTGGGCCGTGCCCAGGTGCTCGGGCACCGGCTTGGTGATGCCCGCGAAGAACCCGCCCAGCGGGTACCGCTTGCCGAGGGCGAGGAACTTCTCCAGCAGGCCGCGCTGGTCCATCACCTCGATGCTGCGCGCGTGCAGCCCGAGCGCCCGTACCACCTTCGTCGGCTCCGGCTCCTTCTCCAGCACGACCACGCGCACGCCGTGCAGCCGCAGTTCGGCCGCCAGCATCAGCCCGGTCGGGCCGCCGCCGGCGATGATCACGTCGCTCATGAATCTCCCGTTTCCGCAGGTCCTGGCTTCGGCGGGAGATTCTGCAACAAACGGTGGGTCTTGCCGCAAGCCCCGGGGTGCGCTATACGTTGAGAGTGGCAAGGAGCGCGGTGCTCCTTGCCGTTCGTCGTTTCCGGGGCCTTCGCGTGCGTACCGGGCCGCGGCCCGTGCTCAGAGGATCTCCATGACCTCGGCCAGCGGCCGGCGCGGGGTCGTCGGGCCGCGGGGCCCGTAGCCGATGCGCAGCACCATCTGGACCTGGCCGACGTCGGTCAGCGGGTCGCGGACGAGCACGCGCAGGTCGGACCACTCCAGCGCCTCGCTCGTCAGCGAGACCACGAGCCCGGCGCGGGTGGCGGTCAGCAGCACGCGCTCCAGCGCCTGGCCCGCGCGCAGCCACTCGGCCGGGCTGTCGTGCGCGGTGCCGAGCAGGGCGAGGTTCGGCGCGGACTCGAAGGGGGCGCTGGTCCGGCCGGGCGGCTCGGTGCGGCCGCCGAAGTCGCGCATCGGGGCGGCGCCGCTGCGGCGCCGGGGGCCGTAGGCGTAGCCGGGGACACCCTCGTCGGCGGTGTCCGGCCACGGGTGCGTCCAGCGGGCCAGCTCCTCGGCGCGGTCGGGCGTCTCGGCGTCGCGTAGCTCGGCGTCCTGCACCAGCTCCAGCAGGGACGCCGCGTGCCAGGCGTCGGGGAAGACCAGCGTCGCGCCCTCGGTACGCGCCGCCTCGACGAGGTCCGTCACATCGGCGGGCGGTACGGGCCTCTCCGCGAACGGCCAGCGGCTGGAGTGCCGGCGGGGGATCTGCTCCGCCAGCCCGGCGAGCGCCGCGTCGGTCTCCTCGCCGGGCTCCGCGCCGGTGAGCCGGACGGAGGCGAGCAGCAGCGGCTCGTGCGCGGCCGGGAGCAGGTCGGTCCTGGTCCGCCAGCCGGCGGCGGCCGCGGCGGCCCGCAGGTTGCACAGCGCGGCGCCGCAGCCGACGTGGAGGGAGCGCCGCTCGGGGTCGGCGGCGGGCATGGCGCGCTCCAGGTCGGCGCGTATCTCGACGATGCGCTGGCCGAGGTGGCAGCGGAAGTGCCACGGCTGTGCGTTGTGCATGGAGGGCGCGGCGGTCGCGGCGTGTACGAGTTCCGCGGCCCCGGTGGCGTCCAGTGCTCGCGCGGCCATGCTCACCAGCGTAGGGCCGCGGCCCGCAGCTCACGAGTCGAGCGCCGGCGGGCCCGCGGGGACCGCCCGGTGGCCTCCGGGGCAGCTCCGGGACCCGCGCGGGCCGGGTCCGCGGCCCGGAGTCCGCGGCCACCGCACCGCGGGCGGCCCGGAGGGCCACGGCGCCTCAGTCCCCCCGCGCCCCCGCCAGCGCCCCGAGCAGCGCCCGGGTGCACACCTCCCGTACCTCCGCCCGCGACGGCTCCCCCCGCTCCAGCCAGTCCAGGACCGCCGCCGTGACGAACGCCAGCCAGCCGTGCACCGCCAGCCGCAGCGCCGCGGGCGCGGGCCCGTCGATCAGCCCGGCGGCGGCCTGGGCGTCGAGCACCATGACGATCCGGCGCTCCTGCTCGGCGAGGAGCTGCTCGTGGATCTCGTGGATCTCCTGGTCCCCGGTGGCCGAGGCGCGGTGGAAGGCGCGCAGGCCGCGCGCGTGCTCCTCGGCGTAGCGCAGGTACGCCTCCAGCCCCTGCTGCACCTGCCGGCCGACGGGGGTGTCCGGGTCCGGCTCGGTCATGCGCAGCAGGCGCTCGCCCTCGTGCCGGATGACGGCCGCGTAGAACTGCCGCTTGGCCGGGAAGTAGTGGTACAGCAGCCCCCGCGAGACGCCGGCGCGCTCGGCGACCTCCTCGATCCACACGTCGTCGAAGGGCCGCTCGGCGAAGAGCTCGGCGCCGATCCGCAGCAACTGCCGGCGCCGCTCCTCGGTGCCCATGCGGGTGCGCGGGCGCCCCGTCTGCATACCCCGAGCGCCGGAACGAGCCATCGCGCCACCTTACTTGACACCGGTTCAGCACTGCCGCACGCTGCTTACTGAATCGAGTTCAATAAGGGAGGGCACGATGGCGACGCCGTTCTTACGCACCCGTCCCGGACCCTGGCCGGAGCTGAGCCGCATCCCCCACCCCCGCCACCGGCTGCCGGTGGTGGGCGACGTCTTCGGCGTCGACCCCGGCAGGCCCGTACAGGACTCGCTGCGGATGGCCCGGGAGCTGGGGCCGATCTTCCGACGCAAGATCTTCGGGCTGGAGATCGTGGTGGTCTCCGGCGCGGACCTGGTCGCCGAGCTGGCGGACGAGTCGCGGTTCACCAAGCGCGTCGTGCTCGCCGTCCACCACCTGCGCGAGGTGGCCGGCGACGGCCTGTTCACCGCGCACAGCCACGAGCCCAACTGGCAGCTCGGCCACGACATCCTCGCGCCCGCCTTCACCCGCGGGGCGATGGAGCGCTACCACCCGGTCATGCTCGCGATGGCCTCCCGGCTGACCGCCGCCTGGGACGCGCACACCGCCGCGGGCACCGCGGCCGACGTCTCCGCCGACATGACCAAGCTGACCCTGGAGACCATCGCCCACACCGGCTTCGGCTACGACTTCGGCTCCTTCGAGCGCACCGAGCAGCACCCCTTCGTCGCCGCCATGGTCCGCTCCCTGCGCCACGCCCAGGGCAGCGACGTGCCGCGGCCGTTCAGCCCGGTGAAGAACCGCGGTCCCGGCCGCCGCGGCAGCACCGACGCGGCGTATCTCACCTCCGTCGTCGACCGGGTCGTTCGGGAGCGCACCGCGCGCGCGGACCCGGGCGCGCAGGACCTGCTGGGGCTGATGCTCAACACCCGCCATCCGCGCACCGGGGAGCGGCTGTCGCCGGAGAACATCCGCCACCAGATCCTCACGTTCCTGGTCGCCGGACACGAGACGACCTCGGGCGCGCTCTCCTTCGCGCTGTACTACCTCTCCCGCCACCCCGAGGTGATGGCCCGCGCCCGCGCCGAGGTGGACCGGGTGTGGGGTCCTGCCGGGGAGCCGTCGTACCGGCAGGTGAGCAAGCTGCGCTACGTGCGCCGGGTGCTGGACGAGTCGCTGCGGATGTGGCCCACGGCGCCCGCGTTCACCCGCGCCGCGCGTACGGACACGCTGCTGGGCGGCGTCCACCCGATGCGGGCAGGCGCGTGGGCCCTGGTGCTGATCCCGGCCCTGCACCGCGACCCGGCGGTCTGGGGCCCGGACGCCGGCCGCTTCGACCCGGACCGCTTCCTGCCGGAGCGGGTACGGTCCCGGCCCGGGCACGTCTTCAAGCCCTTCGGCACCGGCGAACGGGCGTGCATCGGGCGGCAGTTCGCGCTGCACGAGGCGACGCTCGTGCTGGGGCTGCTGCTGCGCAGGTACGAGCTGCGCGGCGACCCCGGCTACCGGCTGGACATAGCCGAGCGGCTGACGCTGATGCCGCGCGGGTTCACGCTGGCGCCGGTGCGGCGCCGGCCCGCCGCGCCCCGGACGGCGCCGGGTCCCGCGGCGGAGCCGGCGGGGTCACCCGGCTGAGGCGGCCGCCCCCGCCGACTCGCCGGCGGAGACGCGCTCGTGGTCCTCTTCCTCGTCGATGCCGCCCGGCAGCGGCGGGGCGGTGCTCGGCTCCCCCGACTCGGTGCCGGGCCCCTCGGACGGGCCCTCGGTGGTCGGCCCGGGGCTGCCCGTGGGCTCGGCGCTGGGGCTGTGGGTACGGCTGGGCGCCGGCGGGTTGAAGTGGTCCCGCGGCGGCTGCGGCAGCTTCCGGTCCTCGCCGGGCCGCGCGCCGACGGGCCGCTCGAACCACAGGTCGGTGTTGACGTCCACGATGACGAGCCGGGACAGCGCCCGCTGCGCCGGCGTGACCACGACGGTCCGCGACGGCCGGAAGCCGCGCCAGCCCGTGCCGCCGTAGCGGTCGTTGCCGCTCAGCTTCTCCGGCGCCGTCAGCGGGCTGCCGCTCGCGCACCGCACCCGCGGCACGCCCTTGTCGTCGACCATCACCGCGGTGCCTGCCTGCAGCACCGACTGGAACGGGCTCGCCTCGCCGTCCGCGAAGCCGTGGCCGGTCAGGCGGGTGTCGGCGCGCAGCAGCACCGAGGTGAGCTCGCGCAGGAAGCCCGGCAGGTCCCCCTCGTCGACCCGCAGGGTGCGGGCGAACGCCGCCTGCTTGTCGGCATCGCGGCCGAGGAAGGCGATCTGCTTGTCGACGTCGCAGCTCGCGACGTTCCGTACGCCGCCGTACAGCCCGGCCTTCCCGCCCGACACCGACTGGTGCCTGCTCGGCTCCGCCGGCGGGGGGCTGTCGGGCGGCGCGGCGGTGCGGGAGGGCGACGGCGCGGCGCCGTCGGGCGTCGCGGTGCTCGGGGTGAACGGGTCGTGCCCGCGGTCGGCGACGGGCTGCAGCACCAGCTCCGCCGCCGGGTCGGCGGCGGCGGCGCTGCCGCCCTGCCCGGGCACGGCGCAGGACGCGGCGGCGACCGACAGGGCGAGGACGGCGGCCGCGGCGCCGGCGACGTGCGCGGAGCGCGGCAGCCGCGACAGCCGCGGCGTGGGGCGCGCGCGGCGCGGGGCACGGCGCGGCGGCAGCGGTGCACGGCGCGCGGAACGCAGACGGGGCACGTGGGTCTCCCTCTCGGGGCCGGATGGACACCTTCCGAGGCCATTGTCTGAATTGTTACCAAGGTGTGCGCAAGCTGAGAGCCGCCATCGGCGCGACGCGGCCCGCGCGCCGCGGTCCCGGGCGCCGCCGCTACCGTTGAGGTGGGAGAACGGCCGATCGGCGACCGCTGCGAGCGGAGGGGAGCACCGCACATGACCGAACGCAAGCCGCCGGGTGTGAGCTTCGAGTCCTGGATCGACCGGCAGATCCGGGAGGCGGCCGAGCGCGGCGAGTTCGACGACCTCCCGGGCAAGGGCAAGCCGCTCAAGGATCTCGACCGGCCGTACGACGAGCTGTGGTGGGTCAAGGCGAAGATGGCGCGCGAGCAGTTGTCCGCGCTGCCGCCCTCCCTCGCCGTCCGCAAGGAGGCCGAGGCCGCGCTCGCCGCCGTGACCAGGGCGCGGAGCGAGAAGGAGGTGCGCGAGATCGTCGCGAAGGTCAACGAGAAGATCCGCGCGGCGCACCGCGCGCCCGCCGTCGGCCCGCCGCTGAAGCTCGCCCCGCTGGACGCCGACACGCTGGTACGGGAGTGGCGTGAGGGACACGAGGGACGCAAGTAGCGGGTACGGAGCGACCGGAGGCACGGCCTCCGCGAGCCACCAACGCGCGCGGAGGCGTCGATCGTTGGTGGTAGGGTCCCCCTCGAAACGTCAAGCCGTACGCAAGCGCACGGGGTAGACGCAGTCCGGGGGGAACTGATCCGTAGGTCACCCCTGCGCGGCCATTCCGCCGTCCCGACCAGACGGCGCGGCAAGTCGGACGCCCGGCCATACCCGGATACGGGCGCCGCACACCGCTTCCGGCCCGGATTCCGCCACGGCGGACCCGATAGCCGGACCTGTTCACCCCCGGCGGGTGACGCGGCCCGGGACACTGCGCGCCCGCCCCGCCACCGCCTCCGGACGGCGCTGCTCATCGGCACCAGTCGTCCGAGAGGGGGAGCCGGTTGACCACCCGACGGCAGTTCCTCGCCGCCTCGGCCGCGGGCGTCGGCATCGCGGCGCTGACCCCCGCCTCGCTCGCCGCCGCGCCGGGCAGCCCGCGCGGCGACCGCCCCAACATCGTGCTGATCGTCGCCGACGACCTCGGCTACGGCGAGCTGGGCTCGTACGGCCAGGAGCTCATCCGCACGCCCCACCTGGACCGGCTCGCGGAAGACGGGCTGCGGTTCACCGCGGCGTACGCCTCCGCGCCGGTCTGCGCGCCGTCGCGCGCCTCGCTGCTGACCGGACTGCACAGCGGCCGGGCCCGGGTCCGGGAGAACCCGATGCGCGGCATCCAGCCCTCCATCGGCGACGCCGACACCACCGTCGCCGAGCTGCTGCGGGCCCGCGGCTACCGCACGGCGTGCATCGGCAAGTGGGGCTTCGGCCCCGAGGAGCCGGACCAGCACAGCCACCCCAACTACCGGGGCTTCGAGGAGTTCTACGGTTATCTGACGCACCGGCACGCGCACTACTACTTCCCGCAGTACCTCTGGCACAACAGCCGCCGTGTCCCGCTCGCGGGCAACGGGGACGGCGGGCGCGGCACGTACGCGCCCGAGCAGTTCTCCAGGCGCGCCCTGCAGTTCATCCGCAACCACGCCGAGGAGCCGTTCTTCCTCTACCTCTCCCCCAACGTGCCGCACGCCCCGAGCACCGTCCCGGACACCGGCGAGTACAGCGACACGGACTGGAAGCCGGAGGACAAGGGGCACGCCGCGCAGGTCGCGAACTTCGACCGGATGGTCGGCCAGGTGATCGAGGAGCTGTACGCGCGGCGCATCGCCGAGGACACCGTGGTGATCGTCACCAGCGACAACGGCCGGCACGAGGAGGGCGGCGTGACGCCGGCGCTCTTCCAGCGCGAGCGCGGGCTGCGCGGCTACAAGCGGAACCTGTACGAGGGCGGCATCCGGGTGCCGCTCATCGCCTGGTCCCCGTACCGCATCCGGCGCGGCGTCGTGAACCGGCCGACGCCCCACATAGACCTGCTGCCCACCCTCGCCGAGCTGGGCGGCGCCCCCGCGCCCCGGGACGTCGACGGGCTGTCCCTCGCCCCGCTGCTCACCGGCACCGGGCCCGCGCCCCGGCACGAGTTCCTGTACTGGTACCGGAACGAGCGGGCCTCCACGCCGCTGGCCCGCGCCGCCGACCACGACCGGATCGGCCGGATCTCCGAGGCGGTGCGCGCCGGTGACTGGAAGGCGGTGCGCTTCGCGCCGGGCAAGGACCGCAGGGCGGCGGACGACCGCTGGCAGGTGGAGCTGTACAACCTGGCGGACGACCCCGCCGAGTCCGTCGACCGGGTCGCGGACCGGCCGGACATCGCCGCCCGGCTGGTGCACGTCATGCGGCGGGAGTGGCGCGACACGTACGACCGCGAGCCCTTCGGCGTACGCATCGGCGCCCCGCCCTACGCCGAGCCGGGCCGGGTGCTGACGGTCACCGCCACCCTGCACAACGGGTCCGACACCCTGTGGACCGAGCCGCGGGTGCAGTTGCAGGTCCCCGAGGGGTGGAAGGTGCGCGCCGCGACCCGCAGGCCCCGCGGCCGGCTCGCGCCGGGCGCCGAGGTGGTCACCCGCTGGCGGGTGACGCCGCCGGAGGGCGCCCCCGCGGGCCGCTGGGAGCTGAGCGCGCGGGCCGTCGCGCGATGCGCGGGCGCACCGCTGACGTACCGCACGCGGCAGGCGCTGCTCACCCCGCCGGCGAAGGGCGGCTACTTCGGCGACCTGCCCTGGCTGACCTGAGGGGCCCGTGCCGTACGGACCGGGCTGACCGGGCGGGCGCCCGGCGCGTACGGCACGAAGGCCGCGCGGTCAGGGGCGGGGGATGTTGCGGAGGTTGGAGCGGGCCAGGTCGAGCATCGTGCCGACGCCGCCCTCCAGCACCGTGCGCCCGGCGGCCAGCGCGAAGCCGCGCACCTGCTCCAGCGTGATCCGCGAGGGGATCGACAGCGCGTTGGAGTCGGTGATCAGCTCGACCAGCGCGGGGCCCTTCGCCGCCAGCGCCTCCCGCAGCGCGCCCTCGATCTCGCCCGGCTTCTCCACCCGCCAGGCGGGGATGCCGACACCGCGGGCGATGGCGGAGAAGTCGACCCTGCTGTGGTCGGTGCCGTACGCGGGCAGGCCGTCGACCAGCATCTCCAGCTTGACCATGCCGAGCGAGGAGTTGTTGAACACGACGGTCTTGACGGGCAGGTCCTGCTGCTTGACGGTGATCAGCTCGCCGAGGAGCATGCCGAGGCCGCCGTCGCCGGAGAGCGAGATGACCTGGCGGTCGCGGTCGGCGCTGGCGGCGCCGATGGCGTGCGGCAGGGCGTTGGCCATGGAGCCGTGGGTGAAGGAACCGATGACGCGGCGGCGGCCGTTGGGCGTGAGGTAGCGGGCGGCCCAGACGTTGTTCATGCCGGTGTCGACGGTGAACACGGCGTCGTCCGCGGCGAGCGTGTCCAGCAGCCGGGCGGCGTACTCGGGGTGGATCGGGACGTGCTTGTCGACGTTCGAGGTGTACGCCTCGACGACCTTGGTCAGCGACCGCTCGTGTTTGCGCAGCGTGGCGTCGAGGAAGCGCCGCTCGCGCTTCTCGCGCAGCAGCGGCTGCACCGCCTCCAGGGTGGAGGCGACGTCGCCGTGCACGGCGACCTCCAGCGGCGTGCGGCGGCCGAGGCGGGTGGCGTCGATGTCGATCTGGACGGTCTTGCCTTGGGGCAGGAAGGCGTCGTACGGGAAGTCGGTGCCGAGCATCACGACGAGGTCGGCCTCCTGGAGCGCGTCGTAGCAGGCGCCGTAGCCGAGGAGGCCGATCATGCCGACGTCGTACGGATTGTCGTACTGGATCCACTCCTTGCCGCGCAGCGTGTGGCCGACGGGCGCCTTGACGGTCTCGGCGAGCCGCATCACCTGCGCGTGCGCGCCGCGGACGCCCGCGCCGGCGAAGAGCGCGACCCGGTCGGCGCCGTTGAGGGCGTCGGCCAGCTCGCGCACGGTCTGCGGGTCGGGGACGATGGCGGCCGGGCGGGCGCAGGGGACGGTGTGCCCCGTGGGGTTGGCGGCCTGCTTGTCGGCGATGTCGCCGGGCAGGACGAGCACCGCGACCTCGTTGGCGCCGACGGCGTGCTGGGCGGCGATCCGGGCGATGCGGGGCATCTGCTCGGGCTGGGAGATCAACTGGCAGTAGCCGGACGCCTGGTCGAAGAGCTTCTCCGGGTGGGTCTCCTGGAAGTAGCCGCTGCCGATCTGGGTGGACGGGATGTGCGAGGCGATGGCGAGGACGGGGGCGCCGCTGCGCTGGGCGTCGAACAGGCCCTGGATGAGGTGGGTGTTGCCGGGTCCGCAGGAGCCGGCGCAGGCGGCGAGCCGCCCGGTGACCTGCGCCTCGGCGGCGGCGGCGAAGGCGCCGGCCTCCTCGTTCTGCACATGCACCCACTCGATGGCGCCGTCGCCGCGGCGGATCGCGTCGACGAGCGGGTTGAGGCTGTCGCCGACGACGCCGTAGATGCGCTTCACACCGTACTGGAGCAGGACCTCCACGAGCTGGTCGGCAACCTTGGCACTGCTCATCGCGCTCTCCTCGCATGGGCTTCGCGGGCGTCCGGGACAACGTGTTCGATCGTAAGCGATCACCGTGGAAGTGGGCGGATGGTGCTTCCCGGGGCATCCTGGCCGCGGGCCCGGCGGGCGGGCTATAGTCCGAAACTAGCGCCGCTAGTTTCAATGGGGAGGCCCGCCGTGCGCACCGTCCACTTCGCCGCCGCCCGCCGCACGCCGATCGGGAAGCTGCGCGGCTCGCTGTCCGCCGTACGCCCCGACGACCTCGCCGCGGGGGTGATCCGCGGGCTCCTCGACGGCGTTCCCGCGCTCGACCCGGCCCGTATCGACGACGTCTACTGGGGCGCCGCCAACCAGGCCGGCGAGGACAACCGCAACGTCGCCCGGATGGCCGCCCTCCTGGCCGGCCTGCCCGAATCCGTCCCCGGCGCCACCCTCAACCGGCTCTGCGCCTCCGGCCTGGAGGCCGTCACGACCGCCGCCCGCGCCATCTCCTCCGGCGAGGCGGACGTGGTACTGGCCGGCGGCTCGGAGTCGATGAGCCGCGCGCCGTTCGTGCTGCCCCGGCCGGACGAGGCGCTGCCGCGGGCGATGGCGACGGCCGACACCCGGCTGGGCTGGCGGCTGGTCAACCCGCGGATGCGCGAGCTGCACGGGCTGCTCGCGATGGGCGAGACCGCGGAGGAGGTCGCCGGGAAGTACGGGGTCGGGCGGGAGCGGCAGGACGAGTTCGCGCTGCGCAGCCACCGGCGGGCCGCGGCGGCGCGGGCGGCGGGGCACTTCGACGCGGAGCTGCTGCCGGTCGTACGGCCCGACGCCGGCCCGGTGACGGCGGACGAGTGCATCCGCGAGGACACCTCGGCCGGGCAACTGGCGAAGCTGAAGCCGGTGTTCCGCGCGGGCGGCAGCGTGACCGCGGGCAACTCCTCGCCGATGAACGACGGGGCGGCGGCGCTGCTGCTGGTCAGCGAGGAGGCGCTGGCGCAACTGGGCCTGGAGTCCCTCGGCAGGTACGCGGCCGGCGCCTCCGCCGGCGTTCACCCCGACGTCATGGGCATCGGCCCGGTGCCGGCGACACGCAAGGCGCTGGACCGGCTGGGCTGGTCGGTGACGGACGTGGAGACCGCCGAGCTGAACGAGGCGTTCGCGGCGCAGTCGCTGGCGTGCCTGGACGAACTGGGGCTGGACCCCGAGACGGTCAACCCGGACGGCGGGGCCATCGCGCTGGGCCACCCGCTGGGCTGCTCGGGGGCGCGGATCCTGACGACGCTGCTGCACCGGATGGCGCGTACGGGCGCGCGGCGGGGGCTGGCGACGATGTGCGTCGGGGTGGGGCAGGGCTCGGCGGTGCTGGTGGAACGGGCCTGAGGACCGGGCGCGCGGCGCACCTCACGGCCCGGCATGAAGGGGTGCCGCGGGTGTCAGTCCGCCGCGCCCTTCGCCGCCCAGGTCTCCCACTCCGACGGCGGGTTGCCGAGCACGGCCGCCCGGCGCCGTAATGCCGCCTCCTCGTCGGTGTGCATCGCGTGCGCCAGCCGGTCGGTGCCCTCCCCCGACTCGGCGAGCGCGCGGATCACCGCGTCGCGCGTGCCCTCGATCCGGGGCGCGATGCGCTCCAGGTCGCGCAGGGCGGCGTACCAGTCGCCCGGGATGGGCGCGGGGCCGCCGGCGTCTCGGGAGTTGACGCCCGTACGGAGCATGCCGAGGGCCCACAGGCAACTGTCGACGATCTCCGCCAGCAGCCGGGCCTCGCGGGTCAGCGCCGTGGTCTCCTCGGGAGTCAGCCGGACCGTGAACTCCAGTCCGTCGTCCCCCTCCGGCGCGCGGTAGACGACCGTCATCCTGACCCCCTAGCGGCAAGCCGGGCAGTGCGGTGACTGCACTCTATGCACCGCCGCCGTGCCCCGGGAAGCCGCCGGGCACGGCTGGCGCACAATGGCTCCCATGGATCTCCGCATCTTCACAGAACCGCAGCAGGGCGCCTCGTACGAGACCCTCCTGACCGTGGCCCGCGCCACCGAAGACCTCGGCTTCGACGCCTTCTTCCGCTCCGACCACTATCTGAAGATGGGCGACGTCAGCGGCCTGCCCGGCCCGACGGACGCCTGGGTGACACTGGCGGGCCTGGCCCGCGAGACCCGCAGGATCCGGCTCGGCACGCTGATGACCGCGGCCACGTTCCGGCTGCCGGGACCGCTGGCCATCCAGGTGGCGCAGGTGGACCAGATGTCCGGCGGGCGGGTCGAGATGGGCATCGGGGCGGGGTGGTTCGAGGACGAGCACACCGCGTACGGGATCCCGTTCCCGAAGGAGAAGTTCGCCCGGCTGGAGGAGCAGCTCGCGATCGTGACGGGGCTGTGGGGGACGCCGACCGGCGACACCTTCAGCTACACCGGCGCGCACTACGAGCTGAAGGACTCCCCCGCGCTGCCGAAGCCGGTGCAGGCGCCGCTGCCCGTGCTGATCGGCGGCATGGGCCCGAAGCGCACCCCGGCGCTGGCCGCCCGCTACGCGGCGGAGTTCAACGTGCCGTTCAGCTCGGCGGAGGACACCGAGCGGCAGTTCACCCGGGTCCGCGAGGCGGCAGAGGCGGCCGGCCGGGCGCCGTCCGACCTGGTGTACTCCAACGCGCTCGTCGCCTGCGTCGGCAAGGACGACGCGGAGGTGGCGCGGCGGGCGGAGGCCATCGGCAGGCAGGTGCCGGAGCTGAAGGAGAACGGCCTGGCCGGCACCCCGGCGGAGGTGGTCGAGAAGATCGGCCGCTACGGCGCGGCCGGCTCGCAGCGCTTCTACCTCCAGATCCTCGACCTGTCGGACCTGGACCACCTGGAGCTGATCGCGGCCGGGGTGCTGGCGCAGGTGTCGTGACCCGCGGGCGGCGGCTCGGCCGGTAAAACCCCTGGCGGGCGGCGGCGGGGCCCGGCGAGGATGGCCGGGTGGAGCGCGGCGGACTGCTGGTCGAGAAGCACACCATCCTTGCGGTGGTGGCGGGTTCGCGCGCCTTCGGCCTGGCGACGCCGGCGTCCGACACCGACCGGCGGGGGGTGTACGTCGCGCCGACCGAGTGGTTCTGGCGGCTGGAGAAGCCGCCGCCGCACTGGGAGGGGCCGCTGCCCGAGCAGTTCAGCTGGGAGGTGGAGCGCTGCTGCGCGCTCGCGCTCGACGGGAATCCGAACCTGCTCGAAGTGCTCCACTCCCCGCTGGTCGAGCAGTGCACCCCGCTCGGCGCGGAACTGCGCGAGATCAGCCCGGCGTTCCTGTCCCGGCAGGTCCACCGCACGTTCGGCCGTTACGCGTACCGCCAGCTTGCCCGGGCCCGCGCGCGCCGGGAGCGCACCGGCGAGGTGCGGTGGAAGCACGTGGTGCACCTGCTGCGGCTGCTGCTGAGCGGGGAGGCGCTGCTGCGTACGGGTGAGCTGTGCGTCGAGGTCGGCCCGCACCGCGAGCGGCTGCTCGCGGTCCGGCGCGGCGAGCTGACCTGGGACGAAGTGACGGCGTGGACCGCGAAGCTGGCCACCCGCCTCGACGGGGCCCTGCCCGTGAGCCCCCTCCCGGAGTCCCCGGACCGGCCCCGCGTGGAGTCCTGGCTCGCCTCCGTCCGCCACCGCAACCTCTCCGCCCCATGACCCCCGCCCTGTTGAGCGCCGCGGCCGGCGCTCCCGGCGCGCGCGGCTCGGGCGGGATGGACACCCGATAACGCTTGCCGCCGACCTCTTGACCTCCCTCCCGGCCAACTTCTATGTTCACCGCCAAGAGGTAGAACGTAGGACCTCCCACGACCCCGCCTTTCCCCGGGACAGGGACAGGCGCGGCGCCATCTCCTGTTTTTCCCCTCCTGGAGGCACCGTGAGCGACGTATCACCAGAGCCGGGCGTCGACCGCCGGCGAGTGCTGCAGTACGGCGGGGCGCTGAGCGCCTTCGGCGTCATGGCGCCGGCGCTGGCCGCCTGCTCCGGAGGTCCGGACTCGACCTCGGACACCGGCGGGGGCGGCGGCGGGGACTCCGTCACCGCCGTCATCGGATACGGCAACGACCAGAGCTGGGACCCCACGCTGACCGCGTCCGCGTTCTCCGTGGCCGCCAACCACCACATCTTCGAGGGGCTGCTGGACACCGACCCCATCACCCGCGAGCCCTTCCCCGCGCTGGCGACCGAGCTGCCCGCCGACACCGGCGCCGACACCTGGTCGTTCACCCTGCGCGACGGCGCGACGTGGCACGACGGCAAGCCGGTCACCGCCGACGACGTCGTGTTCACGTTCGACCGGATACTCGACACCAAGACCCAGACCCTCACCCACGGGTTCTTCGCCGGCTGGCTGAAGGAGGTCAGGAAGACCGGGGACAACACCGTCGACCTGGTGCTCGCCTTCCCCTTCCCGGACGGGCTGTCCCGGCTCACCCTGGCGAAGATCCTGCCCAAGCACATCCTGGGCAAGTCCGGCGCCTGGAAGGACCTCGACACCGGCCTGCCCGAGGTCGCCGTCGGCTCGGGACCGTACAGGATGACGGCCAACCAGCCGCTGTCGAACACCTCCTTCGAGGCGTACGCGGACTACAACGGCCCGCGCAAGGCGAACTTCAAGAAGATGAACTGGCTGTCCATCGTGGACGCCGCCCCCCGGGTCGCGAAGATCTCCGGCGAGAGCGCCGGCGCGCAGATCTCCGACAACATCCCGTACGCCAACGTAAAGCAGTTGGAGCAGGACGGCCTCACCGTCGAGGGCGGGGCCGGCATGAACCACATGTTCCTGCTCTTCAACACCGAGCGGGCCCCCTTCGACGACGTACGCGTGCGCCAGGCGCTGCACTACGCCATCGACACCGACAAGATGATCGAGGCGGGCCTGAAGGGCTACGGCAAGGCCGCCAGCTCCTTCCTCGACGAGGGCAACCCCACGTACCGCGCGGCCAAGACCGTCTACGGCTACGACCCGGACAAGGCCAAGGCGCTGCTGGAGGACGCGGGGGTCAGCGGGCTGAAGGTGACGCTCATGGCGTCGACCGTGAGCTGGATCGCGGACTGCATCCCGACCATCAAGGAGTCCTGGGACGCCATCGGCGTGGAGACCACGCTCGAACCGCAGGAGACCTCCGCCCTCTTCACCAAGCTGGACCAGAAGGCGGACTACCAGGTCGTGGCCTCCGCCTCGAACCCCAACCAGCTCGGCATCGACGCGGATCTGATCCTCCGCTACAACTACACCGCCGAGAACGTCTGGATGGACTACTCCCGCTGGGCCCGGGCGTCCGAGGCCAAGCAGTTGTTCCGGCTCATGGACGCGGCCACGCGCGAGCCGGACCAGGAGAAGAAGAAGCAGATGACGCAGGAGTACCTGGACGTCATCGCGGAGAACGCGGTCGTCTACCCCGTGGTCCACACCGAGCTGCTCACCGCCTGGGACGACGGCGAGATCACCGGGATCCAGCCGCAGCCCTACCCCGGCATCAACCTCCTCAAGGCCAAGCCCGCGTAGGGCGGGGCCGTCACGGTCAGTCAAGGCTAGGAGCTCACGTACGTGGCCCAGATCGCCAGGATGCTGCTACGCCGCATCGCCCTGCTCGTCCCGCTGATGCTCGGGATCGTGCTGTTCGTCTTCCTCGTCATGCGCTTCTCGGACATCGACCCGGCGGTGGCGAACTTCCAGGGTGCCAACCCCACCGAGCAGCAGCTTGAGGACTACCGCGAGGAGCACGGGCTCAACGACCCCCTGCCCGTCCGCTACGCCGCCTTCGTCGGCGACCTGCTCAAGGGCGACATGGGGCTCAGCGCGCTCAACGGCCGGCCGGTCATCGACCAGGTGACCACGGCGCTGCCCCTGACCATGCAGCTCACCTTCCTCGGGCTCGCCATCGCCATAGTGCTGTCGGTGCTCTTCGGCGTCACGGCCGCGATCTACCGCGACCGGATCCCGGACCAGGTGATCCGCATCGTCTCGCTGATCGGCGTCGCCGCGCCCGCCTTCTGGGTGGCGCTGCTGCTGATCCAGTACCTGGCGGTGGACTGGGGGTGGTTCCCCTCCGGGGGGTACGTCAATCCTGGCGACTCCTTCACGGGCTGGCTCAAGTCCATGACGCTGCCGGCCATCGCGCTGTCGCTGCACGTCGCAGCACAGCTCACCCGCATCGTCCGCACCGCGGTGGTGGAGGAGCTGGACAAGGACTACGTGCGCACGGCGATCGGCAGCGGGCTGCCGCCGGTCGTCGTGGTCGGCCGCAACGTGCTGCGCAACGCGCTGGTCAACCCGCTGACCGTGCTCGGCCTCCGGGTGGGCTATCTGCTCGGCGGCGCCGTCGTGATCGAGACGATCTTCTCGCTGCCCGGCATGGGCACGTTGATGATCAACGCGGTGAAGAACGGCGACCCCGCGGTCGTGCAGGGCGTGGTGCTGACCGTCGCCGTCGCCTTCGTCGTCGTCAACCTCGTGATCGACATCCTCTATCTGCTGGTCAACCCCCGACTGAGGAGTGCCGCCTGATGCTCGCCACCCTCGGGGGCCGCCAGAAGCTCGCGGAGCGGCTGTCCCGGCCCGGCCTGCGGCTCCGCGGGCTCACCCGGCTGCCCTGGACGTCCCGGATCTCGCTGGGCCTGCTCACCCTGGTGGTGCTGGTCGCGGTGTTCGCGCCGCTGCTCGCCCCGCACGACCCGCTGGACCAGCAGGCACAGGCGGGCGGCACCGGACACCCGTCCGCCGACCACTGGATGGGGCAGGACAGCCTCGGCCGCGACATCCTCAGCCGGCTGATGTACGGGGCCCGCTGGTCGCTGATCATCGGGCTGGGCGCCACGCTGCTCGCGCTGGCCGCCGGGGCGGTCCTCGGGGCGATCGCCGCCACCTCCCGCAAGGCGGTGGACGAGTTCGTCATGCGCTGCCTGGACATCGTCATGGCGTTCCCGGGGATCGCGCTGGCCGCGGTGCTGGTCGCCGTCTTCGGCGGCAGCATCCCGGTGCTGGTGTGCGCCATCGCGTTCCTGTACGTGCCGCCGATCGCGCGGGTCGTCCGGGCCAACGTGCTGGACCAGTACGGCGAGGACTACGTGACCGCGGAACGGGTCATCGGGGCCCGTACGCCGCACATCATCGTCAAGCACGTCGCCATCAACTGCGCCGCGCCGATCCTGGTGTTCTGCACCGTGCAGGTCGCCGAGGCGATCGTCTTCGAGGCGTCGCTGTCCTTCATCGGCGCGGGCGTCCGCCCGCCGGACCCGTCGTGGGGCAGCGTCATCGCGGACGGCAAGAACATGGTGCTGCTCGGCGGCTGGTGGGCCACGGTCTTCCCGGGCCTGCTGATGCTGCTGACCGTGCTGGCGCTCAACATCCTCTCCGAGGGCATCTCGGACGCCTGGGCGGCGCCCGCCTCCCGGCGGTCCGAGAGCGTGCCGGTCAAGAAGGCCGGCGCCGAGGACCGGATCGAGGCCGCCGTGCCCGGCACCGGCAAGGTGCTGGAGCTGCCGGGTCTCGCCGAGGCCGCGCACCGGCTGCGCGCACGGGCCCGGCCGCTGCCCGGCGGCGAGCCGGTGCTGGCGGTCGGGGACCTGGCCATCGGCTTCGACAAGCGGCACGCGGGCGTGGACATCGTCGACGGCATCAGCTTCGTCGTCAGGCCCGGCGAAGTCCTCGGCCTCGTCGGCGAGTCGGGCTGCGGCAAGTCGCTGACGGCGCTGACGGTGATGGGCCTGGAGCCGGCCGGCGCGCGGGTGCGCGGCAGCGTCGTCTTCGACGGCCGCGAGCTGGTCGGCCTGCCGATGCGGGTACGCCGCAAGCTGCTCGGCCACGAGATGGCGATGATCTACCAGGACGCGCTCAGCTCGCTCAACCCGGCGATGACGATTCGCGCCCAGCTCAAGCAGTTGATCCGGCGCGGCGGTACGCGCACCGCGACCGAACTGCTGGAACTGGTGGGCCTGGACCCGGACCGTACGCTGCGCAGCTATCCGCACGAACTGTCCGGCGGGCAGCGGCAGCGGGTGCTCATCGCCATGGCGCTGTCGCGCAACCCGAAGCTCATCGTCGCCGACGAGCCGACGACCGCGCTCGACGTGACGGTCCAGGCGCAGGTCATCGAGCTGCTGCTGCGGCTGCGCGAGGAGTTGGGCTTCGCGCTCATCCTGGTCAGCCACGACCTGGCGCTGATCTCGGACGTCACCGACCGGGTGGTCGTCATGTACGGCGGGCAGATCGTCGAGACCGGCGTCACCGCCGACCTCGTCGAGACGCCCTCCCACCACTACACCCGCGGCCTGCTGGGCTCGGTGCTGTCGCTGGAGTCGGCCCAGGAGCGGCTGACGCAGATCCGCGGCGTCGTGCCCTCGCCGGCCGACTTCCCGGCCGGCTGCCGGTTCGCCGACCGCTGCCCGATGGCGAGCGGCGCGTGTCTGGACACCGCGCCGGAACTGGTCGGCCAGGAACGCAGGCACGAGGTGGCGTGCCACCACCCGGCGGTCGGGCCGGCGGTCGCCGCCAAGGGCGAGGCGGAGAAGGAGGCGCTGCGATGAGCGCGAAGGACAGCGGCGGCCCGGGGCCGATCGGCGACCTGGCCGGCGAGCCCCTGGTCGAGGGCGACTCGCTGGTCGAGGGCGGCGGTGCGCCACCCGCGCTGATCACCGTACGGGACGCGCACGTGGTGCACCGGGCGCGCACCGGCGGCCTGTTCGCCCGCGACCGGGTGTACGCGCTGACCGGCGCGGACCTGGCGATCGCGGCGGGCGAGACCGTCGGCGTGGTCGGCGAGTCCGGCTGCGGCAAGTCGACGCTGGCGAAGATGCTGGTCGGGGTGCAGGAACCGACGGCCGGCACGGTGGAGTTCCGGGGCCGCGACATCTGGAAGATGGACGGCGGCGAGCGGCGTACGGCCATCGGCACCGGCGCGGGCATGATCTTCCAGGACCCGTCGACCGCCCTCAACCGGCGGCTGCCGATCCGGCAGATCCTCCGCGACCCGCTCGACGTGCACCGCCGCGGCACCTCCGCCCAGCGCACCGAGCGGGTCCGGGAGCTGATGGCCCTCGTCGGCCTGCCGCCGGTGCTCGCGGACGCGCTGCCGGGCCAGTTGTCCGGCGGCCAGCGGCAGCGGGTGGCCATCGCCCGCGCCCTGGCGCTGGAGCCGGACCTGGTGGTGGCCGACGAGCCGACGTCCGCGCTGGACGTGTCCGTACGCGCGCAGATCCTCAACCTGCTCCTGGACCTGAAGGAGCGGCTGAACCTGGCGCTGGTGTTCGTCTCGCACGACATCCAGACGGTGCGGCGGATGAGCGACCGCGTCATCACCATGTATCTGGGCAGGATCGTGGAGGAGGCGCCGGCGGTGGCGCTGGGCTCCGGCGGCGACTCCCCGGCGGAGCACAGCACGGACACCGCCCGGCACCCCTATACGCGGGCGCTGTTCTCGGCGACGCCGGGGCTCCTCGACCCCATCGACCCGATCCCGCTCGTCGGTCCCGTGCCGTCGGCGACCCGGCCGCCGAGCGGCTGCCCGTTCCGTACCCGGTGCTGGAAGGCCACGGCGGAGTGCGCCGCGGCCATGCCGGAGGTCACGCAGGCGGCGCAGTCCCACCGGTTCCGCTGCCACCACCCGGTGGCCGCCGGGGAGAGCACCCGTGATCTCGTGATCCAAGCGAAGGAGAGCGCATGACCCGTCCCACCCACCTGACCGGCGTCGTACCGCCCGTCTGCACCCCCCTGACGCCGGACGCCGAGGTGGACACCGCCTCGCTGATCAGGCTGGTGGACTTCCTCGTGGCGGGGGGCGTCGACGGGCTCTTCGTGCTCGGCTCGTCCTCGGAGGCCGCCTACCTCAGGGACGGCCAGCGCAGGGCCGTGGTGGACACGGTGGTACGGCACGTCGGCGGCCAACTGCCCGTGCTCGCCGGCGCGATCGACATGACGACGCCGCGCGTGCTCGACCACGCCCGCAGCGCCCTCGACGCCGGCGCGGACGCGCTCGTCGTCACCGCGCCGTTCTACACCCGCACCCACCCGGCGGAGATCGACCGGCACTTCCGCGAGGTCGCCGGCCGCACCGGCGCACCGGTCTACGCCTACGACCTGCCGGTGTCGGTGCACACCAAGCTCGGCCACGACCTGGTGCTCCAACTCGCCGCCGACGGGGTGCTGGCCGGGCTGAAGGACTCCAGCGGCGACGAGACGGGGCTGCGCCGCGTCATCGTCGGCGTCCGGGACAAGGTCGCGGGCTTCTCCGCGCTGACGGGCTCCGAGACGATGGTGGACAGCGCGCTGGCCATGGGCGCCCACGGCGTCGTCCCGGGCCTGGGCAACGTCGACCCGCACGGCTACGCACGGCTGTACCGCAGTGCGCGGGAGGGCGACTGGGAGTCGGCCAGGACCGAACAGGAGCGGCTGCTCGCGCTCTTCGGGATGGTCAGGAGCGGCGACCCGGCGCGGATGGGCATGAGCTCGTCGGCGCTCGGGGCGTTCAAGGCGGCCCTGCATCTGCGCGGGGTCATCGACTGCCCGGCGACGATGCTGCCGCAGATCCCGCTGGACGCCGAGGAGGTGCGGCGGGTGGAGAAGCACCTCGCCGCGGCCGGGCTGCGCTGACAAGCCCCGGCACCGTACGCCGGCGGGAGGGCGGGCCAGGGGGATGGCCCGGCGCCCTCCCGCCGGTTTTCGGCTCCCGCCGGCGGCGACCGGCCGGCCGTCAGGCACCGCCGGTCGCCGCCGGGGGGCGTCAGCCGCCGAGGTTCCGCAGGTCCAGGCGGCGGAACTCGATGGTCTCGTACGACCCGGCCGCGCCCGTCTCGTACAGCACCCCGATCGTCTGGCCGTTGACCTGCACCAGGTCCGAGTACGCCGCCGGCTGCTGCGAAAGCGTCGTCACCTTGGTGAAGTTGCGCCCCGCGTCGTCGCTGCGCCAGACCGCCATCTTCTCCCGCTTGACGGGGTTCGAGGGCCCGGAGAAGAGCAGCGGCGCGTCCCGCCCCACGGGCTGCAGCACGCTCGCCTGGACGACGGGCACCTCGTTGAGGTCCGGCTGCACCTGGTACGACCGGTCGAGACTCGCGCCGCCGTCGCCGGAGTAGGAGTCCAGGCGGTTGCCCGGAGTGGTGCCGTTCTGGTCGCGGGTGCTGAAGTACAGGCGGCCGTCGGGCAGTTCCGCGGCGATGTTCTCGTTGCTGTTGATCTCGCCCTCGTACTGGTCGTCGATGAAGCCCATCTTCCAGGTGCGGCCGCCGTCGTCGCTGTAGATGGCGTGGGCGCCGTAGTACTTGGCCTCCTGCCCGGTGTCCGCGGAGCCGGCCGGCGGGGCGGTGGAGTGGTTCGACGGGATGACGAGCCGGCCGCGGTTCGGGCCGTGCTTGAGGGCGACGGCGTGACCGGGTCCGGTCGCGTACCAGCGCCACCGCGGCAGCTTGACGTCGGCGGTGATCTCCCGCGGCTCGCCGAAGGTGCGGCCGTCGTCGGTGGAACGCTGCACGAAGACCCGCCGGCTCTGCTCGGCGGTGACCTCGCCGCGCATGATCTGCGCCTCGGTGACCTTGCCGCTGTTGAACGAGGTGACGAGCACCAGGTCGCCGGTCTTCGGGTCGACGACGGGCGCCGGGTTGCCGCGGGTGTCGCCGCCGCCCGCGGCGACGACGGACATCGGGCCCCAGGTGCAGCCGCCGTCCTCGGAGCGCCGGACGACGACGTCGATGTTGCCGGTGTCCCCGGCGCCGCCGACACGGCCCTCGGCGAAGGCGAGGAGGGAGCCGCCGCGGGTCTTCACGGTGGCGGGGATGCGGTACGTGTCGTAGCCGCCCTCGCCGGATCTGTAGGGGACGGAGGACGTGCAGCGGGCCTTGCCGGCAGCCGTGGCCCCGGCGTCGGCCGCCGCCGTGCCGGGGCCCACGGCCAGGGTGCCGAGGAGGGCGGTCGCGGAGAGGAAGAGGAGGCTGGTCGAGGTGCGCATGCGGCGACTCCGAAGTCATCGGACGTAGGAGGTGGGATGTCCGATCGCAAAACGTAGAGGGCGCGGCGGCGCGAGGCAAGACCCCGGACGCCGGGAAAGATCGCACCAACGTGCGGGCGCCCGGGTGTTCGTGTGCGATCGTGAGCGGGAATCGAGCTGGTTGGACAGCGGGAACGGGCGCTGCGGGCCCGGGCACCGAGCGGGTGGAACGGGCAGGCGGAGGAGGCCGGGTGGCGAGCACGGGCGAGATACGGCGGGCGCGGTACGCCGTCGCGGCGGTCTTCGCCGCGCACGGCGCGGTCACCGGCAGCTTCGCCACCCGGGTCCCCTGGGTGCAGGACCACGCCGGGATCAGCGCCGGGCAGCTCGGCCTCGCGCTCGCGATGCCCGCGCTCGGCGCCGCCACCGCGATGCCGCTCGCCGGCCGGATCAGCCACACCTTCGGCGCCCGCCGCGCGCTGCGCGGGCTGATGGTCATGTGGTGTCTCGCGCTGATCCTGCCGGCCCTCGCACCCGGGCTCGCGACGCTCTGCGCGGGCCTCTTCGTGTACGGGGCGACCGCCGGCATGGCGGACGTCGCGATGAACGCGCTCGGCGTCGACGTGGAACAGCGGCTCGGCCGCTCGATCATGTCCGGGCTGCACGGCATGTGGAGCGGCGGCGCGCTCGCGGGCTCCGCGGCCGGCACCGTCGCCGCGCACACCGAGCTGGACGGCCGGGTGCACTTCGCGATCGCCGCCGCCGTCCTCACCGCGGTCTCGGTCGTCGCCTGCCGCTGGGTGCTGGCGCCCGTCGCGCACGCCGACGAGGAGCCGCCGCCGCACTTCGCGCTGCCGCCGCGCTCGGCGCTGCTCATCGGCGCCGTCGGGTTCTGCGCGGTGTTCGCCGAGGGCGCCAGCCTGGACTGGTCGGCGGTCTACCTGCGCGACGAGATGGGCTCCTCCCCCGGCCTCGCCGCCGCATGCACCACGGGCTTCGCGCTGACGATGGCGGTGGCCAGGCTGGTGGGCGACGCAGTCGTCGAACGCCTCGGCCCGGTGCGCACGGTGCGCGCGGGCGGGGTGCTGGCGACGCTCGGCGGGGTGCTCATCGTCACCTCGTCCGCCGCGGCCCAGGCGATGGCCGGGTTCGGGCTGCTGGGCCTGGGCATCGCGGTCGTCGTGCCGGTGGTCTTCGCGGCGGCGGCCCGGTCCGCCAACGCGCCGAGCCAGGCGATCGCGGGGGTGGCGACGATCATGTACGCCTCCGGGCTGATCGCCCCGGCGGCGATCGGGCAGGTCGCCGACGCGACGTCGCTGACCGTGTCGTTCGGGCTGGTGACGGTGCTGGCCTCCGGACTCATCGCGGGCGCGGGGCTGCTGCGCGGGCGGCGCTCGGAGACGAAGGCCAAGGCGCCCGGCGCCGTACCGGATCCGGCGCCCGCGCCGGGCACGGACACGCAGGCGGGCACGTAAGCCCGTACGAGCCCTCAGCTCTCATCCCCCAGACCACAGCCCTCAGCCCACCGCCTTCGCCGCCGCGCGGCCCGCGGCCCGGCCGGAGAAGAGGCACCCGCCGAGGAACGTGCCCTCCAGCGAGCGGTACCCGTGGACGCCGCCCCCGCCGAAGCCGGCGGCCTCCCCGGCCGCGTACACGCCCGGCAGCGGCTCCCCGCCCTCGGCGAGCACCCGCGACGACAGGTCCGTCTCCAGCCCGCCGAGGGACTTGCGGGTGAGGATGTTCAGCCGTACGGCGATGAGCGGGCCGTTCTTCGGGTCCAGGAAGCGGTGTGGGGAGGCGGCGCGGATGAGCTTGTCGCCGAGGAAGTTGCGGGCACCGCGCAGCGCGGTGATCTGCATGTCCTTGGTGTAGGCGTTGTCGATCTCGCGGTCGCGGGCGGTGAGCGTACGGCGCAGCGCCTCCTCGTCGATGAGCTTGTCGCCGGTCAGCTCGTTCATCCGGCGGACCAGGGTGGCGAGGTCGCGTTCGACGATGAAGTCGACGCCGTTGTCCATGAACGCCTGCACGGGCGCGGGCGCCCCGGATCCTGCCCGGCCCAGCACGTCGCGCACGCTCTTGCCGGTCAGGTCCGGATTCTGCTCGCTGCCGGAGAGCGTGAACTCCTTCTCGATGACCTTCTGGCTGAGGACGAACCAGGTGTAGCCGTGGCCCGACTTCATGATGTGCTCCAGCGTGCCGAGCGTGTCGAAGCCCGGGAACAGCGGTACGGGCAGCCGGCGGCCGGTCGCGTCCAGCCACAGCGACGAGGGTCCCGGCAGGATACGGATGCCGTGCCGGGACCAGATGGGGTTCCAGTTCTCGATGCCCTCGGTGTAGTGCCACATCCGGTCGCGGTTGATGAGCCGGCCGCCGGCCGCCCCGGCGACGTCGAGCAGCAGCCCGTCGACGTGCGCGGGGACGCCGGAGAGCAGCTTCTCCGGCGGGGTGCCCAGGCGCTTGGGCCAGTGGGCGCGGACGAGGTCGTGGTTGCCGCCGATGCCGCCGGAGGTGATGATCACCGCCTGGGCGCGCAGCTCGAAGGTGTCGGCCACCTCCCGGCCGCTGGCGGTGCCGCGCGGGGCGTCGCTGGGTTCGAGGATCTCGCCGCTGACGGTGTCGACGGCGCCACCGCTGCGGGCCAGTCCGGTGACGCGGTGCCGGAAGCGCATGTCGACGCGGCCCAGTTCCGCGGCTTCGCGTACCCGCCGCTCGAAGGGGGCGACGACGCCGGGTCCCGTGCCCCAGGTGATGTGGAAGCGGGGTACGGAGTTGCCGTGGCCCTCCGCGTCGTAGCCGCCGCGCTCGGCCCAGCCGACCACCGGGAAGAACGACATGCCCTGCGCGCGCAGCCAGGCGCGCTTCTCGCCGCTGGCGAAGTCGACGTACGCCTCGGCCCACTTGCGCGGCCAGTGGTCCTCCGTGCGGTCGAATCCCGCGGTGCCGAGCCAGTCCTGCCAGGCCAGCTCGCGGCTGTCGCGGATGCGCAGCCGGCGCTGCTCGGGCGAGCCGACGAAGAACAGGCCGCCGAAGGACCAGTGCGCCTGGCCGCCGAGCGCCTGTTCCGGCTCCTGGTCCAGCAGGATGACCTTGCGTCCGGCGTCGGCCAGCTCCGCGGTCGCGGCGAGTCCTGCGAGCCCCGCTCCGATCACGATGACGTCGGCGTCGTAGATCATGGCTGCCGCCCCTTCGAAGGTTACCGGTCGGTTCAGATCCTGTTGACTGGGCGCCCGCCCGTCAACCGCCGGACACCGGGCACTTTCCCCGCCCGCGGGCGGGGCGGGTCGGCCACGGGGTGCGCGGGGGCGTTCGGTTAGGGTCGAGGCCGTGAGCGACCCCGAACGTCCGTCCGCCGTGCGGCTGTGGTTCTCGCCCCGGCGGCTGCGCGCCGAGGGCCGCACGCCGGACTACCGCTTCTCGCTCGCCAACGAGCGGACGTTCCTCGCCTGGGTGCGGACGGCACTGGCGCTCGTCGGCGGCGGCATCGCCGCCGACCAGTTCCTCACCGAGATGTCCCGCCCCTTCCGTACGGCCATCGCCGCCGTGCTCCTCGCCGGCGGGGCGGTCTGCGCGGTACGTGCCGTCAACCACTGGATCCGCTGCGAGCGCGCGATGCGCCGCGGCGAGGACCTGCCGGAGTCCCGCTTCCCCGGGCTGCTCGCCGTGGGCACGGCGGTGGCGGCGGCGGTGCTGATCGTCGTGGTGCTGGTCGGGGCCGGGCGGTGAGCGGTGCCCGGGACCCCGGGGCGCAGCCGGAGCGGACGCGGCTCGCGTGGCGGCGCACGACGCTGGCGTTCGCGGTCGTGGTGGTGCTGGAGCTGCGCCGGGTGGTCGTCGAGGGCGGCTCCGCGGGCGGGTACGCGGGGCTGTCGCTGGCGCTGTGCACGTGGCTGGTGTTCCTGACGGTGGGCCAGCGGCGGATCAACCAACTGGCCGCCGCCGCACCGGCGGCGATGGCCCCGGGGCTCGCGCTGGGCGCCGGCCTGTGCCTGGTGGCGTCCGCGACGTCCGCGGCCGTGCTGCTCATCTGACGCCGCCGTGGCCGGCGCCGGTACGCCGTGCGTGCGCACGCTCCCGTCCGTACGCCCCGCGTCCCCTTCCGGGCCGCCGGGCCGCCGTCCGTGCCGGCGCCTGGTCCTAAGCTCGCAGGCAGCACCGCAGCGCGGGCAGGAGCTGTCTTGAGGGGGACATGCGCATGGGCGTCACCGTGCCACTGATCGTCGTGATGGGGGTGTCCGGCTGCGGCAAGACCACGGTGGGCCGGGAGCTGGCCGAGCGGCTGAACGTGCCGTACGCGGACGGCGCCGACATCGGCCGGGAGGCCGGCCTCTCCCCCGCGTGCGGCGAGCCGCCCGACGGGGCCGTCGCCCGCTGGCTCCGCAGACGGGCCGCGAGCGGCGGCGTCGTCAGCCGGCCCGCGCTGCGCCGCCGCGACCGCGACCGGCTCGCGGCGGCCGTGCCGGGGCTGTACTTCCTGCACCTGGACGGCTCGCGGCAGCTCGTCGGCGCGCGACTGGCCGAGCGCAAGGAACTGTTCGTGCCGCACGACGTGCTGGACGCGCAGTTCGCTGCCCTCGAACCGCTGGCGCCCGACGAGCACGGGGCGGCGGTCGGCATCGACGGCACCCCGGCGCAGATCGTGGACCGCGCGGTCGACGCCGCCCGCACGCCGTACTGCGTGCAGATCGCCACCGGCGTGCACGCCTACATCCAGCCGGACGGCGGCTGGTGCCTGAGCAACGCGGGCTTCGTCAGCGACGGCACGACGACGCTGCTCGTCGACACCGCCGCCACCGAGCCCCGGGCGAAGCTGCTGCGCGAGGCGGTCCTGGCCAGCGGGGCGCCCGACCCGGCGCTCGTGGTCAACACCCACCACCACGGCGACCACACGTACGGCAACAGCGTCTTCGCCCCCGCCACGGTCGTCGGCCACGCCGCGTGCCGGCAGCAGGTGCTGGCCGCGGGGCGCCATCTGGAGCTGCTGTGGCCGGAGGTGGAGTACGGGGACGTGCGGCTGACGGCGCCGGACATGACGTACACGGAGTCGATGACGCTGACCGCGGGCGGCACGGAGGTCCGCCTGCTGCACCCGGGTCCCGCGCACACGGTCGGCGACACGGTGGTGTGGCTGCCGGAGCAGCGGGTCGTGTTCGCGGGGGACATAGCGCTGTGCGGCGGCGCGCCGTTCGTCGCGTTCGGCTCGCTCGGGGGGTCTCTGCGGGCGCTGGAGCACCTGCGGTCGCTGGGCGCGGAGACGGTGGTGCCGGGGCACGGGCCGGTGACGGACGCGGGGGTGTTCGACGCGGTGGAGCGGTATCTGCGGTACGTCGGCGAGCTGGCGGCGCAGGGCCGCGCGGCGGGCCGGACGCCGCTGGAGACGGCGCGGGCGGCGGACCCGGAGGCGTTCGCGGAACTGCGGGAGCCGGAGCGGCTGGTGGCCAACCTGCACCGGGCGTACAGCGAGCTGGCCGGCGAGCCGGAGGGCCGGCCGCTGGACGCGGCGGAGTACTTCGCGGACATGGCGGCGCTGAACGGCGGCGAGATGATGCCCTGTCATGCGTAGCGCCTGCGGCGCACGCGGCGGGGTGGCGCCGACGGGGCCGGTACGGGACCCGGCGGGAAGGGCGGGAGCCGGGGCCGGGCACAGGCGCCGGCTCGGGCACGTCGCGCCCCGCCCGCGGCGGGCGCGGCCGGAGGGGCGCGGGACCGCACGGGCCCCGGCCCAGCCGGCGCCGCGCGCGTCGCGCCGCGCGTGCCACACGCGGCCGGCGCCTCGCGCCCGGAGCGGCCCCGTACCCCCGGGCCTGGACGCCATACCGACCGGTCGGCATTATGGAGGGCCGGGTCCGCGCCGCCGGGTCCGCCGTCCGCCGCCGCCCCCGGAGGGACCCCGTATGAGCGACGACCACCCGCCCGGCCTCGACCCCGGCGCGCTGCGCCGGTACCTCGACGCGCAGCTCCCCGGGCTCGTCCGCGGCGGGCTCCGCGCCCGGCTCATCGAGGGCGGCAGGTCCAACCTCACGTACGACGTCACCGACGGCACCGGCCGCTGGGTCGTCCGCCGCCCGCCGCTCGGCCATGTCCTCGCCACCGCACACGACATGGCCCGCGAGCACCGCGTGCTCACCGCGCTGCACCCCACCCCCGTCCCCGTACCGCGGACCCTGCTGCTCTGCACCGACGAGACCGTGCTCGGCGCCCCGTTCTACGTCATGGAGTACGTCCCCGGCACCGTGTACCGCACGGCGGGGCAACTCGCGCCGCTCGGCCCCGCGCGCACCCGCGCCGTGGTCGAAGGACTCGTCGACACCCTGGTCCGCCTGCACGCCGTCGACCCGGCCGCCGCAGGACTCGCCGGCTTCGGCCGCCCGGATGGCTTCCTGGAGCGCCAACTCCGCCGCTGGGGCAAGCAGCTCGACGCCTCCCGCAGCCGCGAGCTGCCCGGCATCGACGAACTGCACGGCGCTCTCGCCCGCGACCTGCCGCCCGCCGCCGCGCCCGCCGTCGTGCACGGCGACTACCGCCTCGACAACGTCCTCGTCGACGCCGCCGGCACCGTGACCGCCGTCCTGGACTGGGAGATGTCGACGCTCGGCGACCCGCTCACGGACCTCGGCCTGCTCGCGATGTACAGCACCCCGGCCGGCGCCGACTCCCCCATCGCCACCACCGCCGACGCCCCGGGACACCCGGCCGCCGCCGAGATCGTCGCCCGCTACGCCGAGCGGTCCGGCCGCGACGTCTCCCGCATCGCCTGGTACACGGCCTTCGCGTACTTCAAGCTCGCCGTGATCCTGGAAGGCATCCACTACCGCTTCACCCTCGGCCAGACCGTCGGCGCCGGCTTCGACCGCATCGGCGAGCTCGTGCCCCGCTTCATCGCGGGCGGCCGCACCACTCTGCAGGAAGGCTGACCGGCCATGGACTTCGCACCCGACGCGCGCACCGGGGAACTGCGCGAGCGCCTGCTCGCGTTCATGACCGAGCACGTCTTCCCCGCCGAGCCCGTCGCCGCCGCGCAGGTCGCCGCGCAGGACGACCCGTGGGCGCACCCGCCCGTCGTGGCCGAGTTGCGCGCCGAGGCGCGCAGCCGCGGGCTGTGGAACCTCTTCCTCCCCGACACCGTGTACGGCGCGGGCCTGTCGAACCTGCAGTACGCGCCGCTCGCCGAGATCACCGGCCGCAGCCCCCACCTGGCGCCGCTGGCGCTCAACTGCAGCGCGCCCGACACCGGGAACATGGAGCTGCTGGCCCAGTTCGCCACCGCGGAGCAGCGCGCACGGTGGCTGGAGCCGCTGCTGGAGGGGCGTATCCGCTCGGCGTTCGCGATGACCGAGCCGGCCGTCGCCTCCTCCGACGCCTCGAACATCGAGACCAGGATCGAGCGGGACGGCGACTCGTACGTCCTCAACGGCCGCAAGTGGTACATCTCCGGGGCGATGAACCCCGGCTGCGCGGTGTTCATCGTCATGGGCAAGACCGACCCCGAGGGCCGGGACCCGCGTCGCCAGCAGTCCATGGTCCTGGTCCCGCGCGACACCCCCGGCCTCACCGTCCGCCGGGCCATGCGGGTCTACGGCTTCGAGGACCATCTGCACGGCGGCCACGCCGAGATCGTGCTCGACGGCGTACGGGTCCCCGCGGCAAACCTCGTCGGCGAGGAGGGCGGCGGCTTCGCCATCGCGCAGGCGCGGCTCGGTCCCGGCCGTATCCACCACTGCATGCGGCTGATCGGCATGGCGGAGCGGGCGATCGAGCTGATGTGCCGCCGGGCGGTGGAGCGTTCGGCGTTCGGCAAGGAGCTGGCGCGGCAGGGCGTGGTGCAGACGTGGATCGCGGACGCGCGGGTGGCGGTGGAGCAGTTGCGGCTGCTGGTGCTGAAGACCGCGTGGCTGATGGACACGGTGGGCAACCGCGGCGCGCACACGGAGATCCAGGCCATCAAGATCGCCGTGCCGCGGGAGGTCACCGGGATCCTGGACCGCGCGGTCCAGTTGCACGGCGCGGCGGGCGTCAGCCAGGACACGCCGCTGGCCGAGCTGTGGGCGTCGGCGCGCACGCTGCGGCTGGCGGACGGTCCCGACGAGGTGCACCAGCGGTCGCTGGCCCGGCGCGAGCTGCGGAAGTACGCGCCGGGCGGGTGAGCGTGCGCCGTACGGGCGGGGGTGCGCGCGGTCCGTACGGCTGAGCGGCCCCTTCCGGCGCTCCGGCGCTACGGGCGCAGGGCGCGCATCAGCAGCTCCGCCATCTGGTCGCCGATCTCCCGGGCCGACATCGGCCCGTCCGGGCGGTACCAACTGCCCAGGTGGTGCAGCGCGCCGAAGTGGTAGTCGACCACCAGGTCGGCCGGGGTGGCGGTGGAGAACACGCCGCCGGCCTGGCCCTCCTCGATGAGGCTGCGGAAGCGCTCGTGGTAGCGGCGCCGCTCGGCCCGTACCTCCTTGTACTTCTCCGGGCTCAGCATGTGCATCGAGCGGAAGAAGATGAGGGCGTCCTCGTGGTGGTCGACGGTGGTGACCACCACGTCCGCCGCCGCCTCCCGCAGCCGCTGCCCGACCGGGGCGTCCAGCGCCGCGAAGTGGTCGAGGCGCTCCTGCTGGAGCCGCAGGAGGCGGCCGTAGATCTCGTGCAGGAGATCGTCCTTGGAGCCGAAGTAGTGGTAGAGGGCGCCCTTGGTGACGCCCGCGGCCTCGACGATCTCCTGCACCGAGGTGCGGTCGAAACCCCGCTCCGCGAAGAGCCTCGTGGCGGCGGCGAGCAGCCGCACCGGCACCGTCCCGCTGTTCCCGCCCGTCGTCGTCGCCATGTCCTCGCCCTTCGTCGTCCCGCCTCCAGTGTCGGTCCCGGTGCCCCGGCCCGTCCGGGCCTCCCGGAAGGTCCCCGGGCCGCCCGGGTCAGCCCCGGCCCTCCTCCAGTGTCCGCTGCAGCCGGTTCATGCCGCTCAGCCAGCGGTCCGGGTCGGTGGCGCGCAGCGCGCTGTAACCGGCGACCTCGGCGTGCGGCAGGATCAGGAAGCGGTCCTCGGCGATGCCGGCGAGCACGGCGTCGGCGACCTGCTCCGGCTCGATGGCACCGGGGGCGAGGACGAGGTCGCCCGCGGCGCCGGTGGCGCGGAGCATGTCGGTGCGTACGCCCTGGGGGCAGACCGCGTGCACGGAGATGCCGCGGTGGCGGTACGTCAGGGAGAGCCACTCGGCGAAGGCGAGCGCGGCGTGCTTGGTGACGGCGTACGGGGCGGCGGCGACCATCGACAGCAGGCCGGCGGCCGAGACGGTGGCGACGAAGCGGCCCTCGCCCCGCTCCAGCCATTCCGGCACCAGCTCGCGCGCGGCGCGCACGTGGGCCATGACGTTGACGTCCCAGGCGGCGGACCACTCGTCGTCCGGGGCCTCGGGGCCGCCGCCGGTGGCGAGGCCGGCGTTGGCGCAGAAGAGGTCGACGCCGCCGAGCGCCTCGCGGGCGGCGGGTACGGCGCCGGAGGCGTCGCCGGGCAGCGCCACGCCGCCGATCCCGGCGGCGACGGCGCGGGCTTTGGCGGCGTCCAGGTCGTTGACGGCGACGCGGGCGCCCTCGGCGGCGAGCCGCCGCGCCAGCGCGGCGCCGATGCCGGCGCCGCCTCCGGTGACCACTGCCCGCGCGTCCCGCACGCTGCCCACGGTGCCCGCCTCCCCACGGTTGCCGGTACCGCGCAGACTAACCGGTCGGTATGCCGGGGGGAAGGTCGCCGGCGGGAGCCCGCCCCCGGCGCGGGGCCGTTGACACGATCCCGTAGCGCGACCATGCTAAGCAGTCGCTTAGACGATCCCGACGCACCCCCGCCCGCCCCGGGAGGCACCCCATGGCAGAGCCCCGCACGTTCACCTCGGTCGACGAGCTGAAGGCCGCGGTCGGCGAGGAATTGGGGCACACGGACTGGGTGGAGATCGACCAGCGGCGCATCGACCTGTTCGCCGAGGCGACCGGGGACCACCAGTGGATCCACGTCGACCCGGGGCGGGCGGCCGGGGGCCCGTTCGGCGGGACCATCGCGCACGGCTACCTCACGCTCTCGCTGCTGCCGCTCTTCGGGCCGCAGCTCATCGACGTCGCGGACGTGCGCATGGGCGTCAACTACGGCACGAACAAGGTGCGTTTCCCCGCGCCCGTGCCCGTGGACTCCCGGCTGCGGGCGTCCGCGACGATCACGGAGGTGACCGAAGTCCCGGACGGCGTGCAGCTCACCCTGCGGTACACGGTCGAGCGCGAGGGCGGCGAGAAGCCCGTGTGCGTCGCCGAATCGGTGGTCCGCTACTCCTTCTGACCGGCTACGTCCGGGCGCTCCGCTTCGGCGCGGCCGGTGCCGCCGGGGCCGCCGGTGCCGCGACCATCCGGCCGACCAGGTCCGCGTACAGCGCCGCCAGCTCGTCCGGCGGCCTGCTGCCCGACGCGCTGAACCACCGCGCCACGTCCACGCACAGCGACAGCACCGCCAGCGCCGTCCCCGGCACGTCGGCCACCGCGAACTCGCCGTCCCGTACGCCGTCCTCGATGATCCCCCGCACCAGCCGGTCGATGTCCCGCCGCAGCGCGACGATCTCCGCGTAGTGCTCCTCGCCGAGCGCCGCCAGCTCGTACTGCACCACGCGCGCCGTCGTGTGGTGCTCCGCGTGCCAGCGCGCGAAGGCCCGTACGGCGCGCCCCAGCCGCTCCCCCGCCGTACCCTCGGACTCCGCCGCCGCGGCGATGATCGCCCGCGCCCGCTCGTGGCCGACCCGGCTGATCCGGAAGAGCAGCTCTTCCTTGGTCTTGAAGTGGATGTACAGCGCGGCAGGGCTCATCCCGGCGCGGCCGGCGATGTCGCGGGTGGTGGTGGCGTGGTAGCCGCGCTCCGCGAATGCCTCGACGCCCGCGGTGAGCAGCCGCTGCGCCGCCTCCGGCTCGACGCCGCCCCAGGCCGCGGGCTCCTGGACGTCCTGCATGCTCGCTCTCCGCTCTCCCGGGTGCAGCGGAGAACACCCTACCCCCGGTACTGAGCAAGCGCTTAGGGCTGTACGGACCGGGCGTGACACCCGGCGCCCGGCCGCGGCGGACCCGCGGATCCGGCCCGCGACCTCGCGGTTAGCGCTGCTAGTTTCCGCGGCGCGCGCCTCTAAAATGTGTGCATGGCCCGCCCCCGCAAGCCCCTGCTGAGCCGCGAGCGCATCGTCGCGGCGGCGCTCGCCCTCGTCGACGCCGAGGGACTGCAGGCCGTGTCCACCCGGCGGCTCGCGGCCGAGCTGGGGGTCAGCGGCCCCTCGCTCTACAACCACTTCACGACGAAGGACGAACTGCTGGACGCCGCGGTCGACGCCGTGGTCGCCGAAGTCGACCTGTCGATGTTCGCGGACGGCCTGCCGTGGCCCGAGGCGCTGCTGGCCTGGGCGAGGTCGTACCGGGCGGCGCTGGCCGCGCACCCGAACATCGTGCCCGTGCTCGCCCAGGGCCCCGGCCGCAGGCCGGCGGCGCTGCGGCTGGCGGACGCCGTCTTCGGCGGCATGGTCGCGGCGGGCTGGCCGCCGGCGCAGGCCACCCGGGTCGGCGCGCTGATGCGGTACTACGTGGCCGGATCCGCGCTGGGCTCGTTCGCGGGCGGCTTCGTCGCCGACCCGGCGGCGTACGACCCGGCGGACTATCCGCACCTCGGCCGGGCGCATCTGCTGGCGGAGCACCGCCGGGAGGTGGACGAGGGCGCGTTCGAGACCGGGCTGCGGGCGCTCGTGGACGGGCTGAAATTGCAGTTCGCCCAGCTCAGCGGCCAGCCGTCGACCTGACGCGGGCCGAGCGCGGGGATGCCGCCCGGCGAGCCGCGGGCGGGGCTATGATCCCGCAATGGCCGACCTGGTACGCGTGATCTACCGCAAGTACGACGGCACCCTCCACTGGAACTCGACCATGCGCCGGCTCGGTGAGGACGAGCACGGCGTCTGGCTCGGCCAGCCCGCGGGCGGCACGACACGCAAGGGCACCGGCCCGCCCGTGATCTTCGAGTGCGCGCACGTGGCGCTCTTCCCCCGTGACGCCTGGTGGACCGCCGAGTTCAACGCCCCGCCGCGGCGCACCGACCTCTACGCGGACATCACCACGCCGCCGCGCTGGCGCTCGGCCGCGGAGGTCACGATGGTCGACCTGGACCTCGACGTCGCCCGGCGGCGCGGGGAGCACGAGCCGCGGCTGCTGGACGAGGACGAGTTCGCCGACCACCGGGTGCGCTACGGCTACTCGGCGGAGACCGTCGCGCAGGCGACGGCGTCCGCGGAGTGGCTGATGACGGCGGTGGCCGCGGGCACGGAGCCGTTCGCGGGGGCGTACCGGCACTGGCTCGAACAGGTGGCGGACGGCTAGCACGGACCGCGCTCCCCGGCCGGCGGGTCAGTGTCGCGCCGAGAGGCGTGAATTCGCAGGTCCGGTGTCGGTGGGCCGACCTACCATGGCGGACATGGCCCAGTCGAACACCTTCGTACGCCCCCGCCCGCCACGCCCCGCCGGCGGGCGCCGATGAGCGCCGGGACGCCCGACGCCCCGGTGGCCGATCCGCTGCGCGGGCCGACGCTCGCGGAGCTGCGCCGGCGGACGTCGGTGAAGTGGCGGGCGTATCCGCCCGACGTGCTGCCGCTGTGGGTCGCCGAGATGGACACGCAGCTCGCCGCGCCCGTCGCCGAGGCGGTGCGCGCGGCGATCGACCTGGGCGACACGGGGTACGCGACGGTCGAGCCGTACGCGGAGGCGGTGGCGGAGTTCGCCGAGCGCCGCTGGGACTGGCAGGTGCCGACGGAGCGGATAGCCCTCGTGCCGGACGTGATGCGCGGCATCGCCGAGGTGCTGAAGCTGGTCACGGCCCCTGACGACGTGGTCGTCGTCAACTCCCCGGTCTACCCGCCGTTCTACGCCTACACCGAGCACATGGGCCTCCGCGTGGTCGAGGCCCCGCTGGGGGAGGACGGGCGCATCGGCTTCGCCGCGCTGGCGGACGCGTTCACCGCCGCGCGCGCCGGCGGCCATCGCGCCGCGTACCTGCTGTGCAGCCCGCACAACCCGACCGGCACCGTGCACACCGCCGCCGAGCTGGCACAGGTTGCCGCGCTCGCCGGGGAGCACGGGGTGCGGGTCGTCGCCGACGAGATACATGCCCCGCTGGTGCCGCCGGGCGCGCGGCACGTCCCGTATCTGACCGTGCCCGGCGCGGAGCGCGGCTTCGCGCTGCTGTCGGCGTCCAAGGCGTGGAACCTCGCGGGGCTCAAGTCCGCGGTCGCCGTCGCGGGCGAGAAGTCGGCGGGCGAGCTGGCGCTGCTGCCGCAGGAGATGTCGCACGGGGCGAGCCACCTCGGTGCCCTCGCGCACGTGGCCGCGTTCCGGCACGGCGGCCCGTGGCTCGACGCGCTGCTCGCCGGCCTCGACGAGAACCGGCGGCTGCTCGGACGGCTGCTGGCGGAGCGGCTGCCGGGGGTGGAGTACCGCGTTCCGGGCGGTACGTTCCTGGCCTGGCTGGACTGCCGCGCGCTGGGACTCGGGGACGATCCCGCGGCGTTGTTCCTGGAACGCGGGCGGGTGGCGCTGGCGTCGGGGATCCCGTTCGGCACCGGCGGCGCGGGCCACGCGCGGCTCAACTTCGCCACCTCGCCCGAGGTGCTGACCGAGGCGGTGGACCGGATGGCCACCGCCGTGGACGCGTCGCCCCAGCCGGGAGGCAGGCCATGACCGACGACATGACGGCGGACCGCCAGGACGACAAGGCGGCCGGCAAGCGCAGCCGCGCGGCACGGCGCGGCGCCCCTGGCGCGGGAGCGCGGGCGGGGAAGGCGGCGACGCCCGCGGGCCGCCCGCCCGTGCACGCCTTCCGGGACGACGCCCTCGGCGCGCACGACGCCGTCGCCCTCGCGGCGCTCGTCCGCGACGGCGAGGTCGGTGCCGGGGAGCTGGCCCGGGCCGCGGTGGAGCGGATCCGGCTCGTCGACCCCGAGTTGCACGCGGTCGCCGTCCCGGCCTACGACACGTACCGGACGGACGGCGCGGCCACGGGACCGCTCGCCGGCGTACCCACACTGCTCAAGGACAACACCGACTACGGCGGCCTCCCCACCGGCCACGGCAGCGCGGCCTTCACCCCGCAGGCCGCGCCGCGGCACGCGCCGTTCACGCGCCAGTTCCTGAGCACCGGCATGACCTTCCTCGGCAAGACCCGGCTGCCGGAGTTCGGCTTCAACGCCAGCACGGAGTACGAGGACGACGAGCCGGTCCGCAACCCCTGGCACCCCTCCTACTCCCCCGGCGGCTCCTCCGGCGGCAGCGCCGCCCTCGTCGCCTCCGGCGCCGTGCCGATCGCGCACGCCAACGACGGCGGCGGCTCCATCCGCATTCCCGCCGCGTGCTGCGGGCTCGTCGGCCTCAAGCCGACCCGGGGCCGGGTCGTGGCCAACGAGACGGGCCGCAGGCTGCCCATCGACATGGTCGGCGACGGGGTGCTGAGCCGGTCCGTGCGCGACACCGCCGCGTTCCTCGCCGCCGCAGAACGGCACTGGCGCAACCCGCGCATGCCCCCGCTCGGCCTGGTCGAGGGCCCGGGCACGCGCCGGCTGCGGATCGGCCTGGTGGCCGAGTCGCCGACCGGCGTGCCGACCGACGCCGCCACGCGCGCGGCCGTCGCGGCGGTCGCCACCGCGCTGGCGGGGCAGGGGCACACGGTCGAGACCTACGCGCTGCCGCTCGACGGCCGCTTCGAGCAGGACTTCATCGCGTACTGGGGGCTGCTCGCGTTCCTCGCCGGCGCGGGCGGCCGGCTCGTGTACGACAGGCACTTCGACGCACGCCGGATGGACGGCCTGAGCAAGGGCCTGCGCTCGACGTACGTGCGCCGGATGCACACCACCCCGGCGTTCCTGCGCCGCCTGCGCCGCGCGGCGGACCAGGCGTACGACGCGGCGCTCACGCGCTACGACGTGCTGCTGTCCCCGGTCCTCGCGCACACCACCCCGCGCCTGGGCCACCTGTCGCCGAACGTCCCGTACGAGGAACTGCTGAACCGCCTGCGCGCGTACGTGGCGTTCACCCCCATCAACAACATCAACGGCAGCCCCGCGATCTCCCTGCCCGCCCCGGCCATGGAACCGGCACCCGCGGACGGCATGCCGGTGGGCGTGATGCTCTCGGCGGCCCACGGCGACGAACGCACCCTGCTGGAGCTGGCCTTCGCCCTGGAGGCGGACCTGCCCTGGCGCCGGATCCAGGACGCCTGAGAGAACGAGGAAAGCCGGATGGTCTTCGGAAAGCTGGTGAAGCTGCGGGCGTTCGAGCCCGCGGAGGCGGACGCGCTGTGGCGGTGGAACCACGACCCCGACGTGATGCGCTGGATGGACGACGGCTACGCGGCGTCGCTGGCGCGGGTCCGCCGGAACCTGGAGGAGCGCGCCCCGAACGCGTACGGCGACGTGCTGTACGCGGTCGAAGTGCTGGCCGACGGCGCGCTGATCGGCCTCGTCCGGCTGCGCGACGCCGAGCCGGAGACGGGCCTGGCGGAGCTGGACGTCTACCTCGGTGAGAAGGAGTACTGGGGCCGCGGCTACGCCACCGACGCGCTGCGCGCGATATGCCGCTTCGGCTTCGAGGACATGCGGCTGCACAAGATCTCGCTGACGGTGGTGACCGAGAACCACGCGGCGATCGGCGTCTACAAGAAGGTGGGATTCGTGGAGGAGGGCCGGCTGCGGTCCGTGTTCCGGCGGGACGGGCGCTGGTACGACCAGTTCACGATGGGGCTGCTGGAGGGCGAACTGCTGGACGACAGGCCGTAGCACCGGCCCCGGAACGGCACGGGCACGGGCAACGGCACGGACCAGGTGCCCGGCCGGGACGGCCGGGCACCTGGGTTCGGCGGGGGGTGGATCGGCGTTCCGCCCCGCGCCGGCCGGCCCGGGGGCCGGGCCGTCGCCGCCGCCCCTCGCGGCGACGACGGGTCTCGGGGCGGGCTCAGCCGCAGTCGGCCTCCACCGCGCCCGCCGACCAGCGGACGCCGCCGAGGAGATGGCGGACGAAGTCCGGCTCCGCGTACGACTCGGCGGTGTGGCCGCCGCCGGTGTAGAACGACCGGCCGCCCTCGTACTCCTGGCACCAGGCGATGGGGTGGTCCTCCCCCATCTGCCCGCCGTTGTAGGTCGACTCGTCGAGCGTGGCCAGCACGTGCGCGGTATCGCGCGCGTTGGCCCGGTAGTCGTACCACTCGTCGTTGCGGACCCACTGGTCGTCCAGGTGCGCGGTGGCGTCGTGCGCGTGGTCCTCCACGTTCACCGTGGCCTGCTGGATCGCCGGGTGGGAGGCGAACCAGGCGCCGACCAGCTCGCCGTAGAACGGCCAGCCGTACTCGGTGTCGGCGGCGGCGTGGATGCCCATGTAGCCGCCGCCTCCCCTGATGTAGCCCTCGAACGCCGCCTGCTGGGTCCCGTCGAGCACGTCGCCCGTCGTGTGCAGGAAGACGACCGACTCGTACTGGGCGAGGTTCGCCGCCGTGAACGCACCGGCGTCCTCCGTGGCCGTGACCGAGAAGTCGTTCTCGGTGCCCAGTTTGGTGAGCGCCGCGACGCCCTCGTCGATCGAGTCGTGCCGGAAGCCGGCCGTCTTGGAGAAGACCAGCACGTCGAAGGCGGCGGCCTGGTCGGCAGCCGGCGACTCGGGCGCGGGCGCCGCCGTCGCGCCGCTCGTCGGTACCGCCGCCGCGGCGCACAGCAGTGCGCAGGCCGCGGCCGGGATGGCGAGCCGTCCGGCCCGCCGCTTCTTGTCGTCTGTCACTGTTCGCCTCCGGAGCCGAGGATGAAGGAGTCGACGGTGAAGGGCGCGTCGCCCGCGCCCGTGAAGACCAGGTGCAGCGTCGTGGTCTCCGCCGGCGCGTCGGCCAGCGTGGTGGTCACGTCCTCGTACGTGTCCGCGCCCCCGGTCGCCGGCACGTCGACGGTGCCGAGCAGCGCGCCGTCCGGCGCCCCGGCGCGTACCTCGATCGCGCCGCCCGCCGCCGCCGCGGCCACGCGGGCGGTGAACTCGCCGTCCTCGACCAGGTACGGGCTGAACGCGATCCAGTCGCCGTCGTCGATGCCGCCGAGGCGCGCGCCGCCCTCCGCCGACTCCGCCTGCTCGGCCTCGACGCCCTCGGCGGTCGTGAAGTGCTCCGCCTGCCGGTGCCGGGGCTGCGCGAGGTGCTGGTCGGTGACGATGGTGCCGTCCGCGTCCGTGTACTTGGCGGTGAAGACGCCGAAGATGTCGGCGCTCACGTCGTGCCCGCCGTCCGTCGGCGTCTGCAGGGTGCCGGAGCAGCCCGCAGCGGACGCGAGGTGGTGGGCGTGCGAGTCGTGGCCCAGCAGGTAGTCGAGGGTCACCTTCGAGCAGTCGACCTCGCCGCCCTCGGGGTCGGTCACCTCGATCTCGAACGGCACGGCGTCGCCGAACTCGAAGAGCTGCCCGTCGCCCGGCAGTCGCAGCTCCACGGAGGCCGCGCTCTCGGCCGGCGCGCTGTCGCTGCGCCCGCCGCCGGCCTTCACCACCTCCGGCTTCCCGCCCGCCCCGGCTCCGGCCGACTGCCCCGCCGGTACGTGCTCGATGCGGTAGAGCGCACTTGAGGCGTCGCCGCTGCCGAAGCCGGTGCCGTAGTCCAGGACGTACAGCGCCCCGTCGGGCCCGAAGGCCATGTCCATCACCTGCGTGCCGGACCAGGGGAAGGCGTTGATGGACTGGACCCCGCCGGAGCCGTCGACCTTGATGTTCTTGATCCAGCGGCGGCCGAACTCGCCGGCGAAGTAGTCGCCGTCGAACTCCTCGGGGAACTTCACGGCCGAGTCGAGGTCCGCGTCGTAGTGGTAGACGGGGCCGCCCATCGGGGATTCCGAGCCGTTGCCGAACTCGGGGACGGAATTGCCGTCGTAGGGAATCCAGGCCGCCTGGGCGGGGGGCAGTTCGGTCAGGCCGGTGTTGTGCGGCGAGTTGTTGACGGGCGCGCCGCAGTTGTACGTGCCGCCGGAGGAGCCGTTGCCGAAGTCGTATTCGACGTAGGCGTCGTTGTCGCCGGTGCAGTAGGGCCAGCCGAAGTTGCCCGGCTCGGTGATGCGGTTGAACTCGACCTGGCCGCCCGGGCCGCGGGTGGCGCTGGCGGTGCCGGCGTCGGGGCCGTAGTCGCCGAGGTAGACGACACCGGTCGCTTTGTCGACGCTCATCCGGAACGGGTTGCGGAAGCCCATGGCGTAGATCTCGGGCTTGGTCTTCGCCGTGCCGGGCGCGAACAGGTTGCCGTCCGGGATGTCGTACGAACCGTCCGCGTTGACCTTGATCCGCAGGACCTTGCCGCGCAGGTCGTTGGTGTTGCCGGCGGAGCGCTGGGCGTCGAACGCCGGGTTCCGGTCGGCCCGTTCGTCGATGGGCGTGTAGCCGTCCGAGGCGAACGGATTGGTGTCGTCGCCGGTGGACAGGTACAGGTTGCCCTGGGCGTCGAAGTCGATGTCGCCGCCGACGTGGCAGCACTGGCCGCGGGAGGTCGGGACCTCCAGCACGGTGACCTCGCTGCCCATGTCCAGCGTGCCGTTCGCGCTCAGCACGAACCGCGAGAGCCGGTTCACGCCGTCGAAGCGCGCGAAGTCGGCCGGGCTGCCGGTCTCGGGGGCGCCGCCGCCGGGGGTGTTCAGGGGCGGGGCGTAGTAGAGGTAGACGAAGCGGTTGGACGCGAAGCCGGGGTCGGCGGCGACGCCTTGCAGGCCCTCCTCGTCGTTGGTGTAGACGGGGAGCTTGCCCGCGACGCTGGTGTCGCCGTCGGCATGGGTCAGGCGCAGCGTGCCGTCGCGCGCGGTGTGCAGCACCGACCGGTCGGGCAGCACGGCCAGCGACATGGGTTCGCCCGTGTCGGGTACGCCCTTGGCGAGTTCGACCTGCCGGAACTCCGCCGCCGCGGCCTGCGGCGGGGCGGCCGTGGCCGTCTGCGTGACGGTGAGCGCGACCACGCCCGACGTCACGAGCAGGCCGCCGGACAATGCGGCCATGACCTTTCTCAGTTTCCTGTGCACGCGCTTCCTCCGTGGAGAGGTCGGTGGGGGGTTGCACAGGCGCGCGCCGTCGCGCCACGGGGCGGCGTCGTCCTCAGGAGGGGGGTGACAACGCCGTCCCGGTCTGACCGGTCCGCATCAAGTTAACTTCTTTTCGCCACTCTGGGAACTGCTTCGACCCCACCGCACACAAACTTTATCCACCAAGAGCCCAAAGGGCGGAGAGAGTTACAGGAAAGCGCATCCGGCCGCCCCGTGTCGCCAAGAAGTGAAGACAAGTACGTTATCGCAGCTTGATCGTCAGGACACTTTCTTTCCGCCAGTCGTACGGCTTTCGTCAAGTAACCCGGCTGACGGCCTTCAGAACACCACGAGCGCCCGGCCCCCGCGCCCCGCCAGCATCGCGTCGAACGCCGCCGGGATGCCGTCGAGCCCGATGCGGGCGGTGACGAGCCCGCCCAGGTCCAGCTCCCCCGCGCGTACGTGCGCGGCGATGGCGGGCAGGTCCCGGGCCGGGTCGCTGTTGCCGTAGACGCAACCGGCGAGCGTGCGGCCGAAGTAGAACAGCTCCAGTGCGGAGAACGACACCCGCTCCTCCTGCCCGCCGATGCCGACGACCGTCGTCCGTCCGCCGCGCCGCGTGCTGGACCAGGCGGTGCGTATCGACTCCGCCCGGCCGGCGCACTCGATCGCCACGTCGGCGCCGATCCCGGCGGTCAGCGTACGGATCCGCTTCGCGGTGTCGCGCTCCCCGCCCGGCGCGGCGAGGACGAAGTCGGTGGCCCCCGCGGCGCGCGCCAGTTCCTCCTTCGCCGGCGACACGTCCACCGCGACGAGCGGCCCGGCGCCCGCGATCCGGGCGGCCTGCAGCACGGCGAGCCCCACGCCGCCGGCGCCGAAGACGGCGGCCGACTCCCCGGCCCGTACCGCGGCGGCGTGGTGCACGGCGCCCCAGCCGGTGAGCACGGCGCAGCCGAGGAGCGCGGCGTCGGCCAGCGGTACCCCGGCGGGCAGGGGCAGCACGGCGCGGGCGGGCACGACGGTCTCCTCGGCGAAGGCGGCGGTGCCCAGGCCCGGGTAGAGGCCGGCGCCGTCGCGGGTGGCGTACGGCTCGGCCGCGGCGGCGCCCGCCGCGGCGCACAGCCACGGCTCGCCGAGCCCGCAGTAGTGGCACGCGCCGCAGGAGGGCGCCCAGTTGAGCACCACTTCGTCCCCGGTGGCCACGCCGGTGACGCCGTCGCCGACCGCGACGACGGTGCCCGCGCCCTCGTGGCCGAGGACCGCGGGTACCGGCTGGCGCAGCGTGCCGTTCGCGAGGGAGAGGTCGGAGTGGCAGACGCCGGCGGCGGCGAGGCGGACGCGCACGCGGCCGGGCCCGGGGGCGGGGACGTCGATGTCGGCGAGTTCGAGCGGGGAGCCGATCGCGGGCAGGACGGCGGCGCGGGTCATCGGGGGCTCCGTATCTCCGGGTGGCGGCGGGGTGCGTACGTCAGAACTGCAGCGACTTCGTGTGCAGGAACTCCGCGAGCCCGGCCACCCCCAGCTCGCGGCCGATGCCCGACTGCTTGTGGCCGCCGAACGGCGCCAGCGGGTCGAACTTCCCGCCGTTGACGACGACCGTGCCGGTCTCCATCCGCCGGGCGAACGCCGCCGCCTCCGCCTCGTCGGCCGCCCACACGGCGCCGGCCAGTCCGTAGACCGTGCCGTTGGCGATGCGCAGGGCGTCGTCCTCGTCCTCGTACGGCATGATCGCCAGCACCGGGCCGAAGATCTCCTCCTGCGCGATGGTCATGTCGGGGGTGACGTCGGCGAAGACGGTGGGCTGGACGAAGTAGCCGCGCTCGCGCCCCTCGGGAGCCCCGGCCCCGCCGGCGAGGAGCACGGCGCCTTCCGCGGTGCCGCGCTCGATGTGGCCGCGGACGCGCTCGCGCTGTACGGCGCTGACGACGGGGCCGAGGCGGGTGGCGGGGTCGCGGGGGTCGCCTGGCGCGTACTTGGTCAGGGCGGTGGTCGCCAGGGTGAGTGCCTGGTCGTACGCGGCCCTGTGGACGAGCATCCGGGTCCAGGCGGTGCAGGTCTGGCCGGAGTTGGCCATGACGTTGGCGACACCGGCGTTGACGGCTCTGGCGAGGTCCGCGCCCGGCAGGATGACGTTCGCGGACTTGCCGCCCAGCTCCAGCGCCACGGGCTTGACCGCCGCGCCCGCCGCCGCGGCGACGGTCCGGCCGACGGCGGTGGAGCCGGTGAACGACAGGAAGTCGGTGCCGGGGTGCTCCGCCAGCGCCCGGCCGGCCTCGGCGCCGTACCCGGTGACGACGTTGAGGACGCCGGGCGGGAAGCCGGCCGCGGCGACGGCCTCGGCGAAGATCCGGGCGACCAGCGGGGTGTTCTCGGCGGGCTTGAGCACCACGGTGCAGCCGGCGGCGAGCGCGGGGGCGGCCTTGGCGACGATCTGGTGCAGCGGGTAGTTCCACGGCGTGATCGCGCCGACGACGCCCACGGGCTCGTGCAGGACGGTGGCGGTCCCGGCCTTCTCCTCGTACGGGTACGCGGCGCCGATCTCCGCGTACGAGGCGGAGACGGCGACCGGCACCGCGGCGTGCACCTTCCGGCTGAACGTCAGCGGCGCGCCCAGCTCCGCGGTGACCGTGGCGGCGACGTCCTCCGCCCGGGCGGCCAGCGCGTCGCTGAGCGCCCCGACGCGCGCGGCCCGGTCGGCGGGCGGGGTCGCCGCCCAGCGGGGGAACGCGGCGCGGGCGGCGGCGACGGCGGCGTCCACGTCGGCGGCGGTGCCGGCCGGGACGGTGGCGATGACCTGCTCGTCGGCGGGGTCGACGACCTCGATGACGCCGCCGCCGGCGGCGGGCTGCCAGCGGCCGTCGATGAACATGCCGTCGTGAGCCTGCATCGGTACGTCTCCCGGTGGATCGGCGGTGTGCGTACCGCACCAAACTAGCGCCGGTAGTTTTCGGCGCCCAGGCCGGCCGCGCGTGCGGTGGGTCACGCGCGCCGGGTGGCGCCGTCCGCGTCCACCTGAGACCATTCCTATGGTTCCCCATAGGAATGGTGAGAGAAAGCGGGCGGTGCCCCCATGACCAGCAGCGCAGAGCAGGGACGGGCCGAGCAGGGACGGGCGGGGGAGGCGCGCGGCGAGCAGGAGCGCGCCGAGCGGGCGCGCAAGACCGCCGAGAGGCTGTCGTACCTCTCCGGCTTCGGCAACCAGCACAGCTCCGAGGCCGTCCCCGGCGCCCTGCCCACCGGGCGCAACTCCCCCCAGCGCGCCCCCCTCGGGCTCTACGCCGAGCAGTTGTCGGGCTCCGCGTTCACCGAGCCCCGCGCCCACAACCGGCGCTCCTGGCTCTACCGCATCCGCCCCTCCGCCGCCCACCCCCGCTTCGTCCGCGCGGACAACGGCGCCCTGCGCACCGCCCCGTTCACCGAGGCGGTCCCCGACCCCAACCGGCTCCGCTGGAACCCGCTGCCCGAACCCCCGGCGGGCACCGACTTCCTGGCCGGTCTGTGGACCCTCGGCGGCAACGGCGACGTCACCCAGCGCACCGGCATGGCGATCCACCTCTACGCCGCCAACGCCCCCATGGACCGCGTCTTCTCCGACGCCGACGGCGAACTCCTCGTCGTCCCCGAGCACGGCGGCCTGCTGCTGCGCACCGAACTCGGCCTGCTGTGCGCCGAGCCGGGACACGTCGCCCTCGTACCCCGCGGCGTCCGCTTCCGCGTCGAGCCGCTGACCGCGGGCGCCACCGTGCGCGGCTACGTCTGCGAGAACTACGGCAGCCCCTTCGTCCTCCCCGACCTCGGCCCCATCGGCGCCAACGGCCTGGCCAACCCCCGCGACTTCCTCGCCCCTGTCGCGGCGTACGAGGAGGCGGCGGGCCCGGTCGAGGTCGTCAGCAAGTTCTGCGGCAACCTGTGGACGGCCACGTACGACCACTCCCCGCTCGACGTCGTCGCCTGGCACGGCAACCACGTCCCGTACGTCTACGACCTGCACCGCTTCAACGTCATCGGCACCATCAGCTACGACCACCCCGACCCGTCCATCTTCACCGTCCTCACCTCGCCCTCCGACACCCCGGGGCTCGCGGGCGTCGACTTCGTCGTCTTCGCGCCGCGCTGGCTCGTCGGCGAGGACACCTTCCGGCCGCCGTACTTCCACCGGAACGTGATGAGCGAGTACATGGGCCTCGTCGACGGCGCGTACGACGCGAAGACTGCCGGACCGGGAGGTTTCGTGCCCGGCGGCGGCTCGCTGCACAACATGATGTCCGCGCACGGCCCCGACCAGGAGACCTTCGACCGCGCCTCGGCCGCCGAGCTGAAGCCGCAGAAGATCGACGACGGGCTGGCGTTCATGTTCGAGACCCGCTGGCCGGTCACGCTCACGCCGCAGGCGCGGGACGCCGACCACCTCCAGCAGGGCTACGACGACGTGTGGCGGGGGCTGCGGCAAGAATTCAGGCCATGACCGGCCTCTTCGCCCCCGACTCCCTCCAGCTCAACCGCAAGCTGCCGCTGTGGTACCAGGTGTCGCAGTCCCTGCGCGCCTCGATCCTCGGCCGCCCCCCGGACGCGCCGCTGCGGCTGCCGACGGAGGAACAGCTCGCCGGGCACTACGGCGTCAGCGTGCTCACGCTCCGCCAGGCCCTCAAGGAGCTGGAGGAGGAGGGTCTGATCACGCGGCACCGCCGGCGCGGCACGTTCATCGAGGCCACCGCCCGGCACACCGCCCCCGTCCGGCTGCTGGGCTCGGTCGACGCGATCGTCGCCCAGCAGTCCGGCGACCGCACGACGCTCCTGGCCCACGGCCCCGCCCCGGTCCCCGCGGACCTCGCCGGGTACTTCCCGGATCTCGCCGAGGCCATGACGTACCGCCGCCTGCGCCACGACGGCACCACCGGCGAGGCCACCAACTGGGCCGACAACACCGTCCACCCGGAAGCGGCGGCCCGCATCGACCCGGCGGACCTGGAGCGCTGGCCGATGACGAAGGTCCTCCGCGACCGCGCCGGCATCCACATCGCCCGCATCACGGACACGGTCACCGCCACGCTGGCGGAACCGGAGACGGTCGAACTGCTCGGAGTCCCGCTGCTGAGCCCGATCCTGCACTACACGGGCGTCTCGTACGACGACGGCGGCAGGGTGGTGGACGTGGCCAGGATCCGCTACCGCGGCGACCGTTTCTCGTTCAGCGTGACGCTGGAGGCACCGTAGCCCCGGAACGGCCCGCGAGCCGGCGGCGGCCGGCCGGTCGAGCGGTTGATATGCCACCCGCGGCTTCCACTGGTCGCCGGCCTGGACGCGGAACGTCCTGCGGTCCGACTTCTGGGACTGCGAGGCGGGACGAACACACGAACTCGCCTCCGTCGGCGCCGGGTCGGGCGGCTACGGCGATACAGCCGACTGGACCGGATGGAGCGGACGCCCACTGCGGCATGGCATCCCGACCGGCCGCTGCTCGTGGTGTCGGGCGAGGACGGAGTGGTGCGGTGGACTCCCGCCGGGCTCTCGGGGCTGGAGGGACTGCCACCTGACGCCGACTACCGAACTCTGGACCGAGGGCGCCCGAAGCGAGGTCGAGGACGTCGGAGCGGTGCCACGCGCTGTCTTCGTCACCTCCTGACCACGGCGGCGCCCACAACGCCCGGCCGTCCGGGCTGAGACCGCCCCCGCCGCGATGCGGGTGCTTCGCCGGGCACTGATCCTGGACGCCGACGGCTACGAGACGCCGGTCTTCAGCGCAGACGGACGCCATCTGGCGATTCGCGGCAACGCGGTGGAGGTCTTCGAGTTCCCTTCCCTCCGCCGCGTGCTGGCGACCACCCTCGGCGAACCCGGTCCTGGCTTTCCCTACCCGCAGGAGTGGCTCGACCGGATGAGCGCCTGGTCACGGGAGAACATCGCGTTCGGGGCCCACCGGGCATCCTCTGGGTCGGAACCCCGAAGGGAACTTTCGTCGCACTCGATGTCGACGGTCGGCACGCGGTCGAGCACGCCGTACTCGCCGGCTCCCCGGTAGCCGCGCTGGGCGCCCTGGCGACGGGCGAGTTGGCCGTCGCCGGCGGTGGCGGCGAACTCGTGCTCGTGTCCGTGCGCGCCGAGTCCGGGGAGACCTCCGGCACAACCGGCGCTACGTCGAGAGCCGCGGTCATCGCGTTCCTGGACGCCACCTCCGACCTTCCGGACGATGGTGATCCGGAGACCCACCTGGTCCTGTCCGACGGGACCCGCGCCTGGGATCCGGATGACCTGGCAGCCGTCACCACCGCGGCCCCGGGGGATCCGGGCTGGCTGCAGCTTCGGGCGGCGTTCAACAGCGCGCGACGGGACGATGACGGCGCCGGGGATGTCGCAGCGGGATCGTAGGATGCGAAGCGCCCTGCGGGGGCTCGGGGATCGAGGGGAGGTCGCGGGATGGGTGGTTCGGCGGACGGTGGTCCGGCCGTGGCGGAGCCCGCCGCGTCCGCGGCGGAGGGCCCGGCGGAGGAGCCGCCGGCGGAGGAGCGGCCCGCGCGCGCGGACTCCGCGGCGGACGCGCCCGCGGTCCCTGCGGCGCGGCGGGCCGTGGTCAAGCCGCGGGCATCCGTCGAAGGTGCGACGCCCGCCCCTGCCCGTCAGCTCGCCGAAGGCGACTCCGCCCCGCTGCTCGCCGATCTCATGCCCTGGGGCGTCGCCCCGCTGCGGCTCGGGCGGGGGTGGGTCATGGCGCCCGACGCCGCCTCGTTGCGGCGGCGGTGGGATGCGCTCGTACGGGCCGAAGGCGACGAGCGGGACGCACTCTTCCGGGCGACGCGGGCGCGGACGACGCACAGTGCCGTGGCGCAGTTGCCCGGCCGGGCCGCCGGGACCGGGCGGCTGGCGCGGGAGGAGGGGCCGTGTCCCGAGCCGGTGCGGGTGCTGCACGGGGCGTACGACCAGCAGTGGCTGATCCCCGACAACCGGCTGCTCGACGCCGCCCGCCCCGAGTTGTGGCGGGTCGCGGACGACCGGCAGTTGTTCGCCGTCGAGGCGGGATACGTCACGCCGGGCCCCGGCGGGTCCTGCGGGCTGGCCGTGGTCGCGTCCGCGCTGCTGCCGGACGGGCGCTCGCCCGCCGGGCGGCCGGGCCGGATCCGGCCGCTGTACCGGCGCCCCCGGGGCCGGGAGCCCAACCTCCCGCCGCGGCTGCTGCGTTGGCTGGGACGGCGGCTGGGCGGGAAGGTCGGTCCCGAGGACGTGTTCGCGTGGGCGCTGGCCACGGGGCGGGCCACCCCGCGCGGCTGCGCGGTGCCGCTGACCGCGGACCCCGAGGCGTGGCGGGCCGGCGTGGCGCGCGGGCGGCGGCTGCTGGAGGTGCAGCTCCGCGGCGCCCGCGGCGGCGGCAGGCCCCGGCTCCCGGGCGGCCGGCGGCCGTATGTGCGGGCGGCGCTGCCGGCCAGGCCCGCGGAGGTGTCGTACGACCCGGAGGAGGAGGCGCTGCTCCTCGGCGAGGGCCGCATCTCGCCGGTGCCGCGCGGCGCATGGGAGTTCACGGCGGGCGGCGTCTCCGTGCTGGAGCAGTGGATCGCGGCACGGCTGGAGCCCGCCGAGCCGGGGACGCTGGCGGCGATACGGCCCGGGGCCTGGCCGCAGGAGTGGACGTCGGAGCTGCTGGAGCTGATCACGGTGCTGGCGCTGCTCGCGGAGGCGGCGGACCCGGGCGCGGACGAGGCGCGGGGCACGGACGGCTCGTACCCCGCGGAGATCACCGCGGCCGAACTGCACGAGGCGGGCATCCTGCCCGCCCCGCCCTCGTCCCGCCGCCCGGCGTCGGTGCTGGACCACCACGAGGAGGGCCCGGAGGGCCAGTTCGCCCTGATATGAGCGCGCCGCGGCGCGCCGGGGTCTGTCGTCGATCTCGCGTCGTTCGCCCGCAGGGCGGGCTGCGCGGCGGCCGGTGCGTGCGATCGCAAGGCGGACGGTCGTCCGCACAGTGGGCCTGTCCGGTCGATCCCGACAACGCGGCGAGCGTGCGTGCCAGGCGCCCCCACAGCACGCTGCGCGCACGTGGGCGGTACCCCCAGCCGCAGACGGGAGATTGACGACAGACCCTAGCGGCGTACCGCGTCGAAGGCGTCGGCGATGCCCGTGCCGTAGAAGCCGTTGTGGCGAGCGTCGCCCTCGCAGACGGCGTTCTCGGTGCCGTCGCCGTCCGGGTCGTAGGTGTCGGGGCAGCCGGGGTCGTCGGCGTGGGCGGCCAGGAGGGCGCGCAGTTCCGCGGGAGAGGCGCGCGGGTGCGTGCGCTTCAGGAGCGCCGCGACGCCGGAGACCTGGGCGGTGGCGGTCTCGACCCGGTCCAGAGTGGTGGCGTCGGTTGCGCTGTTGACGACGTACGACAGCGGATCGCCCGGCGCCGCAGCCGGGCCCGGCGTGCCGCCCGTCGCGGCGGCGCCGGGCGGGAGCCCGATCGCTGCGGTCGCGGCGAGGCCGGGCGGCAGGGCGAGCAGACGCCGGGAGAGATGCATGGCTGAGGAACGTGATCTCGGGGCGGGACGCCTTTCAAGAGGGCGTCGGGCAGCCCCGGTCGACCTGGCAGAGCCCTGTCACTCCGGCCCGCCGGAGGTCTCGAAGCCGTCCAGCACCCGTCCCAGCATCCGCTGGAACGCCGCCTCGTAGTCCCCCGGTTCCGCCGCCTGGGCCAGGGTCGCGGCCAGGTGCGGATACTCGCCCGTCGCCAACTGCCCCGCCAGATACGCCCCCCGGACCGCCTGTTCCTCCGCCTCGGTCCACGGCAGCGCGCGGGCCCGTTCCGCGAGGGCGATCTCGAACGTGACGTAGCTGGTCACCGACGCCGTGACCATCGCGAGCAGCTCCATCTTCGTGCCCGGCGGCACGTCCAGGCCCGCCAGGGCGGCGAGGAACCGGTCGAGGTAGCGCAGCGCGTGGGGTGTGAACCCGTACGCCGTGGTCGCGGTGAGCCGCGGCAGCCAGGGGTGCCGGCGCATCAGGTCCCGCGACTGCTCCGCCAGCGCCAGCACGTCGGCGCGCCAGTCGCCGGTGAGGGGCACCGACAGGTCGTACTCGGCGCTGACCGCATCGACCATCAGCTCGTGCAGGTCCTCCTTGCGCGGCACGTAGTTGTAGAGCGACATGGTGCCGCTGCCGATCTCGGCGGCGACGCGGCGCATCGTGACCGCGTCGAGCCCGTCCGCGTCGGCGATGCGGACCGCGGCGGCGGCGATCGCGGCGCGGCTGTGCGCGGGGCGCGGGCCGCGGCCCGCGCGCTCCGGGCGGGTCCAGATCACCTCGGGGGTGGCGCCGCGCGCCGACCCGTCGGCGGCTCGTCCGCTCGCTGCCATCGCTGCCTTCCTCGGTGCCGTCGGGTGGCGGTTTACGTACAGCGTACTGAGTCGGTTATGCTCGGCCGCATGACAACTACGTACGCTGTACTTAGTGAGGCGCTGGAGAAGCGCTACGGCGACGTCCACGCCCTCCGCGGGCTCGACCTCGCCATTCCCGAGGGCACCGTCTGCGGCCTCCTCGGCCCGAACGGGGCCGGCAAGACCACCGCCGTACGCGTGCTGACCACGCTCGTCGCGCCGGACGCCGGCACCGCGCGGGTCGCCGGGCACGACGTCGCCGCCGAGCCGGCCGCCGTGCGCCGCGCCATAGGCGTCACCGGGCAGGCCACATCCGTGGACGACGACCTGTCGGGGCGCGAGAACCTGCGCCTCTTCGCCCGGCTGCTGCGCCTGCGCGGGCCCGCGGGGCGGGAGCGGGCGGACGAGCTGCTGGCGCGGTTCGGCCTCGCGGAGGCCGCCGACCGGCCGGCCCGCACGTACTCCGGCGGCATGCGGCGGCGTCTCGACCTGGCCGCCAGCCTGCTGGCCCGGCCGCGGGTGCTCTTCCTCGACGAGCCGACCACCGGGCTCGACCCGGCCAGCCGCGAGCAGATCTGGGCGGCGGTGCGCGAGCTGGCGGCGGCGGGCACGACGGTGCTGCTGACGACGCAGTACCTGGAGGAGGCCGACCGGCTGGCCGACTCGGTGGTGGTCGTCGACCACGGCCGGGCGGCCGTCACCGGCACGCCGGACGAGCTGAAGCAGCGCGTGGGCGCGTACGCGGAGGTGGTCGTGGCCGACGAGACGGCGCTCGCGGCGGCGGCCGTGGTGCTCGGACCGCTCACCGGCGGCGAGCCGCGGCTGGACGCCGAGCGGCGCGCGGTGGGGGCGGCCGCGTACGACCCGGAGCTGACGCTGCCGCGCGTGGTGCGGGAGTTGGACGCCGCCGGGGTGCCGGTGGTCGACGCGACCCTGCGCCGGCCGACGCTGGACGAGGTGTTCCTGCGGCTCACCGGGGCGGACGCCGCCGGGACCGCCCAGGACACGAAGGAGGCGGCGGCATGAGCGACCTCGCGTATGACGGCATGGCCATCGTCGGCCGCCAGTTGCAGCGCGCCCGGCGCAACCCCGCGCTGCTCGTCATCACCCAGATCATGCCGCTGACGCTGCTGCTCTTCTTCGGCTACGTCTTCGGCAACTCGGTCTCACTCCCCGGCGACGCCGACTACCGCACGTACATCGTCCCGGGCCTCTTCGCCACCACCGCCGCCGGCGGCCTCGTCACCGGCATGCTCCAGGCCGCCGTCGACACAGGGCGCGGAGTGACGGAGCGCTTCCGGGCGCTGCCGATCAGCCGGGCGGCGGTGCCGCTGGGGCACGCGGTGGCGGACGTGCTGCTGTTCGCCGCCGGGCTGGTGCCGCTGGTCGCGGTGGGCTACGCCGTGGGCTGGCGGAACGACGGCTCCGCGGCGGCGACGGCCGGAGCGCTGGGGCTGCTGCTCCTGCTGCGGTTCACCTCGGCGTGGATCGGGATCCACCTCGGCATGGCGGTGGGCAACGAGGAGGCGGCGGGGCAGTTGGCGAGCACGACGTTCATGCTGCAGTTGCTGTCCAACGCGTACGTACCGACCCACGGCATGCCCGGCTGGCTGCGGGCGGTGGTGGAGTGGAACCCGCTCAGCGCGTACGTCACCGCCGTACGGGACCTGACGGGCAGCGCGCCGCCGGGGCTGGACGACGCACCGGGCGCGGCATGGCCGATGACGCATCCGGTGGCGGCGGCGCTGGTCTGGTCGGTGGCGCTGCTGGCCGTGTTCGTACCGCTGGCCGTGCGGCGCAGCGCGCGGGGACGGGGCTGAGACACGCTGCTACGGGTCTGTTCGGGTGGGGGGTTCGAACGGACGCGGGCAGCGATCGGGGCGGGCGCGGCATGCCGGGTCGCCGCGCCCGCCCCGATATGGGCTGTCTGTCAGCTCCGGCGGTTGCCGAAGAGGGTGCGCCGCAGCTTCCGCAGCGGGGCGAAGAGGGAAACGCGCGCCATACGGCCCGGCTTCGCGGCCCTGTCCTCGCGTGCGGTCAGCTCACGCATCAGCATGGTGGCGCTGTCCGTGTCCCCCTGAGGGGCGGCGGGTCCGCCGAGCACGGCTAGATGCCGGTCGACGCGTGCCCGCGACGCGGTGCTCCCGCAGTTGATCGCAGGAACTCGCGCTTTGCCGCGCATTGCTATCTGGTCCATGACTCTCCCCACCCTTACGAGGGCTCCCGGCCCGGGCAGGCTAACCCTATCGTCTGCCTGCGTCACATGCGCATCCCCCACAAGGGAATCATCCCCAATTCCCGGCCCAGAACGCGGTCTTGACCTGGAGAACCGTTTCATCTGGCTGGAATACGCCCCTCGGCGGTGGATCGCCTTCCGCTTCTTCCGGTTCCTCCTCTTCCTCCGGTTCGGCCGGCCGGACGGCTACGGCGCCGGGGACGCGGACTCGGACTCGTCCGCGGGGACGTCGACCGACTCCGTGTACCAGGAGCCGTTGAGGGTGTCGTAGCCGTACAGCGGGCGGCCCTTGAGTGCGCTGGTGCGGAAGGGGGCGCCCTGGTCGTCGAGGCGTACGACGCCGGAGTCGTCACCGCTGCTCCACTCGACCTCCAGGTACCAGCGGACGTCGTAGTCCTCGGTGTTGGCATGGATGAGGAGGGACAGCGGATCGTCGTCGGTGACGCGGAACGGCAGCGCCGGAGGGTCCCACTTGTGCGTGGAGTCGCCGCCCTGCTGGGGCTTGAGAACGGGGCGGGGCTTGTCGAGATCGACGCGGTACGCCGCCTGGGTGATCTCGCCGCCGCAGCCGCTGGACATCGCGAACGCGCTCCACGGCAGCGGGGTGCCGGTCGAGGTCTTGCGCACGTGGACGGCGTTGATGGTCACGGGCTCGTCGCCGCGGGGCTCGATGGCGGCCTCGACGTTCGTGGTCCCGCCGTGGACGGCACCCTGGCTGGAGGCCCACGCCTCGGCGTCCTGCGCGATGGGCGGGGGCGGCACGTCGTCGGGCGACTTGTCGATGAGATAGCGGTGGTCGCAGCCGTTCGACCAGACGTGGGAGCGGACGGACCAGGCGAGGGGGGTCCGCACGGCGGGCGTGTCGCGGCCCGCGGGACCGGCCCCGCCTTTGCGGGGCTTGGCACCGGGGGTTGCCCCCGCCTCCGCGTCCTCGCCACCGCCGGCGGGCGAGGGCCTGCGCCGCTCGGAGGGCTCGGCGGACCGCTCCTTCTCCGCGGTCTCGCCTCCCTGCGCACCGCCGCCACCGCGACTCCCGTCGGCCACGACACCGCTCGCGGGCCCGGTCTCACCGTCGGCGCGGCCTTCGCCGGTGGACCCGCTGGAGGTGGCCACAAACGCCACAAGCGCAGCAGCCGCCACCCCCGCCCCGGGCACCCCCACCCGCCGCCACCGCCGACCTCGGCGGTCGGCCGCGGCTGTGGAGCCGTGACCAGGGCGCAACTTGCCGGCAAAACGACGCTTTTCGCCGGGGCCGGCACCGAGCGCCCCGCGGGCGGGCGAGCCGAGGGGGGCGGCAGGCGATGCGTCACCGGCGCCGCCCTCACGGGCGGCAGAGCCACGGGAGGAGGAAGCCGAAGGCCCGTCGGCGGCCGAGCCACGCGCGCCGGAGCCGCCGCGTGTGGCAGCCGCCCCAGCGCTCCCGACGACGGACGGCTCGACGGCGGAGCCCGTCGCGTCACCTATGTCGGCGCCCCGCGCGGCTGCACCGCCGAAGGCGGTGGGCAGGGCGGGCGGCGCGTCCGAGTCCGGCGCCTCATCGGCGCCGACGCCCCGGGCGGCTGCGCCGCCGGAGGCGGAGGGGCGTGCGGCTGAGGCCGTCCCGGCCGCGGCGGAGCCGCCAACCGCTTCGCTGGGTCCCGCGACCGCGCCGCCGTGCGTCGTGGAACCGGAGTTCCGGCCTCCTGGTGCATCCGCCGTCCGCGGCGGTGTCGTACCGCGGTCCGCGCCGGAACTCCCGTCCCCGGCCCGGCCGCTCCGGCCCTCCTGCCCATCCGAGACCCACGACGGCGTCGTACCCCGGTCGGCACCCGACCCGCGCCGGGCACCCGGCCGTGCTCCAGGCGACCGGCGGTCCACTCCTCCACGACCCGCGCCCGCCGCAGGCGCACCGCGGTCCGTGCCCGGCGTCGGCTCTCCCGCCGCCCACGACGGAGTCGCCCCGCGGCGGGTGCCGTGGGCGCGGTGCCAGCGGCGGTGGAGTTCGACCAGTTCTTCCGGGGTCGCGCCGCACAGGCGCGCGAAGCGTTCCGCAGGGGCGTAGCTCGACGGAACCGCGTCGCCGTTGCAGTAGCGGTGGAGGGTCGACGTACTCACGTGGAGGCGCGCCGCAAGCGACCCGTAGCTGCGCCCCGAGCGCTGCTTCAACTCGCGCAACAGCGCCGCGAATTTCTCCGTCGCCGCGTCTTTCACGTCCCGCCCCCGTTCCGACGCGTTCCACCCTAGTCCTGTCCGCGCTGGTCGGTGGCCGGATTCCCGTTCCAGTTTCCCGTTTCCACCGCGATCGCTTGCGGCCGGTTCCCTCCGGTCCGCAGGCTTGTCACCAGCACCAAGCCAAGCCCCAGCACCGAAGCGGCGCGGCGCCGGGCGGAGTACGGGGGTATCCGCTCGGCGCCGCGCGACGGCCTCCCGGGCCGGGTCGGTTCGCGGGCGGCTCCGGGTGCGGTCTGCGTACGTCGTCGGCTCGGCCCTTGGTGGGCCTCGTCGGCCGGGCCGTTGCGCGCCGACCGCCCGCCCGGCGCCGTACCCCGCGAGCACAACGGCCCGGCCCGGGTGACGAGGCCCCAGGTTCGGCGTGTACCCCCGAGGACCCGGACCGGGTCCCGAGCCCGGTGGGGTCCTACGCGCCGGCGTAGGCGGCGCGCAGCGCCTCTTCCACCGCGGTCAGCGCGGTTCCGTGGTCGAGTCCGAGGCGCTGCGCCCGCTGCGCGTACACCTGTGCGGCCGCGGCCGCCTCGCGCTGCGCGGCGTCGCCGGCGGCGGCCACGTAGCTGCCGTGCCGGCCGCGGGTCTCGATCACCCCGTCGCTCTCCAGCGCGCGGTACGCCTTGGCGACGGTGTTCGGGGCGAGGCCCAACTGCTCGGCGAGACCCCGGACGGTGGGCAGTTTGGTGCCGGCCGGGAGCACGCCACCGCGGGCCTGGGCCGAGATCTGGGCGCGCACCTGCTCGTACGGTGCCTCGGGCGCCTGCTGGTCGACGAAAATCTGGATGGTCACGGACTCATTGTGGTCCGCGGGGCGAAATTCGCACGACAGCGGCACCCCCGTCGCCGTACGGTGCGGCGCCATGAGTGTGCTCGTACGCGACTTCCGTCCCGAGGACGCCGACGCCGTCGCCGAGGTGCAGCGGGCGGCGGTGCCGTTCCTCGTCACCACCGCCGAGTCGGTCCGCTGGAGCGTGGCCTCGGCCCCGCCGGAGAAGCGGCTGCGGGCGCTGGTCGCCGAGGACGGCGGGCAGATCGTCGGCGAGTGCGAGGCGTTCGTCCAGTACGACAGCAGCACCCCGGGGCAGGGCATCGCGCAGCCGCACGTGCACCCCGGGCACACCGGCCGCGGCGCCGGCAGCGCGCTCGTGGCGGCGGCCGAGGCGCATCTCGCGGCGCAGGGCGCGACCACCGTCTACACCTGGGTGTACGACACGGAGCGCGACATGGGCTTCGCCGAGCGGCGCGGCTACCGCCGGGGACGTACCGGACGGATCCTCCACCTCGACCTGCGCGCCGCGCTCCCGCCGCGGCGCGAGCCGGCCGCGGGCGTGGAGCTGCGCGCCTTCGCGGACTTCGACGACCCCCGGCCGCTGTACGAGGCGGACGCGGAGGCGGCGCTGGACGAGCCGAGCGACACGCCGGCCGACGCCATGGCGTACGAGCACTGGCTCGACCACACCTGGCGCGAGCCGCTGCTCGACCACGACCTGACGATCGCCGCCCTGGTCGACGGCGAGGTGGCGGCGTTCAGCCTGGCGGAGACCGACGGGCGCGCGCGCTATCTGTCCGGGATGACCGGCAGCCGCCGGGCGTTCCGCGGCCGGGGGCTGGCGAAGCTCGCCAAGCACGAGTCGCTGCGGCGGGCGCGGGCGGCCGGGTACACCGACGCGTTCACGGGCAACGACAGCGACAACGAGCCGATGCTCGCGATCAACCGCTGGTTCGGCTACGAGCCGTTCCTGACCGAGCTGCGCTGCGTCAAGGACCTCTGAGGACCCCGCCTGGCGTCACGTCCCGCCCGGCGTCACGGCGGGCCCGCCGTCTGCGGCAGCACCACGGCCCGGTCCGGTATCCCCGGGTCGTACGCGAGGGGGTCGTCCGCCTCGTGCCAGTGCACGACGAACCTCTCCCCCGCCCGGTACGCCTCAAGCCCCGCCCGGCACGACGCCACCAGGTCGTCCGGCAGCGCGTCCAGCGGATACCAGCCGATCCCCGCGCACTTGTCCGGCTCCGCGTTCACCACCCGCGCGCCGGGCGGCAGTTCCGCGGCGAAGAACCACCCCATCCGGGACCGGCCCGCCGGCGGCTTGTGCTGCATGACGAGCGCCACCGCGACCTGCTCCGGGGCGAGCACGAGCCCGATCTCCTCGGCGGCCTCGCGCAGCACCCCGGACCGTACGTCCTCGCCGTCCTCCAGATGGCCGCTCGGCATGTTGAGCAGGCCGTCCGCGTAGCCCGTGCCGGCCCGGCGGGCCAGCAGCACCTCCGGCGCGGGGGCGCGCCGGAGGAGCAGCAGGTGCACGTCCACGATCTCCCGGTGGCGGTCGGGCCGCTCCAGCCGGGCCACGCGCTCTCGCGGTGCGCCGTCGGTCACTTCTGCACTCATGCGCCGATCCTCGCAGCCGCCACTGACAGGCGGCTTGGTGCTCAGCAGTCGTAGAGCGCGTTCCCGTGGACCGCCTCGCAGTAGCGCACGTGCAGGTGGTTGTCGTGGTTGGCGTACTGCGTGACCAGGCCCTCGGAGATCAACTGCGGATCGTTGAAGAAGATCAGCTTGATGTGCCCGGGGGCCGAGGCGCGGATGGCCTTGACCAGTTCACGGGTCGCCGCGCGGTCGTACGTGGCCGACTGCCAGGTGATCCGCCCGGCGGTGCACTGGGCCGAGTCCGTGCGGATCGGCCAGACGTCGAAGTCGAGCCCCAGCTCGTGGCTGGCGTGGCCCGGGATGTCGCCGCCGTGCTCGAACCCGCTGTCGCCGACCGGCAGCTTGCCGTTGCCGGTGCCGGCGAAGGACGCCGCGGCGGCCTCCAGTTGGGCGACGGCGGCGGAGGTGCCCCAGTGGGCGTTCGCGTTGCCGTCCGGGCTCTGGCCGCACATGGTGCTGCCGAAGCTGGTGTTCTCGTAGTGCCAGAGCAGGTTCTTCCAGGTGACGGGGCCGACGATGCCGTCCACGCCGATGCCCGCGTGGCCCTGGAAGGTCCGTACGGCCGCGGTCGTGGCGGCGTCGAAGGTGCCGCTGACCGTGAGCCCGGCGCCGCGCTTGGCATTGAGTGCGGCCTGGAGGGCCCTGACGGCACCGCCGGTGTCGCCCTGGCGGATCGTCGGGGTCAGCGCGCCCCAGGTCTGCGGTCCTACGATGCCGTCGACGCCGAGGCCCTTGGCGCTCTGGAGCTGGCGCACCGCGGTGTTCGTGGCGGGGCCGAACACCCCGTCGGGCGAGACCGAGACGCCCTGTCCGGTCAGCAGGTGCTGCAGCGCGAGGACGTCGGTGCCCCTGTTGCCGCTGCTCTGCGTCGGGAAGGCGGCCTGGGGGTACGCGGACGCCGGCGAGCCGAGGCCCAGGAGCAGGGCGGCCACGGTGGCGACCAGCGCGGCCAGCCGGAACAGCGGTCTGTGCTGCCGTTTCTTCGTTTTCTTCATCGCGTTCTCCTCCACGGAATCGCCGGTCACTTGCCTGCCTGCAGCGCGCCCCAGGTCGCCGGGCCGACGATGCCGTCCACGCCGAGCCCACGGCTGGTCTGGTAGTCGCGTACGGCCGTCTGCGTACCGGGGCCGAAGATGCCGTCGATGCCGACGGTGCGGCCGAGCGCGGCGGTCAGGGCGCGCTGGAGCCGGGTGACGGCGTCGCCGGTGGAGCCGTTCTGCAGGGTGGGCGTGGTGCCGCGGGCCAGCAGCGCGGTCCAGGTGCGGGGGCCGATGACGCCGTCCGCGGTCAGGCCCCTGGCGGTCTGGAACGCCTTCGTGGCGGTGACGGTGCCGGCGTCGAAGGTACCGGTCGGGGTGGCGCCGCCGGGGTCGTGTCCCGCGGCCTTCAGGAGGCACTGGGCGGCGTCGACCAGGGCGCCCGTCGAGCCGGAGCGGATAGTTCCGTAGGCGTTGAAGCTCAGGTTGGCGGTGGTACAGGTGACGGGCGGCGGGGTGCCCTGGCCGACGTCGAGGTAGTTGCGGTCGATGTGCAGGCGCTGGCCGCCGTACGTCTCGTAGACCTCGCCGACGTACTGGTGGATGCGCTGGTGGCCGGCCCAGTAGGAGTCCGGGACGTACGAGCCGGCGTCGGTGTCGGCGACGCCGTTCCACCACGCGAACCACAGGTGGTCCACGCGCAGGTAGCGGGCGTCGTCGTAGACGCTGGCCGCGTCCCGGATGCCGGAGGAGGCGCTGGAGTACAGGCCGGAGAGGTAGCCCTTGGCGTGCAGGCCCTCGGTCCAGCCGGAGACGTAGCTCATGACCGCGGCCTTGCAGGAGGCGGTGGAGGTGTAGCCCTCGATGTCGGAGTAGAGGGCGCTGCCGGCCGGGATGCCGAGACTCTGGGCGGCGGTCACCGAGGCGTTGGCGGCGCTGACGCCCTGGGCGCGGGCGGTGACGGGGTCGGCCGACATCTTGTTGGAGAAGCTGCTGCACGGCGCCTGCCGGCCGACGTCGATGGGGATGAGGTGCCAGCCCTTGTTCGTCTGGTTCGTCACCCAGCTCGCGGTGAGGTTGGGCTGCGCGCAGGCGCGGGTGGCGCCGGAGATGTAGACGCCCACGGCGCGGTACGGGGAGCCGGCGAGCCAGGCGTCCATCGCGGTCTGCGACGGCGCGGCGCAGGCGTCGAAGCCCTGGCCGCGGAAGTCACCGGGCTGCGGCCCCGCGGCGGCCGTCGGCTGCGCGGCGCCCCCGGACGGAGCGCCGGCGGCGGGCAGTTCTGTGCGCTCGGCGGCGGCCGTCAGCTCGGCGCCGGCGAGGACGTCGCGTACCAGGTCCTCGGTCGCGGGCCCGTGTGCGGCGGTGACCAGGACGCCCGCGTCCTCGACGGCCACCTGGATCGCGCCGTCGCGGGACTTCGCCGCGGGCGCCGTCGCGCGGCCGCGCGGGGCGACGGCGGTGGCCGCGGTGGTCTGCCGCGCGGCCCCGGCGTCGATCGGCTCCACGACGAGCCCTGCGGTACGGCCCTTGAGCCCCGGCGGGCAGGAGCTCTGGTCGCCGGGCTCGCCGACGTAGACGGCGGGGCGGTCGAAGCGGATGCACGCGCCCGGGTCCGCGGCGAGGTCGACGACCCGCCAGCCGGCCGGGACGGTGACCTCGTAACCGCGGTAGTCGACGGTTCTGCCGGTGTCGGGCGGGGACGCGGCGGCGGCCGGGCCCGCGGCGGTGAGCCCGCCGAGGGTGGCGAGGGCCGCCAGGCCGGCGAGCAGGGGGCGCCAGGACCCCGTACGGCTGAGTGACATCGCGAATCGCTCTCCTACTGCGGTGGGGGTCCGGGGAACTCCGTGCGGGCTCCGATCGCGGGACGGCACTTCGGCACGTGTCTACGCGATGGCCGGAGCGCGGCGGTTGCGCGACGGTTGCGCGGCCGCGGCCTGCCGCGACACGGGTGACCTCGACATGTACGGCCCAGGACAAAGAGACGGCAGCAGGCTCCTGCAACTTCCTTCCGTTCTCTTCCCGTTCTCCTTGGCATGCCCTTTTCCGGATGCCGTTGATGCTCGCTGGCGACCGGACAGCCTGGGCCACTATTCCGGTGGCCATCAGGCCGAGCGGAACTGCAAACGCGGAGCTGTGGCAGCCGGCGGGGCTGCGCTACTCCTCGGGGCGTCGAATGGAATCGTCGAGTTGTTCTCCGCGCTCGGGGGGAGAGTTCGGTGAAGCCCTCGCAGGAGCCATCCGGCCGATCCGCCCCGGCAGTGTCAACGCCTCCTGCGGCCCCGCCTCGGAGACCCTCGCAGCGGACGCCGCGAGACGAACCGGGAGCCCGTCCCGGATATCCGCGAGCCGAAATGGCCCGCCGACTCCGTCGCCCCACCCTCAAGCGTGGAGGCCGGTTTCCTTTGCGACGGCAGACCTCTGCGACCTACGATGATCCGGCGCGAACGGTGGTCGTCTGGAGCTGCCGAACGGGTAAGGGGGTTGGGCGGGTTGGAAGCCTTGGAGCCCGGGGATCCGCAGCAGGTGGGCCGATACCGGATCGCGCCGCGGATCGGCCTGGGCGGGATGGGTCAGGTGTTCCTGGCGCGTTCACCCGGCGGGCGGCCGGTCGCGATCAAGGTCAGTCCCCCGCTCCGTCCCTGCCTCCCCACCACCCCGTGACACCTCCACCGGCCGGAGTTCATCAGGCACCAACCCAGACCGGGAAACGATCCAGCCGGAGAAGATTCTCCCGCGGCAAAGCGTCGGCCCCCGGGCCCCGCGCCTCGACCGGCTTGACGCTGCACTACGCGGCGAATTCGCACCGGGGACTGGTCCGGGAAAGCAACGAGGACTCCGGTTACGCCGGTCACCGGCTGCTCGCCATTGCCGACGGCGTGGACGGCCAGGCCGCAGGTGGGGTCGCCGAGGCCCCGGGGCGCGAGGCCGGACTTGGTTACTGAGGTCCTTGACGATGAGGGGGATACCGACGGCGAATCCCGACCGCAGGCGGGGAACGACGGCGATTCCTGATCCGGACAAGAGTCGGGCGGTGCCCGGCGGACGAACCGGAGTCCTCGTCCCAACAGGCCCCGCCCCCGGGCTCCTGGGACAACGGCGGCACCGACCGGACCCCGTCGCACCGCGCTGGAAGCCCGCCCGCACGCCGGACGCGGGCCGACGGGGACTCTCGGCGATGGACGGGTGGCTGTCCGGCGGAGACCGGCGAAATGTCCCTCAGAAATCCCTGGCGCCCGTGCTTCCGATCAAGGGGTTCACATCATCGCAGCTCAAGGCGGTTGTCTCCCCGGCAGACCTACGCGACCTTGACATGTACCGCCCAGTACAAGGATGGTGACGCCGAAGCAGCTCACGACGACCGTGACCAGGGGACGGTGTGATGCGCTATCGGGTCCTCGGCAGGCTCGACGTCTGCAACGGCACGCGGTGGATCACGCTGAACGCCGCGAAGCAGCGTGCTCTGCTCGCCCATCTGCTCATCAACGCGGGCCGGTTCGTCCCCGCGGACGCGCTCATCGCGGAGCTGTGGGGTGACGACGTGCCGGATTCGGCCGCCAAGTCCCTCCAGGTCTACGTGCACCGGCTGCGCCGCGCCCTGGGCGGCGACCCGGAGACGTTACACACCCGCCCCGGCGGCTACGAGCTGGCCGTCGAGCCCGACGGCACCGACGCCGCCCGCTTCGCCACCCTGGCCGCCGCCGGGCGCGCGGAGCTGGCCGACCGGCGCCCCGCCGCGGCGGTGGAGACGCTGACGGAGGCGCTGGGGCTGTGGCGCGGCCCGGCGTTCGCCAACGTGCCCGCCACCGATGCCGTACGGGCCGAGGCCGCGCGTCTGGAGGAGAACCGGCTGACGGCCTGGGAGGACCTGGCCGACGCGAAGCTGGCCGTCGGCCGGCACCCGGAACTGGCCGCGGAGCTGGGCGCGCTGCTCGCGCAGCACCCGCTGCGGGAGCCGCTGTGGGGCCGGCTGATGCTGGCGCTGCACCGCGCCGGGCGGCGCTCGGACGCGCTGCGGACGTACGCGCGGGCCCGCCGGATGCTGGCGGACGAGCTGGGCGTGGAGCCGGGGGCGCAGTTGCAGGAGGTGCACGCGGCGGTGCTGGCGGGCGGTCCCGAGCCGGCACCGCGGCCCGGGGCCGCGGAGCGGCCCGCGTACTGTCAACTGCCGGCGCGCATCCCGGACTTCGTGGGGCGGCGGGAGCAGTTGGTGCAGGTGCTGCGGTGGCTGGGGCGGCCGGAGGGGGCGGCGGACCGCGAGGCCCCCGGCTTCGACGCGTGGCAGGTCGACGCGCGTCACCCCGCGCCGCGCACGGTCCTCGTCACCGGCGTCGCGGGCGCCGGCAAGTCCACGTTCGCGGTGCACGCGGCCCATCTGCTCCGCGACGCCTTCCCCGACGGCCAGTTGCACGCCGACTTGCGGACCGCGGCGGGCCACCCGGCCGACACCGGCGACGTGCTGGCCTCCCTGCTCAAGACCCTCGGCATGACCGGCGCCGGCATCCCCGAGAGCCTGGAGGAGCGGACCCGGCGCTACCGCGCGGAACTCGCCGACCGCCGCGTACTCGTCGTGCTCGACAACGCGGGCTGCGAGCGGCAGATCCGCCCCCTGCTGCCCGGCACCGGCGACAGCGCCGTGCTCGTCACCAGCCGCGCCGCCCTCGCCGGCCTCGAAGGCGCCCTGCGCGTGGAGCTGGGCCTGCTCAGCGACGCGGAGGCGCTGGAACTCCTGGCGCGGGCGGCCGGCGACGACCGTACCCGCAGGGATCCCGCCGTCGCCGTGCGGATCGCGGCGCAGTGCGGCAACCTGCCGCTCGCGCTGCGCATCGCGGGCGCCCGGCTGGCGACCAGGCGGCACCTGTCGCTGCCGCGGCTGGCGGACGCGCTGGCCGATGAGCGGCGGCGGCTGGACGAGCTGGTCGCGGGCGACCTGGAGGTACGGGCCAGCGTCACGCTGGGCTACGCGGCGCTCGACCCGGCGGCGCAGCGCGCGTTCCGGCTCCTGGGCCTGCTGGACGTGCCGACGGTGCCCGGCTGGGTGGTGGCGGCGCTCCTCGGCGACGCACCGGGCGCTGCGGCCGGAGACGGAGCGGGCGGAGACGGAGCAGCCGGAAGCGACACGGCCGGAAGCGACACGGCCGGAGGCGACACGGCACGCGGCGGCCGGCCTCCGGCCGATCCCGCGGCCCTCGCCGAGCGGTCCCTCGACGCCCTGGTCGACAACCACCTCGTCGAGGTCCACGCCCCCGACCCCGCCGCGGAACCCCGCTACCGCCTCCACGACCTCCTGCGCCTCTACGCCCGCGAGCGCGCCCACGCCCAGGAGCCGCCCGCCGAACGCGCCGCCGCCCTCGGCCGCGTCCACACCGCCTACCTCGACCTCGCCCGCCGCGCCGACGACGCCCTGTCCTCCGGCTTCTCCGGCCGGGTCAAGGTGCCGGCGCCCGGCCACAGCCCGCCGGCGGCAGAGGCGGCCCGGGTCGCGGCGGAGCCGCTGGCCTGGCTGGAGGCCGAACGGACCACGCTGCGCGCCCTCGTCCGCCAGGCGGCCGACGCCGGCGATGCGGGCACCGCGTGGCGGCTGGCGGCGGCGCTGGCGGCGTTCTTCGAGTCGTCCGCGCACTTCGACGACTGGCGCGAGACGCACCGTACGGCGCTGGCCGCGGCGACCGCGGCCGGCGACCGGCTCGGCGTCGCCGTCCTGCACCGCAACCTGGGCGAGCTGGAGACCGTACAGGACCACTATGGCGAGGCGGTGACGGCCTTCAAGCGGTCGCTGAAGGAGTTCGCGGCGCTGGACCGCCCGCGCGCGGTCCCCCGTGCGAAGCCCGGCGACCGCCCCCGCGACCCGGCACGCGACGGCCGTACGGACACCGGCGCCCACCACCCCGCCGAATCCGCCGCCGCGGCGGGCCTCGGCGTGCTGCTGCGGCTGCGCGGGCAGTACGCGCAGGCCGCCGCCTGTCTGCGCCGCGGCATCGAGCGGGCCAGGGCGGGCGGCAACGTGCGGTCCGAGGCGTACGCGCGCTGCGGCCTCGGCACCGTCCATCTGGAGTGCGGCGAACCGGGCGCCGCCCGGCGCGAGTTCGACCTGGCGCTGGCCCTCGCGCAGCAGGACGGCTACCGGCACGGCGAGGCGTCAGCCGAGCGCAACCTCGGCCTCGCCGACCTCGCCGTCGGCCGCGTGCACGCCGCGGCGGCGCGGATGCTGCGGAGCTGTGAGCTGGCGGTGGAGAGCGGCGACCGGGTGGGCGAGGTGCACGCGCTGCAGTGGCTGGGGCATCTGACGGACGTGGCCGGGGAGCCGGCACGCGGGGAGCGGATGCTCGACGAGAGCCTGGCGGCGTACCGGCGGTTCGGCGAGCGGTTCGGCGAGGCGCTGACGCTGCGGGCGCAGGCCGACCTGCTGCTGCACGCGCACCGGCCGGCGGAGGCCAAGGCGACGGCGCGGCAGGCGCTGTCGATCTGGCGGCATCTCGACACCCCGTACTGGACGTCGCGCACGCTCGACGTGCTCGCCGCCGCGCACGCCGCGGCGGGCGGCGCGGGGGGTGAGGTGGCGGCCGCCAGGGTACGTCGTCAGGCCTCGGCTCTACGCGCGTCAGTCGGCCTGCCCGCGGCCCTCCGGGCCCCCGTCGCCGCAGGCCGCCGCCTCGGGGGCCACCTCACCCCGCCCCTCGACCTGCCCCAGTCCTTCCGCACCCCGCGCGACCCGCTGCGGGTGGCGGCGGAGAGCCGCTGAGCCCGCGGCCGGCGGCGGGGTCGCCCCGCCGCCGCCTCAGGCGTACAGGCCGCGCATGCGTACCGACAGGCAGGTCACCGAGCCTTCGAGCTTCTCGAACTCGCTGATGTCCACGGGCACCGGCGTGTAGCCCAGTTCCTCGTACAGCGCGGCCGTCTGCGGCGCGCTCGCCGCCATCAGCAGCGCGCCGCCGCCCAGCAGGATGACGTGCGCCCCGGCGGCCTCCGGCACCTCGATGCGGCCCGGGAAGAGCTCCGGGGTGTCGATCAGGCCGGCGTGGGTGGCGAAGGTGCCGTCGGGCAGCGCGGTGATGCCGGACTTCAGGTGCAGCACCTTGGTGACCGGGACGGTGACGACGCGGGCGCCGAGCGGCTCGAAGCAGGCGCGGAGCTGCCGGACGCCGTCGGTGTTGGTGCGCCCGCCGAGGCCCACGTAGATGGTGTCGCCGACCTTGAGCACGTCGCCGCCGTCGAGCGTGCCGGGCGCGTGCACCCGGTTCACGGAGCAGCGCATGAGGCTCACGGCGGCCTCGACGCCGCGGGTCTCCGGCTTGCGGGAGTCGGCGCCGGGACGGGTGACGAGGGCGACGTTCTTGTACATCACCACCGTGTCCTCGACGAAGACCGCGTCCGGGCAGTCGTCCGCGGGCTCGACCTCGGCGGTCTCCCAGCCGTGCAGTTCGAGGGCGGCGACGTAGGACCGCCACTGGGCGAGGGCCCGGTCCGCGTCGACCGGCGTGCGGTCGATGTGCGTGACCAGGCCCTCGGCGAGACGGGGTCCGGGGCGGCGTACGAGAGCTTTCCTGCTGCGCATGCAGCAGGTCTACCACGGCCGTCAGTGGCTGTGACCGCCGCCGTCCGCCTCGTCCTGCCCGCTCTCCGCGCCCTGCTCGCCCGCCCCGGCCGCGCCGCCGCCCGCGGTGACCGTGAAGGCCGCGGTGCGCACCTCGCCGTCGTGCTTGAAGTCGAGGAACAGGCGGTACGAACCGGTGCTGGGCGCGGTCGCGGAGAACGCCACCTCGGGGCCGGGCTCCGTGCTGCCGTCGCCGGGCTCGCCGTTGGGGTGGACGTGCAGGTACGCCAGGTCGCCGGCGCGGAGCGCGACCAGGTGCCCGTACGCGCCGAGGTACGGCTGGAGGTCGGTGACCGGCTTGCCGTCCTTCCCGACGGAGAACTCCACCTCGCGGGCGGAGCCCGGCGTCAGGGCGCCGTCCAGCGTCACCTCGTACCCGTCGACGGTCGCCGTCCGCGCCGGCTCGGCGAGCGCCGCCGGGCGGTAGTCGCCGGCGACGGCGAGGTCACCGCCCAGGGTCAGGCCGTTCTCGGGGCCGCCGGTGGGCACGAAGTCGGCGAAGACGCGGTAGTCACCTGCCCTGGGCAGCTCGACGGGCGTGCTCCAGGTGCCGGCGGCGTCGCGGACGGGGTGGAGGTGGCGGTACGTGCCGAGGTCGCGGGAGGCGACGATCAGGTGCAGCTCCTTGCCGTGCTCCCGCTCGTACGAGGTCACGGGCTCGCCGTCCGCGCCGCGCACCGCGAAGCGCAGCTCGGCGGGGCTGCGGGCGTCGATCCGCCGGGTGTCCAGGTCGAGCGTGTAGCCAGACTCGGAGAGCTGGAGGCCGCCCGCGGCGGGGCCGGCGTCCTCGCCGTGGCCGCCGCCGTGCCCGTCCCCCTTCTTTCCCGCTTCCTTTCCGGCTTCATCCTTTGCGCCCGCGCCCGCGGCGTGGCCGCCGTGGGCCGGGGGGCTGTCCTCGTCGGTGACGGGCCCCACGGCGCTGCCGACCCCGTACGCGCCGGCGAACGCGACGGCCAGCGCACCTGCGAAGAGTCCGGCCCTGGCTGCGGTGTTCATCGCTCGCTCCTCTCGGTCGGCCCGTCGCTGCGACCGGCCTCGATACTGGCGACAATACCCCCTGGGGGTATAAAGTCAAGCGAGGGCGCCGCTTGCAATGGATACGGGTCAGGGGTATACATGATGTCGAAGGATCTAATACCCCCTGGGGGTATAGCCACGAGGAGCAGTGATGACCACCACCACGCCTGGCAGGACGGCCGAGGTCGAACTCGCGATCGGCGGCATGACCTGCGCCTCCTGCGCCGCACGGATCGAGAAGAAGCTCAACCGCATGGAGGGCGTCGAGGCCACCGTCAACTACGCCACCGAGAAGGCCAAGGTCACCTTCGCCGACGACGTGGCGGTCGACGACCTGATCGCCACCGTCGAACGTACCGGTTACAGCGCCGCACCGCCCGCCCCCGCAGGGCCGGCCGCGGGCGACGGTACGGCGGACGGCACCGGCGGGCAGCACCCGCCGGACGAGCTGCGGACGCTGCGGCAGCGGCTCTTCGGCTCCCTGGCACTGTCGGTGCCGGTGATCGCGATGGCGATGGTCCCTGCCCTGCAGTTCGAGTACTGGCAGTGGCTCTCGCTCACGCTGGCCGCGCCGGTGGTGGTCTGGGGCGCCTGGCCGTTCCACAAGGCCGCCTGGACCAACGCGCGGCACGGCGCCGCCACCATGGACACGCTGATCTCGGTCGGTACGACCGCGGCGTTCCTGTGGTCGCTGTGGGCGCTGTTCTTCGGCACCGCGGGCGAGCCCGGCATGACCCACCCCTTCGAGCTGACCATCGCCCGCGGCGACGGCTCCGGCAACATCTACCTCGAAGCCGCGGCCGGCGTGACGACGTTCATCCTCGCCGGACGGTACTTCGAGGCGAAGTCCAAGCGGAAGGCGGGCGCGGCGCTGCGCGCGCTGATGGAGCTGGGCGCCAAGGAGGTCGCGGTGCTGCGGGACGGCCGCGAGGAGCGGGTGCCCGTGGACCGGCTCGCGGTCGGTGACCGCTTCGTGGTCCGGCCCGGCGAGAAGATCGCCACCGACGGCACCGTCGTCGAGGGCGCCTCCGCCGTCGACGCCTCGATGCTCACCGGCGAGTCCGTGCCGGTGGAGGTCACCGTGGGCGACGCCGTCACCGGCGCCACCGTCAACGCCGGCGGCCGGCTGGTCGTGGAGGCCACCCGGGTCGGCTCGGACACCCAACTGGCGCGGATGGCCCGCCTGGTCGAGGACGCCCAGAACGGCAAGGCCGCCGTGCAGCGGCTCGCGGACCGGATCTCCGGCATCTTCGTGCCCGTCGTCATCGCCCTGTCCCTGGGGACGCTCGGCTTCTGGCTCGGTACGGGCGACGGGATCGCCGCCGCGTTCACCGCCGCGGTCGCCGTGCTGATCATCGCCTGCCCCTGCGCCCTCGGCCTGGCCACCCCGACCGCCCTCATGGTCGGCACCGGACGCGGCGCGCAGCTCGGCATCCTGATCAAGGGCCCCGAGGTGCTGGAGTCGACCCGCAAGGTCGACACCGTCGTCCTGGACAAGACCGGCACCGTGACCACCGGCACCATGGCCCTGCACGCCCTGCACACCGCGGGCGGCGAGGACGAGGAGACGGTGCTGCGGCTTGCGGGCGCACTGGAGCACGCCTCCGAGCACCCCATCGCCCGGGCGGTGGCCGCGGCGGCGACCGACCGCCTCGGTACGCTGCCGGTGCCCGAGGACTTCGCCAACGTGCCCGGGCTCGGCGTCCAGGGCATCGTCGAGGGCCACGCGGTCCTCGTCGGGCGGCAGCAGCTCCTCGCGGAGTGGGCGATCACGCTGCCCGCCGAACTCACCGCGGCCAAGGAGCGGTCCGAGCAGGCCGGGCGCACCGCGATCGCGGTCGCCTGGGACGGCGAGGCCCGCGCCCTGCTCGAAGTCGCCGACGCGGTCAAGCCCACCAGCACGCAGGCCATCAAGCGGCTGCGGGACCTCGGGCTGACCCCGATCCTGCTCACCGGCGACAACACGGCCGTCGCGAAGACCGTCGCCGCCGAGGTCGGCATCGAGGAGGTCATCGCGGAAGTCCTCCCCGAGGACAAGGTCGACGCGGTCAAGCGGCTGCAGGCCGAGGGCCGTACGGTCGCGATGGTCGGGGACGGCGTCAACGACGCCGCCGCCCTCGCCCAGGCCGACCTGGGCCTGGCCATCGGCACCGGCACCGACGCCGCGATCGAGGCCGCGGACCTCACCCTGGTCACCGGCGACCTGCGGGCCGCACCGGACGCCATCCGGCTCGCCCGCTCCACCCTGTCCACCATCAAGACCAACCTCGCCTGGGCGTTCGGCTACAACACCGCCGCCCTCCCCCTCGCCGCCGCGGGCCTGCTCAACCCGATGCTCGCGGGCGCGGCGATGGCCTTCTCCTCCGTCTCGGTGGTCGCCAACAGCCTCCGGCTGCGGCGCTTCCGCCCGCTGGGCTGAGGGCTGCCGCAGGGGCACCGGAGACCGGGGACGCCGCGCCGCCCGACGGGCCGATACGGGCCGTACGGGCGGCGCGGCGTTTCCGCATGGCCTGCGGACGGCCGGAGGTGCCGGTCGTCGACGCGCCGTGCATCTCCGCCGGACGCTTCCGTCCCGTCCCTGCTCCGAGCGTTGCCGCCCTCGGAGGGCCCGGAGCCGGTCCCGCCCCGGCAGCTCCGCCACGGCCGCCCCCGCGGCATACGCTCGTACGCAAGGCCGCGGTCGCGGCTACGGGTTACGGTGCCTCCGCGGAGGCGCGGCAGCAGGGTGCGGCGCGGGGCTGAGGGGGAGGAAGGCGTCGTGGGGATGCGGGAGACGGAAGAGTCGCGGGAGTCCGGGGCGGCGCAGGCGGCGGCGTGGGAGCTGTTCCCTGCGCTGCGTGCCGCACCGGAGCGGGTCGCGCTGCGCTTCGGCGGCACCGTCCTGACGTACGGCGAGCTGGCCGCGGCGGCGGACGGCGTCGCCCGGCGGCTGGGAGGCGCCCGGCGGGTGGCGGTCTGGGCGACGCCGGAGCCCGCGACCGCGGTGGCGGTGACGGCGGCGCTGGTGGCGGGCGTGGCGGCGGTGCCGCTCAACCCCCGTACCGGGGTGCGGGAACTGGCGCACATCGTGACCGACAGCGAACCTGAGCTGGTGCTCGCGGCGCCCGGGGCGGAGCTGCCGGAGGCACTGGCGGGGGTGGCGCGGGTGGACGTGGCGGTGGTCCCCGGGACCCCCGGTGCCGGACCCGGGTCCGCGACCTCCCGGCCCACGACCACACCCACGACCGCACCCACGCCGCCCGGCACCGCCTCCCCCGGCCCCGGCACCCCCGGGCTCGTCGTCTACACCTCCGGCACGACCGGGCCGCCCAAGGGTGTCGTCCTGCCGCAGCGGGCGCTGGCCGCGACCCTCGACGACCTCGCGGAGGTCTGGGGCTGGACCGAACGGGACACGGTGGTGCACGCGCTGCCGCTGTTCCACGTGCACGGGCTGGTCCTCGGCGTGCTGGGCCCGCTGCGCCGCGGCGGCGGCGTGCACCACGTGGGGCGGTTCGCGCCCGAGACGGCGGCGGCGGCGCTGGCCGCGGGCGGCACGATGCTGTTCGGGGTGCCGACGATGTACCACCGGCTGGCCGGCGCCCTCGACGCCGAGCAGGCGGCCGCACCCGGGACGCAGTCCGGTACGCCCCTGGCCGCCGCCCTCACCCGCGCCCGGCTGCTGGTCTCCGGCTCCGCCGCGCTGCCGGTGGCCGACCACCGCCGGCTCACCGCCGCGACCGGCCGCCGGGTCGTGGAGCGCTACGGCATGACGGAGACGCTGATGAACACCAGCGTCCGCCCCGGCGACCCGGACGCCACCGGCAGCGTCGGCGTGCCCCTGCCGTCCGTCGCCGCCCGGCTCGTCGACGACGCGGGGGCCGAACTCACCGCGTACGACGGGGAGACGGTCGGCGAGATCGAGGTCCGCGGCCCGAACCTCTTCACCGGCTACCTCAACCGCCCCGAGGCGACGGCGGCCGCCTTCCGCGACGGCTGGTTCCGCACCGGCGACATGGCCGTACGGGACGCGGCCGGCCGCTTCCGCATCGTCGGCCGCCGCGCCACCGATCTCATCAAGTCCGGCGGCTACAAGATCGGCGCCGGGGAGATCGAGAACGCGCTGCTGGAGCACCCGGCCGTCGCCGAGGCGGCGGTCACCGCCGAGCCGGACCCGGACCTGGGCGAGCGCATCGTCGCCTGGGTGGTCCCGGACGGTGCGGCCCCGCCCGCCGCGGAGCTGTCGTCGTACGTGGCCGACCACCTGGCCCCGCACAAGCGCCCCCGCAAGATCCACTTCCTCGACGCCCTCCCCCGCAACGACATGGGCAAGGTCCTCAAGCGCGCCCTGGGCGACTGACCGCGCCCGCCCGTCACCTGCCCCGCGCCCGCTCCTCCCACCCCGCCGCGGGCGGCTCCGCCGCCGCCAGGGTGGCCGGCCTGACGGCCTCGGGGCCGAAGCGCCGGCGGGCCCGGTCCGCGGCGGCCTCGGCGCGGCGGGCGCGGACGTCGCCGGGGCCCAGCGAGAGCTGGCGGTACGCGCCGGCCGCCGGCAGCAGGTGGTCGGCGCGGAGCGCGTACGCCCGTACCCGGGCCCGCTGCAGCCCGAAGGCGGCCAGCAGGCCGAGGGCGGTGGCGGCGACTGCGGGTGAATGATCAGTGGGTTCGGCGATGGCCCGGGTCCGCGTGGTGGAGCTGCGGTCGGCATACCTCACCACGAGGGTGACGCGGCCCGCGACCTGCCCCTCCCCGCGCAGCCGCTGGCCGATCCGCTCGGCGAGCCCCAGGACGGCTCTGTGGTGCCGTACGGGATCGAGGCAGTCGGCGTCCAGCACCAGCTCCGCCGCCAGGGAGGCCGCCGGTTCCGCGGGGGTGACCGGGCGCGGGTCGTAGCCGCGGGCGCGGTCGCCGAGCAGGCGGGCCTGGCTGACGCCGAGGAGCCGCTGCAGGGTCACCGCGGGCAGGTCCGTGATCTGCCCGACGGTGTGCAGGCCGTACCGGGCGAGCTTCTCCGCGGTCGCGCGGCCGACCCCGGGCAGGGCGGCGACCGGGCGCGGGTACAGCCACTCCGCCGCCCGCCCCGTGGGCACGCTGGTGGTGTCCCCGGGCGCGGACGCGTCGGCCGCCATGGCCGCGAGCATGCGGTTGCCCGCGAGTCCTGCGCTGCTGTCGATGCCGTAGAGGGCCTTCAGCCTCATCTTCACGAGCTGGACCGCGTCGTAGGCCGACAGGTCGAAGTACCGGAGCGCGGACGTCAGATCGAGCTGGACGGCGTCCGGCGGCATCTCCTGGACGTGGGGCGTGACGCCGCCCATCAGCTCGACGATGTCCGCGTACTGCTCCTCGCCCAGCGAGGCGTGCAGATGGAGGTGCGCGATGTGCCGTCGGCGGGCGGTCATCCCGCGCTCCCCGGGCTGCGGTGGCCGAACTTCTTCAGGTCGGCCGACCGGCTGCCGGCGGGCTGCAGGTCGGCGTACGGGTGCAGGCGGGCGCCGGCGGTGCCGTCGGTCAGGGTGCGGCCGGGCTGGGCCGGCGTCGGGTGCGGCCGGTCCTCGCCCAGGAGGGCGAGCGCGGCCTCGGGGCCGTCGTCGCGGCGGGCGGCGGCGATCCGGTCCAGGTCCCAGGCCATGGTGCCGACGACGGTGCGGCGGGTGCCGCGCACCTGGACCGTGCCGCGCACCAGCAGCAGGCCGCTGTGGAAGACGGTGTGTGCGCAGGCCGGGTGGGAGTCCTCGAAGAACGCCAGGTCGACCAGGCCGGAGCCGTCCTCCAGCGTGACGAAGATGACGCGCTTGCCGCTGGCGATCGGCGGGGTCTGGGTGGAGGCCCGCACGCCGGCGACGAGCACCTGCTGCCCGGGGCGCAGGCCGGCGAGGTGGGCCGCGTCGGTCGCGCCGATCTCGCGCAGCAGCCGGTGGTGGTGTTCCATCAGGTGCCTGGAGACGTCGATGCCGAGGGTGTCGAGTTCGGCGCCCAGGGTCTCGCGGCCGGTCATCTCCGGCAGCCCGCTCGGCTCCGTACCGCCGACCGCGTCCGCGCCGAGGGGCAGTTGGCCGTCGGCCGCGAAGCGGGCCCGGGACTGCCGGTGCAGCTCGTCGATCTGGAGGAGGAGGTCGCGGCGGGTGGAGCGGCCGTCGCCGGGACCGCCGAGGCCGTCGAGGGCACCGATCCGGGCCAGGCGCTCGGCGACCGGCCTGCTGGGCCGGGCCCGCTGCCAGAAATCCGACAGCGACGCGTAGGGCTGCCCCTCCTCGATCCGTACGCCCTCGTCCTCGCTGATGCCGTGCACCGCGGCCAGCGCGAGCCGCACCCCCCACCGGTCCGTGTCGCTCTTCTCCACGGTGTGCTCCACCTTGGAGTGATTGACGTCGACGGGCAGGAGGGGGACGCCGCGCCGGCGGGCGTCGGCGACGAGGACGCGCTTGGGCCACATGCCGGGGTCGTGTTCGAGGAGGCCGGCCAGCAGGAACGCCGGGTAGTGCGCCTTGAGCCAGGCGCTCTGCAGCGCGGGGACGGCGAAGGCGACCGCGTGGGCCCGGCAGAAGCCGTAGGCGCCGAAGGCCGCGACGGTCTTCCAGACCTCGTCCCGTACGGCCGTGGTGTAGCCGCGCGCCCGCGCCCGCCGGTGGAACCAGTCCCTGATCCCGGGCAGCCGCTTCTCGTCCCCGAGCGCGCGCCGGGCGATCTCCCCCAGGGCCCGGTCGCATCCGGTCATCACCCGGAAGGTCTCGATGATCTGCTCGTGCCAGATGGTCACGCCGTACGTGTCGGAGAGCACCGGTTCGAGGTCCGGATGGGCGTACTCGGGTGTGCCGCCGTGGCGGGCGGCGACGTAGCGCTCGGGCATGCCGCCGGCGACAGGGCCCGGGCGGAAGAGGCTGATGTCCGCGATGACGTCCTGCGGGTCGCGGGGCTTGAGCCGGGAGAGCAGGTCCTGCTGGCCGGGGGACTCCAGTTGGAACAGGCCCAGGGTCTCGCTGTCCTGGATGAGCTTGAACGCGAAGACGTCGTCGAGCGGCACCTGTTCGGGGTCGTCCAGGTCGATGCGGTTGCCCGTGGCCTGCTCGATCTCGGCGACGGCGTGGGCCATCGCGGACTGCATGCGTACGCCCAGGACGTCGAGTTTGATGTTGCCGAGGTCCTCGATCTCCTCCTTCGCGGCCATCGCCATGGGGTAGTCGCCCTGCGGGGTGGGCTGCACCGGCAGCCGGTCCAGGAGGGTGGCGTCGCTGATGACCACGCCGCAGGGGTGCATGGCCATGCCGTGGACGAGGGCGTCGAGACCTTCCGCGAGCTCCCACAGCGGGCCGTACCGGTGTGCCTCGGCGGCCAGTTGCCGCAGTTCCGGCAGTTCGGCGAGGGCGCCGGTGATGTCGGCGGCCCGCAGGTGCGGGAAGCTCTTGGCGATCCGGTCGACGTCGGCGGGCGCGATGCCGAGGGCGAGACCGGCGTCCCGCAGCGCCCTGCGGGCCCGGTAGGTCTCGGGCATCGCGGTGACCGCCACCCGTTCCTTGCCGAACCGGTCGAAGATCACGTCGTAGCACTCCAGCCGGCGGGCCGACTCCACGTCGATGTCGATGTCGGGCAGCGACTTGCGCCGTACGCTCAGGAAGCGCTCGAACAGCAGCCGGTGGTCGAGGGGGTTGGCCGTGGCGATGTCCAGGACGTGGCAGACCAGCGAGCCGGCGCCGGAGCCGCGGGCGGCGACCCGGATGCCCTTGGCCCGGATGTCGGCCACGACCTGGCCGACGGCGAGGAAGTACGAGTCGTAGCGGAGTGTGGAGATCGCTTCCAGCTCCTCGTCCAGTCGGATACGGGCCTCGGGGTCGCGGTCGAGGCCGCGCCGGGCCATGCCTGCCTCGCACTGCCGGCGCAGCAGCCGCGCGGCGCCGTCCGCCCCGGGCCCGGCGCCGAAGAGCGCCGGCTCCGGGAAGTGCGGCCGGCCCAGCCCGAGGTCCGCCGCGGGGTCGATCGTGCACGCGGCGGCCGTCGCGGCGGTGTCCGCCATCAGGCGGCGCGCGCGCCGTACGCCCGCTCCGGCGCACTCGGCGACCAGCCGCGCGACCGCCGCCATCGCCCGCTCGCCCTTGAGCCAGCGCTGCCCGCTGTCCAGCCGGCGCCAGTCGATCGGCCGCAGCAGCCGCGCGGCGTCCAGGACGTCCGCGAGCCGGTGCTGGCCGGGGTCGGCGTAGCGGACGGCGTTGGAGAGCACGACGGTCGTGCCTGTGCGGTCGCCCAGCGCCAGGGTGCGGGCGGCGAGGCGCAGCGACCCGGGTCCGAGACCCGCGCGCTTGTGGGCGACGGCCTCCAGCCGGAGCCCGGCCCCGAAGACCTCCCGCCAGGGCGCGAGCAGCCTCGCCGCGACGTCCTCCCGCCCCACCGCCAGCGCCCGCGCCGGCTCGGAGAGCGGCCCGAGCAGGGCCACCAGACCGGGGCCGCCGTGCTCGCGCAGCGCCTCCCACGGCACCACCGGCGGGCTGCCGCCGGTCGCACCCGCATGGGCGGCGGACACGATGCGGCACAGCCGCGCCCACCCGGCCCTGCCCCGCGCGAGCAGCACGAACCGCAGCGGCGGCTCGGCCACGTGGCCACCGCCCCGCGCCGGGGTGCGCCGCCGCAGCGCGGGCGGCGGCGGTGCCGCGCCCGCCACCGCCAGATCGACGCCCAGCACCGGCCTGACCCCGGCCTCGGCGCAGGCCCGTACGAACCGGACGGCACCGGTGACGGTGTCCCGGTCGGTCAGCGCGAGGGCTCCCATGCCGCGCTCGGCGGCGCGCCTGACGAGGTGTTCGGGGTGGGCGGCGCCGTAGCGGACGGAGTAACCGGACGCGACGTGCACGTGGGCGAAGCCCACCATGCCGCACCTCCATCACTCCACCCCATTTCGGCCTTTTATCCCGACCGGTCCTCTCGTACGTTCGTTCGAATACCCTAGCTCCCGCAAGCCCGGCAGGCGAACGCCCCGGATCGCGCAATCCCCCAGCTCGGAGGCGTCGCGAAGGCCGCCGGTGCCGCGCTTTCCGCCATCTCCGCGGCCGGGCAGGCGAGTTGGAGGCGCGGGCGCCCGCGCATGAGATTCGTCACTCGCCCGGCGCGGGGTGAGCCGAGCGGCGGACGCCGGTGCGCGACCGCCGGCGCCGGCCGCCACCCTCCGCCCGTACCGCACTCCTCCCGATTGGCCTAGACCAATAAGAACGTTTCAAGCTTCTCTGCACCGCTCTCACCAGGAATTTTAAATTCAAGTGGTGTAGACCTCTTGACCCTTGAGTGCGCGCACATCTACGTTCCCGTCAATCCCACCCCCCGCTCCCGGACGGCCGTTCGGACCCCACAGCCGGCCGCCCGTGCACCGCCGTGCCAAGGACCCACCGCTGCCCACACACCCCCATCTCCGGGAGTAGACGATGTCCAAACCGTCCGAAGAGCAGACCGTCCGCCGCAGAACCGTCCTCGCCGCCGCCGGGTCCGCCGCCCTCGTCGCGGCCTCCGCCACGTCGGCGCTGTCCGCACCGGCATCCGCGGCGGCCCCGGCCGCCGCCGACGCCTCCTGGCCCGACCCCGCGCGCGACGTCGCCAGGGACGGCACCGCGACCGCGTCCAGCGTCTACGACCGCGACCCGGAGAGGTTCGCCGCCGCGCACGTCAACGACGGCGACCTGAGCACCCGGTGGGGTTCCAACTCGCCCGAGAACGGCTACCCCGACCCCAGCCGCGAATGGGTGCAGATCGAACTCGCCGAGCCCAGCCCGGTGCACCACGTGGTGATCCACTGGGAGACCGCGCGCGCCGCGCACTACCAGATCCACGTCTCCGACGACGGCCAGACCTGGCGTACCGCCCGCGACGTCCCCGACGCTCCGGGCGGCCGGGAAGTCCTCGAACTCGGCCTCACCGCCCCCGTCCGCTACGTGCGGGTGCAGGGCGTCGCCGTGGCCACCGGCTGGGGCTACTCGATCTTCGCCATGGAGGTCTGGAACGGCCCCCGCCCCGGCGTCGGCCTCCCCGCGGGCCGGGTGATCCCGGTCCCGGTCGCGCAGACCTCGCGGCCGGACGCCCGCCCCTTCGTGCTGGAGCGCCGCAGCCGGATCGTCGCCACCGACCGGAAGGCCCAGGCCGTGGCCGGGCTCCTCGCCGGGTATCTGCGCCCGGCGACCGGCTACCCGCTGCCCGTCGTCGACGGCCCGGGCCGGGACGGCGACATCACGCTGCTGCTCGGCCGCTCCCACGCCCCGTCCCGGGCCCGGCTGGCCGTCGCCGAGGGCTACACCCTGGCCGCCGGCGAGCGCGGGGTACAGATCGCGGCGGCGAACCCGCACGGCCTGCTCAACGGCGTGCAGACGCTCAGGCAACTGCTGCCCCCGTGGATCGAGAGCGACACGGCGGGGCCCGGCCCGTGGACCGTCGAGGCGACCGAGATCCGCGACCACCCCAGGTTCGGGCACCGCGGCCTGATGATCGACCCGGCCCGCAACTTCCTGGAGGTCCGCGAGGTCAAGGAACTCATCGACGGGCTCGTCCAGTCCAAGGGGAACGTGCTGCACTGGCACCTGACCGACGACCAGGGCTGGCGGGTCCGGATCGACTCCTGGCCCCGGCTCACCGAGATCGGCGGCGGGATGTCCATGCCCGGCGGGCGGACCGGTTTCTACACCAAGGACCAGATCCGGGACGTCGTACGGTACGCCGCGGACCGGCACGTGCAGATCATCCCCGAGATCGAGATGCCCTCGCACACGACGGCGGCCAGGACCGCGTACCCGCAACTGAGCGGCGCCGGCGGCTATCTGGCGGATCTGGAGACCACCTACGCGTTCGTCGACGACGTCCTCCGCGAGGTCGCCGCGCTCTTCCCCTCCCCGTACGTCCACCTGGGCGCCGACGAGTCGGACATGCCGCACGACCAGTACGTACGGTTCCTGCGCCGGGTCGAGGGCATCGCCCGCGGCCACGGGAAGACCATGATCGGCTGGTCGCCGAGCTGCGGGGTCGGGCTGGACACCGAGACGGTCCACCACTACTGGCAGGACCAGAGCCGGGAGATGTCACGGGAGTGGTTCGACCCGCGCCGCCCGGTGCTGCTCTCCCCGACCCAGCAGACGTACCTGGACTACCCCTACCCGACGTACGACACCCGGCGCGCGTACTCCTGGAACCCGTCCGACCTCACCGACGGCTGGACGGGCGCCAAGGTGCAGCGCGACTACGGGCTCAACAACGAGGACATCATCGGCATCGAGGCGCCGATCTGGGGCGAGCGGATGCTGCGCGGCCTGCCCGACGTGCAGTACCAGGTGTTCCCCAGGCTTCCGGCGATCCTGGAGAAGGCGTGGTCCCCCGCCGAGGCCACCGAGGACGCCGAGGGCGTGGTGGCCAGGACCGGAGTGCAGGGCGCGCGCTGGCAGTTCGCCGGCCGGAACTTCTGGGCGGACCCGGGGGTGCGCTGGGAGCCCGCGGCGGTCGGCGCCGACCTGCGCACCGACCGGGACGGCACCGTGAGCGGCGCGGTGGCGCGGCTGGCGCTGCCGGGAGTGGCGCCTGCAGGGGTCACCGCGACGGTCGAGTGGGGTGACGGCACCACGGGCCCGGCGACGGTCACGGGCGACGCCCCGGGGGACCGCCGGATCAACGGCGTCTACCGCATCGACGCGGACCACCGCTACGCCCGCCGCGGCACCTACCGGGGCACCGTCCACCTCACCACCCCGACCGCCAGGACAACCGCCCACTTCACCGTCACCCACGGCTGACACCCACGGCCTGCCGGCGCCCGGCGGGGGCGCCGGCGGGCCCCGTATCCAGTGCTACTCCGGCACGACCGGGGGCAGCGGTTCGCGGGCCGCGTGCCAGGCGGAGGGGAGGGCGGCGACGCCCGTACGGGCGGCGATCACCCCGCCCGCCATGGCGCAGGTGGTGTCGATGTCGCCGCGCCCCTCGACCGTGAACCACAGTCCCTCGTGCAGGTCGTCGAGGTGCCCCGCCGCGCACCACAGGGCGTAGGGCACGGTGTCGGGCCCGGACATCCGGTAGCCGGAGCCCAGGTTTTCCGCGGCCTGCCGGACCGAGGTGCTCTCCGGCATCCGGGCCGCGATCCGCACTCCCGATCGCACGTCGCCGTCCGGAAGTCGTTCCGCGACCGCCCGGAGGAAGTCCGGCCGGGCCGGGGCGGGCCCGCCCCGGCTGCGGGTCGCGAGCGCCGCCGCGAGGGCGACCGCCACCGCCCCCGCGACCGCCTCCGGGTGATGGTGCGAGACCGCGCCCTGGCGGGCGGCCTGCTCGCCGACCGCGTCGAGGTCGGCGGCGTGCCAGGCGCCGAGCGGGGCGGCGCGCATGGCCGCGCCGTTGCCCCAGGAACCCAGGCCCCCGAACTGCCCGGCGACCACCTCCCGCCAGGGCTCGCCCGCGCCGATCCGGCGGAGCACGTCGTGCATCGAGGCACCGTAGCCGCGGTGCGTGTCGCCGGCGTACGCGGCCGCCAGGCGCAGCGCGAGGCGGTCCTGGTCGACGGTGCCGCCGCCCTCGGCGAGTTCCCGTACGAGAACGAGCGCCTGGGCGGTGTCGTCGCTCCACCGCCACACCGCCTCCGGGGGCGGCGTCCGCGCCTCCAGGGCCGCCGGGCCTTCCCGGCGCAGGATGCCGAACCAGCGGTCGCCGAAGGCGTCACCGAAGGCGAGCCCGTGCAGCGAATCCAGCACGGCGGCAGGCAGGTTGACCACCGGGGCAGTATCGCAGCGCGACGGCGCCCTTCCACTCGGATTTTCGGGGGCTAGTGGCCCGTGGGGCGGATGAGGCCCGTTTCGTAGGCGAAGACCGCCGCCTGGGTGCGGTCGCGCAGGGACAGTTTGGTCAGGATGCGGCCCACGTGGGTCTTCACCGTCTGCTCCGCCACCACCAGCCGCTCGGCGATCTCCGCGTTCGACAGCCCCTGCGCGATCAGGCTCAGGACCTCCGTCTCGCGTTCCGTCAGGCCGCCGACGCGGTCCTTGAGCGGGGTGCGCGGGGTGCGGGTCAGGCGGGCGAACTCGGTGATGAGGCGGCGGGTCACCGCGGGGGCGAGCAGGGCGTCGCCGGTGGCGACGACCCGTACGGCGTGGGCCAGTTCGGCGGCCGAGGCGTCCTTCAGGAGGAAGCCGGACGCGCCCGCGCGCAGCGCTTCGTACACGTACTCGTCGAGGTCGAAGGTCGTCAGGATCAGCACCCGGACGGCCGCGGACGGCGGCTCGGTGAGGCGGCGGGTGGCCTCGATGCCGCCGAGGCCGGGCATCCGGATGTCCATCAGCACGACGTCCGGGCGCAGTTCCGCGGTCTTCGCGACGGCGTCGGCGCCGTCCACCGCCTGGCCGACGACCTCGATGCCGGGCTCGGCATCGAGCAGCACGGTGAAGCCCTGGCGCACCATGACCTGGTCGTCGGCGATCAGCACGCGGATGTTCGTCACGGGGTGTCCTCGGGTGTGGCGGGTACGGCAGGGGCGGCGGGCGCGGCACGGGCCACCGGCAGTATCGCGGTGACCTCGTAGCCGCCGTCGGGGGTGGTGCCGGTGGCCAGTTCGCCGCCCAGCATCGCGGCGCGCTCCCGCATCCCGAGCAGCCCGTGCCCCGCCCCGGCCCAGGGCGGCGCGGCGCGTTCGGGCGCGGTGTTGGTGACGCGGACCGTGAGCCCCGCCGGGTGGTAGCCGATCTCGGCCAGGGCGCGGGCCCCGGGCGCGTGCCGGGCCACGTTGCTGAGCGCTTCCTGCACGATGCGGTACGCGGACAGCTCGACGCCCGGCGGCAGGGCGTACGGCTCGCCGGTGGTCCGGGTCTCGGTGTCGACCCCCGCGCGGCGTACGGCGGCGGCGAGTTCGCCGAGGCGGTCGAGGGTGGGCTGCGGGGCGTGGCGTACGTCGTGGGGGTGCGGGGCGGCCGCCTCCGGCGACGGGTCGTCGGCGCGGAGCACGCCCAGCACCCGGCGCAGCTCGGTCAGCGCCTCGACGGCGCTCGCGCGGATCCCCGCCAGGTTCTCCTTCAGCTCCGCCGGCGGGTCCCGCACCAGGTGCGGCGCGACCTGCGCCTGGATGGAGATCACCGACATGTGGTGCGCGACCACGTCGTGCAGCTCGCGCGCGATCCTGGTGCGCTCCTGGAGCAGCACGCGCCGGGCCCGCTCCTCCGCGGTCAGTTCCTCCTGCGCCGCCAGTTCGGTACGGGCCACCCGCCGCCCGCGCAGCGCGACGCCGACTCCGACGGGGAGCGTGAGGACCAGGACGGCGAACGGCACGCCCTCCGTGTCGCCGAGGAAGCCGTAGCCGAGGCCCACCAGCACGCTGACCACCAGTGTCTCCACCGCGACCCGCGGCCGGCACCGCAGCGCCACCGCGAACAGCACCGTGGCCTGGAGCACGAGCCCGGTGCCGGTCCACGGGAACATCACGCCCGACTCCGAGCCGGAGGAGGCGAGCGCGTACCGCGCGACCGCCACCATGGCCGCCGTCATGATCCACCACGCCAGCACCGGCCGGACCAGCGCGATCAGGAACGCCGCGGTCTGCAGCGCGGTGAGCAGGGCGGAGACCCGCATGCCCATGCCGTAGCCGAAGGCGTACTGGTTGGTGGCGGCGATCTGCAGCGCCACCAGCCCCAGCACGACCGGCACGAACAGCGCCGGCAGCCACTCGCGCAGCCGTGAGCGCTCGGCGGCGACAGCCGGTGCCGTACTCGGCGGCGGGCTGACGGCCGTCGTCCACAGGTCCGCGCGCAGCACCCGCAGGGCCGTACCCGGCCATGCGGCCACTCGCTTTGCCATCGTCCCCTCCTTCACTTACCCCACCCTAGGTACCTCGCCTGGCGGGTCCGGCCCCTCTCGTACGGATGGAAAGCGGCCCGGCACACCAGCAGCACCGCCGCGAACAGCGGCAGCCACAGCAGCCGGGCCGCCACCCAGCCGCCCCCGTCCGGCAGCGTGTGCAGCCCCGGCAGCGCCCCGCCCGCGAGCAGGCCGAGAGCCGAGACCGCCATCATCGCCGTCTGGTGCCAGAGGAAGACCGTCATCGCCGACAGATTGAGCAGCGCCACCGCCGCCCACGCGGCCGGCCGCCGCAGCGCCCGGCGCAGCGGCCCGAGCAGCAGCAGCGCGGCGCCGCACTGGGCGAGGCCGAAGGTCACGGCGGCGAGGGTCGGCGGATCCAGGTTGGAGACCGCGGCCCCGGGCACGCCGACCATGGCGGCGGGATAGCCGGCGGCCAGCACCAGCCCCGCCGTCGCCGCGGCGCCGCCGCCGAGGAGGACGTACGCCGTCCGCCGCCCCGGCAGCCCGCGGCGGGCGCCGCGCGCGCCCAGGGCGTACGGGACGAGCCACCCCACGGCGACGTTCACCCACCCCAGCGCGGCGGGCCCGTCGAAGCGCAGCCGCCACAGGTCCACGCAGCCGGCCACGGCCAGCGGCCACAGCGGGTGCAGCCGGGCGGCCAGCGGGGTCGCGGCGGTCAGCACGGCGAACACCAGCAGGAACCACAGCGGCGACAGCGCCAGCTTGCCGAGGGCCCGTACGGTCACGTACCCGGCACCCGACGCCAGCAGCACGCCGAGGACCACAGCCCACACCGCGAGCACGGCGGTGACGGGCCGGAAGAGCCGGTCGAGCCGGGCGCGGAGCCAGCGGGCGTAGGGGATGCGGGCGGCGCGGGCGGAGGCGTGGCCGCGGGCGGCGACGTAACCGCCGACGAAGAAGAAGACGGCCAGGGTCTGCAGGGCCCAGGAGACGGGTGCCAGTGCGGGCATGAAGTGCAGCGGGCTGGCGGCGCGCACGGTGCCGCTGTCGACGACGAGGGCGGTGACCAGCCAGTGCCCTAGCACGACGCCGGAGATGGCGAGGGCGCGGAGGGCGTCGATCCCGCGGTCCCGGGTGGCGGGGGTGGCGGCGTCGATACGGAGGAGGACGTCACGCATGGGCGCGGCCGTGGGACCGGAGGTGCGGGAGAGCGGGGCCCTGGGCGTACGGGAAGGGCGAGCGCGGCGTCTGCGGGAGCGCGGTCGCGGGCAGGGGCCGGGCGGCCGGGCCGGGGCATTGGAGGTACGGGCACGGGAGATCCGCGGTCACCGCCGCGCCCGGCCCGGCGGCCTCTCCCTTCAAGGGCGGGCGCGCCGCGCCCGGACGCGCGCAGGCTGCCTCCCCCTTCACGATCCCGGCCATGCTCCGCAGCGGTACGGAGCCCGGGGTCAGGTAGTCGCTGTGGCCGCCGGTGCCCGCGGGGAAGGGGCAGGCGCCGAAGGCGGGAGAGACCGGGTCCCGGCCGAAGCCGAGGGTCGTGACGAGCAGCGGGATCCGTACGTGCGGCACCTCGCCCACCCAGTCGTCCGCGCCCCGGCCCGCCCACACCGTGGCGGGCGTGCGCAGGTCGGCGGCGGTGTCCGCGCCGACCCCCGGGCTGGCGTACAGCACGATGTCCGCGACCCGCAGCCCCGCCGCGGCGCGGCCGCAGACCACCGAGCCGTACGAGTGGCAGAGCAGCGAGACCCGGGCGCCCGGGCGGGCGGCGGTCAGCGAGCGGACGAACTCGCGCAGCCGTGGTGCGGCGGCCTCGGCGCGGTCGGCGGTCAGCGACTCGGGGCTGACCGTGCTCGGCGTCGCGTAGCCGAGCCAGGCGACGACGGCGCCCGGCCCGTCGTCCGCCGGATCCGCGTGCAGTTCGCCGCGCAGCGCCTCGGCGCCGGCGCGGAAGCGCCCGTACGCGTCGAGGCCGGTGTCGGAACCCGGTACGAGGACGGCGATCCGCCCGGCGTGCGCCAGGTCGCCGAACACCTCGGCGCTGCGCCCGCCGTCGCGGCCGTCGAACGAGACGAACCGCCGCCCGGGCGCGGCCATGGCGCGCAGCGAGTCGGCGCGCCGCCGGTCGCCGTGGGCGGCGGCCGTGTGCGCGGCGGCGCGGATGCCGTCGCGGTTGGCGGCGTACCGCTGCGCGAGGGCGGCGGGCGTGCCGGCGCCCACGTCGAACGGCACGTCAGGCACCGGCGCCGGCACCGCGGCGGGCCGCGCCGCGGCGGCCACCGGCAACGCCACGGAGGCCGCGACCACCGCGGCCAGCAACCCCCGCCGCAACCGCGCGCCGCGGGTGCGATCCGCGGTGCGGAGGGACCCGGCGCCGGAAGCACCGCCTCCGCAAGACCGGGAGCCGAAGAGCCGCGCACCGGGACGGTCCGTACCGCGCGGCCAGGCGCCCGCCGGACGGGCACCGCGGAACCACGCGCCCACGCGGCCGCCGGCCAGCGGCCGGACCTCCGGCCGCCCCGCGCCGCGGTCCCCCGCGCCCCGCGGCCGACCGCCGCGGCCCACCGCCCGCCGCCTCAACCCCTCACCGCGCACGTGCGGTTCGGACGGTCGGGGGCGTGCCATAGCGGGTCCTCTCACCGGGGTGTGATCCGGTGAGAAAGCTACGAACCGGCGGGCCTCGTCGGCGTCCCGCCGGAGAGCCCACCTGGCGGGTAGCTCTCAGGTATGACGGGTACGGGCGGCGCGCCGCCGCCCGCGCTCAGCCCCGCAGCACCGCCCGGTCGACCAGCGTGACCAGCGGCACCTCGAACTCCGCGCGCTGCGTCTCGGGGCGCGCCGCCAGGTAGCCCCGTACCCGCGCGAGCAACTGCGCCCGCTCGTCCTCGGGGAGCAGCAGCAGCCGCGAGTGGGTGGCGACCATCGCCGTCAGCGAATCGCGCGTGTACCGCAGCCGGTTGGGGAACCGCTGCCGCTGCACCGGCTCGTACCGCTCGTGGGCCGGCACCTCCACCTCGTCCGCCAGGTCGGCGAAGCACGCCTCGCCGCGCGTGACCTCGTCGAGGCCGATGATCCAGTCCACCTCGCGGTCGCCCCCGTTCCACAGCCCGGCGACCACGCCGCCCGGCCGCAGCACCCTGGCGATCTCCGGCAGCGCCCGCTCCGGGTCGAACCAGTGGAACGCCTGCCCCACCAGCACCGCGTCCACGGAGGCGGCCGGCAGCGGGATCCGTTCCGCCGTCCCCTCGTGCGCCGGCACGTCCGGCAGCGCGCGCTGCAACTCCGTCCGCATCGCCGCGTCCGGCTCGACGGCCGTGGTCGGCACACCCTCCGCGACCAGCGCGGCGGTCAGCTTGCCGGTGCCGGCCGCGAGGTCGAGGACGTGCAGTCCTGCGCGGTCCGCGACCGGCGCCAGGGCCCAACGGACCGCGGCCGCGGGGTAGTCGGGGCGGAACTCGGCGTAGGCCGCGGCCTGGCCGCCGAAGGAGGAAGCGCGCCGCCGGTGCAGCTCGTGGTCCGTAGTCATGATCGGTACGGTACGCCGTGCGCGAAGACAGCGGACAGACGTTTTCCACACGCCGCCCGGGCACCGGAACCGCCCCGGGAGGCCCGGGCGCCTCCGCCGTACGATCCCCCCATGCCACGCGCGCGCACCGAACCCGCAGCCGAAGCCGACGCGGACGTGGAAGCCGAGGGCTGGCCCACCGCGCCCGGCACGACCGCGCTCAGCGTGTCGCTGCCCGAGGTGGATCCCGTCGTACGGAACTGGCGCGCCCGCTACGACACCGCCGCCGCCCACGGCGGCACCGCCCACGTCACCGTCCTCTACCCGTTCCTCCACCGCGACCGCGTCGACGCGGTCGTACGCGCCGCCCTGCGGCGGCTGTTCGCCGCCCACGAGCCGTTCCCGGTGACGTTCGCGCGCTGCGCCCGCTTCCCGGGGGTGCTGTACCTCGTCCCCGAGCCGGACGACCCGCTGCGGGCGCTGACGAAGGCCGTCGTCGAGGAGTGGCCGGACCAACCGCCGTACGGCGGCCTCTTCGGCGACCTCGACCCGCACCTGACGGTCGCCAACGGCGGCGGCGAGGCGGTACACGCGGCGATCGAGGCGGACCTGGCGCCCCGGCTGCCGGTCGCGGCGCGGGTACGGGCGGTGGACCTGGTGGCGTACGACGGGCGGCGGTGGCGGGAGTGGCTGCGCTTCCCGCTGGGCGGTCGCGAGCCGGGGCACGGCGGATAGGGGCCTACGCCGGGGACGTACGGGACCGCCGGGAAGCTCAGCCCCCCGCGGCTCCCGCGGCCTCCGCGGTCCCCGCCCGCCGCTCGTACGCCTCCCTGGCGTCCAGCAGTTCGTCCCAGTGCTCCATCGCCCACGCGCACGCCGCCCGCAGCGGCTCCAGCATGCTCCGCCCCAGCGGCGTCAGCGCGTACTCCACCCGCTGCGGCGGCCCCTCGTACACCGTCCGCGCCACCAGCCCGTCGCGCTCCAGGGCCCGCAGCGAGCGCGTCATCATCTTCGGCGTCACCCGCCGCAGCGGGACGCGGAGCTCCGAGTAGCGCCGCGGCCCGTCCTCCAGGCACGCGAGGATCAGGCCGCCCCACTTGTCGCCGAAGCGGAACGGCAGGACCGACGACGGGCACAGCTCGTCGAACATGTCGGGGCGCAGCGGCTCGCTCATCCCGCCAGCGTAGGCGGCGCTCCCGGTATCCCGGAGGAAACCGGGGGCCCGGTTAGCGTGCGGCGGACGACGACGGCCGAGCAGTGGGAGGCAGCGGATGGGCAGAATCGTGGTGTACGGGGCGGGCGGCAGGGCCGGTCGCCGGGCGGTGGCGGAGGCGCGGCGGCGCGGGCACGAGGTGGTCGCCGTGGTGCGGGACCCGGCGAAGCACGCGGGCGTCGCGGGCGAGGGCGTACGGCTGATGGCCGGCGACGCGGCGGACGTGGAGGCGGTGGCCGCCACGGCGGCCGGCTCCACCGCGGCGATCTCCGCCGCGGCGGTGTACGGGGAGGGCACGGACCCGGATGCCTTCTTCCGCGGCTCGGCGAAGGCCCTGGTGGCCGGTCTCGGCCGGGCGGAGGTGCCGCGGCTGGTGCTGGTCGGTCTGGCGTCGCTGCTGCCGGACGCGACGGGCCGCCGGATGCTCGACGATCCGGCGTTCCCGGCGGAGTTCCGCCCCTTCTGCGAGGCGCACGCGGCGGGCCTGGACATCCTCCGTACGGCGCCGCAGGAGCTGGACTGGCTCTACGTCAGCCCCGCGGGTGACTTCGACCACGACGCCGGCCGCACGGAACACGGCTATCGCGTCCACCCCCACGGCGACGCGGGGGCGCGCATCTCGTACCCGGACTTCGCGGTCGCCCTGCTGGACGAGGCGGAGTCGCCCCGCCACAGCCGTACGCACCTGGCGGTGACCGAGGCCCTCTGACGGGCCGGAGGCCGGGGCATCCCGGTCGGCACCCTCCCGGCCCCGCGCTCCCGTCAGCGCGCCCGGTCGCGGAACACGTGCCGGTACGTCCGCGGCGACACCCCCGTCTGCCGGGCGAACTGGTGCCGCAGGTTCGCCGCGCTCCCCAGCCCCGCGCGCCGCGCCACCGCCTCCACCGGCGCGTCGGTGGTCTCCAGCAGCTCCTGCGCCAGCCGGACCCGCTCCTGGAGCAGCCACTGCAGCGGCGTGACGCCGAGGGTGTCGCGGAACCGGCGGGCGAAGGTCCGCTCGGCGAGGTGCGCGGTGCGGGCGAGCGCGGCCACGGTCAGCGGCTCGTGGAGCCGGGCGCGGGCCCAGTCGAGCACGGGTGCCAGCCCGTGGTCGGGGGCCGCCGGGCGGGCCGGGACCGGCGGCAGCTTGGCGTACTGGGCCTGGCCGCCCTCGCGGTGCGGGGGTACGACCATGCGCCGGGCCACCTCGTTGGCGACGGCGGCGCCGTGGTCGCGGCGGACGAGGTGGAGGCAGAGGTCGACGGCGGCGCCGGTGCCCGCGGAGGTGAAGACGAGGCCGTCCCCGCAGTACAGGGCGTCGGCATCGACGCGGACGGCGGGGAAGCGGTGGGTGAAGTCGGCGGCGTTCATCCAGTGCGTCGTCGCGCGGCGCCCGTCCAGCACGCCGGCCGCCGCCGGTACGTACGCGCCCGCGCACAGCGCGACGATCCGCTTGCCCGCCTCGTACGCCTTCCGCACCGCGGCGACGAGGCCGGGCGGCGGGTCGAGCTGGAGGCTGCGGGTCAGTCCCGGGATGAGCACGGTGTCGGCCTCCGCCAGGTCGGCGAGGCCGTACGGGCTCTGCAGGAGCAGCCCGGGGGCGGTGCTCAGCGGTCCGGGCTGGGCGGCGCACAGGCGCAGCTCGTACCAGGGGTCGGCGAGGTCGCTCCGGTCGAGGCCGAAGACCTCGCAGGGGACCGCGAGTTCGTAGGCGGGGGTGCCGTCCGTGACGGCGACCCCGACGACGTGGCGGGGCACCGGGGGCTCGGGCGGCGGCATAGGCATGGCAGGAATTTAGCGCAGGGAGGCATTTCTGCCCATGGCCGCGCGGGGTGCGGACAGGCGAGGCTCCGGTCATGGCCGACACGACCAGCGGCGCCGCCCCGGCGGCCGGCGCCGAGCCGCCGCATGCCGCGGAACCGGTACGCCCGGGGCGTACCCCGGGACGCCCGGCGGAGCGCGGCCGGAAACCCGCATCGCAAGGCCGCGCACCCGGCGGCCTCACCGCCGTGCAGGGCACCGCGATGTACGTCGGCGCCGTCCTCGGCACCGGCGTCATCACCCTGCCCGCGCTCGCCGCCGACACCGCGGGCCCCGCCTCCCTGGTCGCGTGGGCCGCGCTCGTCCTGGTCTCCGTGCCGCTGGCCGCCACCTTCGCCGCCCTCGGCGCCCGCCACCCGGACTCCGGCGGCGTCTCGACGTACGCCAGGCTCGCCTTCGGCGAGCGCGCCGCGACCGTCGTGGGCTGGTGCTTCTTCCTCGCGATACCGCCGGGCGCCGCGGCCGCCGCGCTCTTCGGCGGCGCGTACGTCTCCGCCGCCGTGGGCGGCGGCACGGCGACGACCACCGCCACCGCGGCCGGTCTGATGGCCGCCGTCACGGCCGCCAACGCCGCGGGGCTGAAGGTGACCGGCCGGCTGCAACTGGCGCTCGCGGTGCTGCTCGTCGTCCTCCTGCTGACCGCGGTGCTGCTGTCGCTCCCCCATGCCCGTACGGACCATCTGCGGCCCTTCGCGCCGCACGGCTGGACCGCCGTCGCGCCGGCCGCCGCGCTGCTGGTCTGGAGCTTCGCGGGCTGGGAGGCGATCACGCACCTGGCGGGCGAGTTCCGGCGGCCGGCCCGCGACCTGCCGCGGGCGACGGGCGCGGCCGTCGCGCTGGTCGGCGTGCTGTACCTGTCCGTCGCCTTCGCCGTCGTCGCGGTGCTCGGCCCGGCCGCGGCGGACTCCGACGCGCCGCTCGGCGACCTCATGGCCCGCGGCCTCGGCGGCCCCGCCCGCCATCTGGCCGCGGGCGCCGCGCTGCTCCTCACCCTCGGCGTCATGAACGTCTACTACGCGGGCGCCGCCAAGCTCGGCGCCGCCCTCGGCCGCGACGGCGCGCTGCCGGCGAAGCTGGCGCGGGGCAGCGAGGCCGGGGAGGTGCCGCGGCGCAGCCTGGCGGTGATCTCGGCGCTGGGGTTCGCGGCGCTGGCGGCGGTGACGCTGACGGACACCGGCACGAAGCCGCTGGTGCTGCTGACCACGGGCTCGTTCACCACGGTGTACGCGGTGGGGGTGGCCGCCGCGTTCCGGCTGCTGCCGCACGGCAGCGCGGGGCGGAAGGCGGCGGTGCCGGCGCTGGTCGCGGTCGCGGCGCTGCTGGTGGCCTCGGGCCCGTACCTGCTGTGGCCGCTGGCGGTGACGGCGGCGGCCTGGCTCTGCACAAGACGCCGCCGGCCGGCGACGGGGGCCGGTCCGCCGGCACACAGGTAAGGACCGGGTGCCCCTGGCACCCGGTCCTTACCGGCTCGTCTCGCTCGGTCGGCGACCGCTCAGCGGAAGACGGCTCAGTCGAAGCTCAGGTCGCCCGTGCGCGTCCGCTTCAGCTCGAAGAAGTTCGGGAACGACGCCATCGCCACCGCCCCGTCGAAGATCCGCACCGCCTCCTCGCCCCGCGGGATGGCGGTCATCACGGGCCCGAAGAACGCCACTCCGTCGATGTGGATGGTCGGCGTGCCGACGTCCTCGCCGACCGGGTCCATGCCCTCGTGGTGGCTCTTGCGCAGCGCCTCGTCGTACTTGTCGCTCTCCGCCGCCTCGGCCAGCTCGGCCGGCAGGCCCACCTCGGCCAGGGCGTCCTTGACGACGGTCTCGTAGTCCTTCTCGCCCCCGTTGTGGATGCGGGTGCCGAGCGCGGTGTAGAGGTCGCGCAGGACCTCCTCGCCGTGCTGCTGCGCGGCGGCGATGCAGACCCGCACCGGGCCCCACGCCTTGTCCAGCAGCTCCCGGTACCAGTCGGGCAGGTCGCGGTCCTCGTTGAGCACGGACAGGCTCATCACCCGGAAGCGCAGGTCGATGTCCCGCTGCCGTTCCACTTCGATGATCCAGCGCGAGGTGATCCACGCGAACGGACAGGCGGGGTCGAAGTAGAAGTCGACCTTGGGCTTTTCACCAGCGGCAGCCGCCATGGGCCATCTCCCTGCTGTGGTACGGATAGTCGCGACGTTAACGCGAGCGTCAACGCCGGACGTCCCGGCCGCATTCCGAGGAGCCGCCATTTTCCCCGACACCCCGGCGGTCCTGCTGCTGACCGGCGTCCAGGCCGCCGGCAAGTCCACCGTCGCCCAGTTGATCGCCGAACGGCTGCCGCGCTCGGCGCACGTGCGCGGCGACGTCTTCCGCCGGATGGTCGTCGGCGGACGCGCCGGGATGACGCCGGAGGGGTCGCCGGAGGCGCTGCGGCAGTTGCGGCTGCGGTACGGGCTGATGGCCCGTACGGCGGACGCCTACGCGGCGGCGGGGTTCACGGCGGTGGCCCAGGACGTGGTGCTGGGCGCCGAGCTGCCGCGGACCACGGCCCTGTTCCGTACGGACCCGCTGCTCGTCGTCGTCCTGGCGCCGCGCCCGGCGGCGGTGGCGGCCCGCGAGGCGGGGCGGGCGAAGACGGCGTACGGGGCCGCGTGGGGCGTACGGGAGCTGGACGGCGTGCTGCGCGCCGAGACCCCGCGCCTCGGGCTGTGGCTGGACACCTCGGACCAGACGCCGGCGGAGACGGCGGACGAGATCCTGGCCCGCGCCTGGCAGGAGGCCCGCGTCGAACGCTGACACCTGCCGTACGGGCGCCACTCCCCCGGCTGCCGCGCCGCCCTGCTCTCAGCGAATCCACCCGCGCGCCGCCGCACCGCCCGGCACCCTGGTCACCGGTACGCGCCCGCCGGCCACCCCGGGGCGGCGGGCGGCGCCTCCCGGCCCGTACAACGTGCCACCGGGCCCGTACGACGTACGACCGCGCCCGTCAGCGCTCCGGGTCCGCCCGGTCCGGCCGCGGCGGCTCCAGTTCCTCCGCCGACGCGGTGTCTCCCGGGTCCACCTCCTCCGGCCGGCCCGCGGGGGCCACCGAATCGCCCAGCTCCATCTGCTCCACCCCGCGCAGCGGGTCGATCGAGTCCACCGGCGCCGGCACGTCCTCGTCCTCGCCCGCGCCCGCGTCCGCCGCAGCCCCCGCACCGTCCACCGCCGCCGGCGGCGCCTGAGGGGCAGGGCTGCCGGCCGGTGCCTGCGCCGGCCCCGCCACGCCCGGCTGCCCCCGCTCCAGGAACCGCAGCAGCTCCACCGGGAACGGCAGCACCAGCGTCGAGTTCTTCTCCGCCGCCACCGACACCACCGTCTGCAGCAGCCGCAACTGCAGCGCCGCCGGGTGCTCCGACATCTGGGCCGCCGCCTGCGCCAGCTTCCGGGACGCCTGCAACTCGGCATCGGCGTTGATGACCCGCGCGCGCCGGTCCCGCGCCGCCTCCGCCTGCCGGGCCATGGAGCGCTTCATGGTCTCGGGCAGCGACACGTCCTTGATCTCGACCCGGTCGATGGTCACGCCCCACTCCACGGCCGGGCTGTCGATCATCAGCTCCAGGCCCTGGTTGAGCTTCTCGCGGTTGGAGAGCAGGTCGTCCAGCTCGCTCTTGCCGATGATCGACCGCAGCGAGGTCTGGGCCATCTGGGAGACCGCGAAGCGGTAGTCCTCGACCTGCACGACGGCGTCGGCAGGGGCCACGACCTTGAAGTACACGACCGCGTCGACGCGGACCGTCACGTTGTCGCGGGTGATGCCCTCCTGGGCGGGGATGGGCAGGGTCACGATCTGCATGTTGACCTTACGCATCCGGTCCACGAACGGGACGATCATCGCGAAGCCGGGCCCGCGGACACCGGGCCTGAGCCGGCCGAGCCGGAAGACCAACCCCCGCTCGTACTGTTTGACCACCCGGGCCCCGGCCAGCGCATAGATGGCCCCGAGACAGGCGATGGTCACCGCCGCTGCGATCAGTCCTGCGATCATCACGGCCCCCTGCGTCGCGTGGGAGTCAGCCGTTCTCCCCTCAACGGTAGCCCCGCTGCCGGGAGGGGAGATACTGCTGGGAACCGGGCCAGTGGCGGACGAGCCCTGGGAAACCGCCGCGAACCCTGGAAAAACCGGGAAAAACCGGCGACGGAACCCCCCACGGCCAGTCCCCCGATCGGCCCCCCGGGACCCGCACCGCCCCCGCCCGGTGGGGGTCCGGGCGGGGGCGGCGGCCGGGGCGCTCAGGCCCCGTGCATCGGGTTCAACGGACGCCGAGGGTCAGTAGACGCTCACCCCGTAGGCGTTCAGCGCCTCCACGACCGGCTGGAAGAACGTCGTGCCGCCGCTCGTGCAGTTGCCGCTGCCGCCGGACGTCAGGCCGAGGGCCGTCGTGCCGGAGAACAGCGCGCCGCCGGAGTCGCCGGGCTCGGCGCACACGTTCGTGCGGACCATGCCGTAGACGATGTCGCCGCCGCCGTAGTTCACGGTCTGGTTCAGCGCCGTGACGCTCCCGCTGTGGACGCCCGTGGTGGAGCCGCTGCGCTTGACGGCCTGGCCGACGGTCGCGTTGGCGGCGCTGGTGATGTCCTGGCTGGTGCCGTTGTACAGGTTCACGGTGCCCGGGTGGGTCTGCGCCGTGTTGCTGTACCTGACCAGCCCGTAGTCGTTCGTCGGGAAGCTCGACCCGGCGGTCGGGCCGATGGTGGAGGTGCGGGCGGAGTTGCTCCACCAGGTGCCCGCGCCGTCGGTGCAGTGGCCGGCGGTGACGAAGTAGTACGTGGTGCCGCTGCGGACGTTGAAGCCGAGCGAGCAGCGCCAGCCGGAGGCGTAGATGGCCTGGCCGCCGTCGATGTACCGCTGGAGCTTGCCCTTCATGCGCTCGATCCGCAGGGCGCCCGCGTCGGCACCGGCGGTCCGCTTGATGCGGGCCACCTCGGCGTTCGTCACCGTCTCGTCGACGCTGACGACGAGGGTGCCGGTCTTCTTGTCGACGCCCCAGGCGGTGCCGCCGATGTCGGCGGCGAGCACCGCGTCGTCGGCTCTGGCCAGGGTCGCGGCGCTGAAGCCCTCGGGCTGCTGGGCGGCGCCCGACGCCGGTACCGCGAGCGCGGCGCCGGCCAGGGCGGCGGTCAGCGCGGCGACCAGCCGCAGTCGCTTCTTGGTGCCGCTCAGTGGGGGTGTGCGCTTGATCCTCACTCAATCCTCCGAGTGTGCTCGGGGACCCGCCGGCGGGCAGGTCCGTGAGGCGCAGCCACGGGGCGGAGAAAACACGGAAGGGCTCGCCCGGCCGGCATCGGTGCACCCGGCCGTGGGGGTGCGGCCCCTTATTTTCGTCGTGCCCCTGACAAGCGCTGCTGAGAGTATTCAGACGATGACAGGTGTGCACAAGTAGGCACTGGCACATGTTGGCGTAAACGCGCCCCCGGCCCCGCCCGACCGGCCAGGCCGGGCCACCGACCACTCGAACAGCACGGGAACCACCCGAGTAGTGGCCGAAACACCCGTCCGGCCCCGCGGAAATCTCCTGTCACCCCGTCAGACCACCTGCGCTGGGGGAACTCTGACGAACCGACAGCCGTTTCTGTGCCAGTACTGTCACGAACCCGGCCCGTGCCCTCTATCTGATTGGCACATCATCCGCATCATGGATGACCATAGGTGAGCGGACAGACCTCCCCGGACTCCGGGGACAGCCCACGCCGCGGGAGAGAGAGGAGGCGTCATGGGATCGGTACGCAGGGCTAGTGCCTGGCTCGGCCTCGTCGACGACAACGAAGACGAGCGCTACTACGACGGGTACGAAGACGACAGCGCGGACACCCCCCAGGCAGACGCCGCCTGGACGACGGACCCGCGCGTGCGCGTGGCGTCCCAGGTCGCCCAGGAGCAGGGGCGCCGAATCGCCACCGTGTCGCCGGACGGGTTCCGCGACGCGCGCGGAATCGGCGAGCTCTTCCGCGAGGGCGTCCCCGTCATCGTGAACCTCACGATGCTGGACGCCGCCGACGCCAAGCGCGTCGTCGACTTCGCGGCGGGGCTGACCTTCGGGCTGCGCGGCTCCATCGAGCGGGTGGCGACGCGGGTGTTCCTGCTGACCCCCGCGGAGTACGCGATCGTGCCGGGCGAGGTGCCCCGCTCCACGCAGGGCGGGTTCTTCAACCAGAGCTGACGCGACGGGCCGTAGCAGAAGTCCACCGAAGAAGACGACGACCGCGGAAGACCGGGGCTGGGCCGTACGGCTCAGCCCCGGAACGCGTCCAGCCCCGTCAGCGCCTTGCCCAGCACGAGCTGGTGCATCTCCACCGTGCCCTCGTACGTCAGCACCGACTCCAGGTTCGTGGCGTGCCGCATCACCGGGTACTCCAGCGAGATGCCGTTCGCCCCGAGGATCGTGCGGGCCGTCCGGCAGATCTCGATCGCCTCGCGGACGTTGTTGAGCTTGCCGAAGCTGACCTGCTCCGGGCGCAGCGTGCCGGCGTCCATCCGCGTACCGAGGTGGTGCGCGAGCAGCACGCCCTTGTGCAGCTCGACGGCCATGTCGGCGAGCTTGGCCTGGGTGAGCTGGAAGCCGCCGATGGGCTTGCCGAACTGCTCGCGGGTACGGGCGTAGTCGAGCGCCGCGTCGAAGGAGGCGCGGGCCGCGCCCATGGCGCCCCAGACGATCCCGTAGCGGGCGTGCGTCAGGCAGCTCAGCGGGCCGCGCAGCCCGGTGGCCTCCGGCAGCACCGCGTCGGCGGGCAGCCGCACCTCGTCGAGGACCAGCTCGGCGGTGACCGATGCGCGCAGCGACCACTTGTGCTTGATCTCGGGCGCGCTGAAGCCGGGCGCGTCCGTGGGCACGGCGAAGCCGCGGATGCCGTCGTCGGTACGGGCCCACACGACGGCGACGCCGGCCACCGTGCCGTTGGTGATCCACATCTTGCGTCCGGTCAGCACCCAGTCGGTGCCGTCGCGCTTCGCGTACGTGCGCATCCCGGCCGGGTCGGAGCCGTGGTCCGGCTCGGTCAGGCCGAAGCAGCCGATGACCTCGCCGGTGGCCATCCGCGGCAGCCACCGCTGCTTCTGCTCCTCGGAGCCGAACCGCCAGATGGCGTACATCGCGAGCGAGCCCTGCACGGAGACCAGCGAGCGGATGCCGGAGTCGGCGGCCTCCAGCTCCAGGCAGGCCAGCCCGTACTGCACGGCGGAGGCGCCGGCGCAGCCGTAGCCCGTGAGCGACATGCCCAGGGCGCCCATCGCACCCAGCTCGCGGGCCAGTTCGCGGATGCCGGGCAGTTCGCCGCGCTCGTACCAGTCGGCGATGTGCGGCAGCACGCGGTCGGCGGCCCAGCCGCGCACGGTGTCGCGGACGGCGAGGTCCTCGGGGCCGAGGAGGTCGTCAACTCCCAGCGGATCGGCGGGGTTGAACGGCGGCGTAGTGCTTGAGCCCATGGCTGTCGTCCTCCGGCGGTCCCTCGGGGTCACGGCCCGACGCTACTTGCGCGTATTCGGCGTCGTCCAGCCTCTCCGCGCGCGGCGTGACGTCTTGCACACGCCGTACGCGCCCGGGCCCCGCACCCCGCTTCCGCCCCCGCCCGCCGCCGTCCCGCACGCCGTCCGCCGCACCCCGCTGCCGGCGCACCCCGAGCGGCGCCACGGGACCGGCGCCCGCCGCCTCGCCTGCGCCCTTCGCCGGGCCGCCGCCCGCCTCGCCGGGCTCACCGCACTCCATCGACCGCGGCAGCCGCAGCGCCGTGAGCGCACCGAGCAGCAGCAGCCCGGCGCTGACGGCCAGCGTGACGTGCATGCCCTGCACGAACGCGTCCCGCGCGGCGTCCCGCAGCGTGGCCCCCGCCGCGCCGCCCAGCTCGGCCGCGGTCTCGTACGCCTCGCCGAGCGAGTTGCCCGCCGCGTCACTGGCGCTCGACGGCACGCCGGGCACGGTGCCGAGCGCGGGCCGGTAGACGGCGTTCATGACGCTGCCGAGGAGCGCTATGCCGATGCCCGCACCGAGCTGGTACGAGGTCTCGCCGATGGCCGCGACCCCGCCGGCCTGCTCCGCGGGCGTCTCGCTGAGCATCGACTCGTACGCGCCGAAGATGGTCGTCTCCAGCCCGTACCCCAGCAGCACGAAGCCCGCGCACAGCACCAGCGGCCGGTCCTCCTCGCCCAGGCTGATCAGCCCGGTGACGGCGACGGCGGTGACCAGGAAGCCGAGGGCGACCATGGCGCGCGGGCCGAGCCTGGCGACCATCCGGGAGCCGGCGAGGCCCGCGGCCACGGCGGCGACGGTCAGCGGGATCAGCCGCAGCCCGGTCTCCAGCGGGCTGAGGCCGAGGACGAGCTGCATGTACTGCACGGCGACGAGCTGCAGCCCCACGAGGGCCAGGAGCGCGAGCACGATGCAGCCGACGGCGGTGCCGAAGGACCGGCAGGAGATGACGTCGAAGTCGACGAGGGGGTGGGCGCGGCGGCGCTGCCTGCGGACGAAGAGGACGAGCAGGGCGCCGCCGAGGAGCAGCGGCGCGACGACGGCCGGGTGCAGCGGCCCGTCGCCCGCGCCCGCCTGCTTGAGCCCGAGGACGACGCCGAAGAGGCCGACGGCGGCGATCAGCGCGCCGAGGACGTCCCAGGGTCCCGCCCGGTCGGCGGTGGACTCCGGCAGCAGCCAGCGGCCGACGGGCACGGCGATCACCATCAGCGGGATGTTGATCAGGAAGACCGAGCCCCACCAGAAGTGCTCCAGCAGGAAGCCGCCGAGCAGCGGCCCGATGGCCGCGCCCACGGCGGCGGTGGCGCTCCACAGCCCGATCGCCGCGGCGCGCTCGCGGCGGTCGGGGAAGACCTGGCGCAGGATCGACAGCGTGGCGGGCATGATCATGGCGCCGCCGACGCCGAGGAGGGCGCGGGCGGCGATCAGCACGTGCGGGTCGCTCGCCGCGGCGGCGAGCGCGGAGGCCAGGCCGAAGATCGCGTAGCCGAGGAGCAGCACGCGGCGGCGGCCGACGCGGTCGCCGAGGGTGCCGAAGAGGATCAGCAGGGAGGCGGCGACGAGGGGGTAGGCGTCGACGATCCACAGCAGGTCGACGGCGCCGGGCTTGAGGTCTTCCGTGAGCGCGGGGACGGCGACGTGCAGGACGGTCGCGTCGAGGGCGACGAGCAGCAGGCTGGAGCAGAGGACGGCCAGCACGGTCCAGCGTCCGGCACCGCCGACGTGGGCGCCGGGAACGTCCCGCGGCGGGCTCGTGGCCGTGGCCGTCCCTGACATCTACGCACCTCCCGGACTCGCGCGAGTCGACAGCGTACGCGAGTCCTCCGGATGCAGGTGGCGGCACTACCCGTTGAGGTGACGGCGCCACGGGGTGGCGGCGGAGGCAGGACCGTTCCCGGGCCCGGCACCTTCCCGCCCGCCGCTGTCCCCTCCGGTCACCCTCGTGCCGGAACGGGTCTGCTGACGTGCCATGATTGCGCGCCCCCGGTCCGGGAAGTCACTGGTTGAGGGCATTGTTCACGATGCGTGACGCCCGTCACACCACAGCCGGGTCGTCCGTCAGGCGAACGGTCCGCAACGGCACGGCGAATCTCCGATAAACGGAGGAGCGCGAAAAACAATTGACCGATTGGCCGCACTCAGATATTCCCAGAAAGCGGAAGACATGAGTCCTGAAATGGCAGTGGGGTAACCGCCGTTGACGACACAGTCCACATCACATAGGCATTACAAATCCGGCCGATTGGTCAATCCGCGGCAGTCGGCGATGTAGCGTCGATTCCGTGCGAACCGAAGAGAGACGTCCGCAGGGAGCGGAGCGTCCGACCACACACAGCGGCCGGCAGCCGCGTATGACCAGGACCCGGCTGTGGCTGTTCTGGTCGTCGCTGGCCGTCTACGCGGCGATCGTCGCGGGCGTCGTGACCACGTCGTGGCTGGTGCACCTCGACTGGCAACTGATGCTCTTCCGGCCGTACAAGCAGTGGCCGGAGTTCCACGCCTTCCTGGACTACTTCGTGGTGCTCGGGCAGCGCGCCCCCACCGCCGTCGCCGTGCTGGCCTGGCTCGGCTGGCGCGCCTGGCGGCAGCACACCCTGCGCCCGCTGTTCATGCTGGCAGGCTCGCTGCTCCTGCTGAACGTCACGGTCGGCGCGGCGAAGATCGGCATGGGCCGGCTCGGCCCGCACTACGCCACCCAGATCGGCTCGAACGAGATGTGGGCCGGCGGCGATATATTCCCTTCGGGTCACACCGCGAACGCCGTCGTGACCTGGGGTGTCGTGGCCTATCTGGCGACGACGCCGCGGGCTCGCAGGACCGCCTCCGTGGTCTGCGCGATGGTGGCGCTGGGCGTCGGCGGCACGACCGTCTACCTCGGTACGCACTGGCTCAGCGACGTACTCCTCGGCTGGGTCGCCGGCCTGCTGGTGCTGCTGGCCCTGCCCTGGTTCGAGCCCGGCGTGGCCCGAGCGGAGGCGTGGCTGCTGCACCTGCGCGACCGGCTGCGCGGCTCGCCGGCCGCCGGACCGTCCGCGCCGGCCTCGCTGTCGCCGCTGGCCACGCGCGTGTCGATCGTCTCGCAGCGCCCCACGGGCACCGGCGCACCGAGCACCAGGGAGATGGCCCGGGTCAGTTCGGGCTCCGGCACCGCCGCCCGGCCCGACACCTGGCCGCACCTGGCGCCGCGCCCGCACACCACGCGGCACGAGCGCCCTCCCGTCACCCCGGCCGGCCACCGCCGCCCGCCGCAGTCGGACCGTCCCGGCGGCCGGCCGCAGGCGCGCGCGGGCGGCTGACCCGTACTAGCCGACCCAGGAGCGCGTGACCCGGCCGTCCTGGACGGTGAAGTTGAGCCGTCCGCCCATGAACTCCATGGTGATGATGGCCCCCGGGGGCAGCGAGCGGACCGTGGTCCAGCCGCGGTCCCTGGCCCGCTCCTCGGCGTCGGCGGCGGCCAGGCCGACGTAGTTCTCGGGGTCGTCGTCGGGATTCGGGGACGGTGTCGGCAGGTTCGGTGGTGTCGCCATGGCGCCCACGCTATGCCCCTGGTCACGGCCGCGGTAGGGCGGCGGACCACGGGGATGTCCCGGCCCTGTTCACCGCGGGTCACACTTCTGTCACAGCGCCCGGAGGCCGCCGGGAGGCCCCCAAGAGGTCCCGTACAGGCGTCCGAGAGGCACCTCCTGACGGGCTATCGGGAATTGCTGTCAGTGCCGCTAATCGCACCTCCTGTTTACCCGCCGGCCCCCCTGGAATTCATCGAGTTTCCCCCGGATGGCGGCGTCCCGTGTCAGCTCCGCATAAACCCTCGGACGGCCTCTTCGCGACACACCGGGCGAACGCGCGTAGCGCGCCGGATCCGTGCACCGGTGGCACCGTCGTGCCGTGGACGCGCGCGTCGTCACACGTGACCTACGAGCGGAAGGTGCAGAGACGATGGGGACGACAGAGGCGGCACCGGCACCGGCACCTGCTCCCCCGCGCGCCCGGCGGCACGGCTCGGTGGTCGTGGACTGGCTGACCACCACGGACCACAAGAAGATCGGGCATCTCTACCTGATCACCTCATTCATCTTCTTCCTCTTCGCCGGCCTGCTCGCGATGGTGATGCGGGCGGAGCTGGCCAGGCCGGGGATGCAGATCCTCAGCCACGAGCAGTTCAACCAGTCGTTCACGATCCACGGCACGATCATGCTGCTGCTCTTCGCCACCCCGACGTTCGCCGGGTTCGCCAACGAGATCATGCCGCTGCAGATCGGCGCGCCCGACGTGGCGTTCCCGCGGCTGAACATGCTGTCGTACTGGCTGTTCCTCTTCGGCGGGCTGATCGTGCTGAGCAGCTATCTGACGCCGAGCGGGCCCGCGGACTTCGGCTGGTTCGCGTACGCGCCGCTGAACGGCCCGGTGCACTCCCCCGGCGTGGGCGCGGACCTGTGGATCATGGGACTGGCGCTGGCGGGCTTCGGCACCATCCTGGGCGCGGTCAACTTCCTCACCACGATCGTCACGATGCGCGCGCCCGGCATGACGATGTTCCGGATGCCGATCTTCACCTGGAACACCCTGTTCACCTCGATCCTCGTACTGATGGCGTTCCCGGTGCTGGCCGCGGCGCTGCTGGTGCTGGAGTCCGACCGGCGCTTCGGCTCGGTCGTCTTCGACGGGGCCGTGGGCGGAGCGGTGCTGTGGCAGCACATGTTCTGGTTCTTCGGCCACCCGGAGGTCTACATCATCGCGCTGCCGTTCTTCGGCATCATCAGCGAGATCATCCCGGTCTTCTCCCGCAAGCCGATCTTCGGCTACGTGATGCTGGTCGCCGCCACCATCGCGATCACGGGTCTGTCGATCATGGTCTGGGCGCACCACATGTTCGCCACCGGGGCGGTGCTGCTGCCGTTCTTCTCCCTCGCGTCGTTCCTGATCGCGGTGCCCACGGGGGTGAAGTTCTTCAACTGGATCGGCACGATGGTCAACGGCTCGCTGTCGTTCGAGACGCCGATGCTGTGGGCGATCGGGTTCCTGGTCAGCTTCCTCTTCGGCGGTCTCACGGGCGTGCTGCTGGCCTCGCCGCCGCTGGACTTCCATGTGACGGACACGTACTTCGTCGTCGGCCACTTCCACTACGTGGTCTTCGGGACGGTGGTGTTCGCGACGTTCGCGGGCTTCTACTTCTGGTGGCCGAAGTTCACCGGAAAGATGCTGGACGAGCGGCTGGGGAAGATCCACTTCTGGACCCTCTTCGTCGGCTTCCACGCCACGTTCCTCGTGCACCACTGGCTGGGCGTGGAGGGCATGCCGCGGCGGTACGCGGACTACCTCGACGCCGACGGCTTCACCACGCTCAACACGATCTCCACCATCGGCGCCTTCCTGCTCGGCGCCTCCACACTGCCGTTCCTGTACAACCTGTGGCACACGGCCAAGGAGGGCGAGAAGGTCGACGTGGACGACCCGTGGGGCTTCGGCCGCTCCCTGGAGTGGGCCACGTCGTGCCCGCCCCCGCGGCACAACTTCACCACCCTGCCGCCGATCCGCTCCGAGTCCCCGGCCTTCGACCTGCACCACCCCTACGCCGTCGCCACGGCGCGGCGGGAGGAGCCGGAGCAGCGGGACGGGCAGGGGGACGGGCAGGGGTCGCGGGAGCCGTAGCGAGGGCGCGGACGCGCTCCGGCGGGCGGCCCCTCAGGCGGCCGCCGCGTCCTCCCGGGTGCGGTGGGCGTACAACCCGCCGAGCACCGTGCCGGTCAGCGGCAGCGTCGGGCGGTGGGCGTGCAGGCGGGCGAAGAGGTCGTCGTAGCGCTCCGCGGCGCGCGCCGGGTCGAAGCGCGCGGCGTTCGCCAGCGCCGCGGTGCCCATCTCCTGGCGCAGGTCCTCGTCGCCGATGAGCCGCAGCAGCCCGCGGGCGACGGCCGCCGGCTTGCGCGGCGGCACGAGGATGCCGTCCTCGCCGTCATGGATGATCTCGCGCGGGCCGAGCGGGCAGTCGGTCGCCACGACCGGCAGGCCGCCGCGCATCGCCTCGGCGATGGACAGCCCGAACGACTCCAGCACCGAGGTGTGCGCGGCGATCGAGCCCCTCGGCCACTCCGCCTCCATCGGGTGCACGGCGCCCATGAGGAGGACGTGGTTGTACAGGCCGAGGCGGTCGATCTGGGCGCGCAGCGCGTCGTGGCGGGGGCCGGTGCCGTAGATCCGCAACTGCCAGTCGGGGTGCGCGTCCGCGACCCGGTCGAACGCCTTGACCAGGTGGTCGAAGTGCTTGAGCGGCGCCAGCCGGCCGGCGGCCACGACGCAGCGGGCGGTGTTGTCGGACGGCGGCACACCGGGGGCCGGCACGCCGTTGGGGATGGCGGTCACCGCCACGCCCGGCAGCCGCAGGTGCTCGTGGTACGCGCGGGCGTCGGCCTCCGTCATGGTGACGACGGCGTGCAGCCGCGGGTACGCGGCGCTCAGCGCCACCCGCAACTGCCGCGGGTGGGAGGCGAACGTCAGGTGCTCCTGCCCGACGCGCAGCACGCCGCGGCGGGTGTGCCGGGCGAGGGCGACGTTGAGCCCGGGGCGGGTGCCGATGACCGCGTCGGCGCCGAGGTGCCGCAGGTGCGTGGCCAGCAGCCGGTCGGTGAGCACGCTGTACTGCCCGTAGCGGCCGTCCGCGGGCGGGTAGTGGCGCGCGGGGCGGGCGTGGTCGGGGTCGTCGGCGGCGTAGCGGGGGCTGCCGGGGCGGGCGTCGAGGAGGGCGCGTACGGGCACGTGCGGCCCGGCGTCGAAGAACGGCTCGTCCTCGCGCCGGAAGACCGAGACGATCTCCACGTCGTGCTGCTCGGCGAGCGCGCGGGCGAGGGTGAAGGTGGTGCGGACGGTGCCCCCGACTGCGTACGCGTTGCTGATCAGGAAGGAGATCCGCATGGTGTACCTCGGGACGGGTGCGGGCAGTCCCCCGCAACAGCGTCGCACAGCCGTGGCCGCCCGGCATCACGGCAGGTCAGAGCCGGTACGGGCACGGTCGGGGCCGGTCTCTGGGCCGGTCAGGGCCGGTACGGGAGCTGCGGCACCGTGAAGCAGTTGTCCGTCATCTCGCCCTGGCTGACCCAGCCGCCGGCACCGCCGTCTGCGTCGTCCTGCCAGCGGGCCGCCGACACGCACGTGGGCCGGGTCTTCGGCGGCTCCGGCACCTGCTCGAATTGGGCGGGCAGCAGCAGTCCGCCCGCGTCGTAGGGCTCGGCGCGGTTCATGAAGTCCTCGACGCACGCGCGCGTCAGGTCCTCCCCGCACGACTTCGCCGCGTCCGCGAACCACATCGCGGCGGCCCAGCCCTCCAGTTGCCACTGGGAGCGGGTGCCGGTGTCCGCGTAGCGGTCCATGCCGTCGCGGAACGCCTTGACCGCCGGGTCGCCCGTGTCCTCGTAGTTGCGGCTGGAGCCGGTGACCCAGAGGGAGTTGCGGCAGCGCTCGGCGTCCGCGTAGTCCTCCGGGACGCTTGAGTTCCAGTTCTGCACGTTGGTGACCTTCGCGGTCAGCTCCACCCCGGCCTCGTCGAGCGCCCGGCACAGCTTGGCGTTGCCGCCGGTGTCGACGGCGTCGAAGACGAGGTCGACACCGCGGGCGCGCAGGTCGGCGGCGACCGCGTCGAAGTTCGGCAGCGAGAAGTCGACCTGCTCGGTGACGACGTCGTAGCCCTCGGCCTCCAGGCCGCTGGTCACGCTGCGGGCGTACGAGGCCGAGGCCGCCTGGTTGTACGAGACGACCGCCGCGGTGCGGGCGCCGTGCTCCCGCTTGAAGTAGCGGTAGACCTCGGTGCCGCCGTACAGGTCGCCGTCCCAGCCGGGCTTGCTGCCGGTGCGCGGGGCGCGGCTGCCGTAGATGCCGTACAGGTGCGGATACGTCTCGTACGCCGCCCCGATCGGCTGGCCGCCGACGTCCGGCACGCCCGCGTCGCTGACCTGCGGGGCGCCGGCGTAGTTCAGCGAGGTGGTGGCGACGAGCGCGAACACCTTCTCCTTCAGCACCAGTTCGCGTACGCAGTCGCTGTTGCCCAGGCCGCTGCCGCCGTCGTCGCAGGTGACGACCTCGACGGGGCGGCCGCCCACGCCCCCGCGCGCGTTCAGCGCCTCGAAGTACGCCAGCGCGCCGTCCTGCGGCCCGCTGAACGCGTCGCCCACCGGGCTCGTCTCGCTGGCGATGACGCCGACCCTGACCGGCTCCCCGCGCGCCTCACCCGACGGTGCGGCGCCGCCGCCCCGCTCCGCGGGCCGCTCCGTGAACTCGCTCTCGGGCACCCTGCTGCCGCATGCCGCGGTCAGCAGCACCAGCGCGGCCACCGCCAGCGCGACACCCCCCGGCCTCCTCAACCCGGCCTCCTCAACCCGGCCTCCTCACCCCGGTTTCCTCAACCAGGTCTCCTCGACTCAGCACCCGGGGCCCGGTGATCCGCTCATCTCGACCAGGGTGCAGATGGCCCGCTTCGACACCTTCCACGAGCCGTCCTGCAGCACCGAGACGCCCGTGGCACCGGGCACCACCGTCTCGCCCTTGAGCGCGATGTCGTACGTCACCTCCGCCTCCTCCGCGGAGTCGAACTCCACCCCCGTGACCTCGGCGCCGACCTGCTTCCAGCGCTTGTCGTCGGAGAACGCCGTCATCAGCGGCCGCATCGCCTCGCCGTCCTCCAGCACCGCCAGCTTCGCGTCGGCGTCGGAGTCCGGCGAGAAGAACGTCGTCCAGTTCTCCTCGATCTCCTTCTCCGCCGCCGCCGGATCGGCCGGTTCCGCGCCGTCCGCCCCGCCCGCGCCGTCGCCCTCGCTCGCCTCCGCGGCCGGGCTGCTCTCCGACGCCTGCGCGCTCGGCGTCCTGTCCGGTGTGTCCGCGCCGCCGCCGTCGTCCCCGCAGCCGGCCGCGCCCAGCCCCGTGAGCAGTACCGCCGCGGCCAGCCACGCGGCGCTGCGCGTGCGTGCTCCTCGGGTCATCCGTCCTCACCCCTGAACGTCGTCATGCGTCGAGTGTCCCGCCGTTCCGTCCGCTCTACTGCGCAGTAGAACCACACACGGCATAGTGCATCGCAAGCGGCGGCGATGCACAGGGGGCAGAATGCGGCAAACCGGCCCGGCGCGCGGGTACTCGCTGAAGGCCATGGCCCTGCAGTGGGGCAGTTGGGCCGCGCTCGCCGCGGGGGCCGTGCTGTGCGCCGTCGGCTGGTACGGGGTGTCGGGAGAGCGGTTCGCCGAGCGGCAGATCCCGTATCTGGCGTCGTGCACGATCCCGGGGGCGGCGCTGATCGTCGCCGGGGCGGTGCTGCTGGCGCGCGGCGACCAGGGGCTCGCGGCGGCGCGGGTCGAGGAGTTGTACGGGCTGCTGGTGGCGGCGGACGCGGAGGGCGCGGGCGCCTCCGCGGGACCCGCGCCGGCTCTCGCGGAGCCGGGCGCGGCCGGCCCGTACCTGGCGGTGCCCGGCGGGACGCTCTACCACCGGCCCGGCTGCCCCCTCGTCGACGGCAAGCCCGGCGCCGTACCGGTCCCGGATCCGGCGGAAGCCGGGGGCGAGGGGCGGGCGTTGACGCCGTGCCCGGTCTGTGAGCCGGGCCCCGGGGCGGCCGCCGCGCCGGAGGCGTGAGGTGTCCCTCACGTACGAACTGACGCTCGCCGGGCTCGCGGTGGGCAGCGCCGCGGCGCTCTCCGGCATCGGCGTCGTCGTCACGTACCGCGCCACCGGCGTGCTCAACCTGGCGCACGGCGCGGTCGCGATGTTCACCGCGTACGTCATGCGCCAGCTCGCCGTCGGCTGGAACTGGCCGCTGTGGGCGGCGGCGGCCGTCAGCCTGCTCGTCGTCGCGCCCGGCATCGGGCTGCTCATGGGGCGGTTCGTCTTCCGGCCGCTGTCGGTGCTGCAGTCGGGCGGGGCCGGTGCGGGCGGCGCGCAGGCGCTGGTGGCGTCGCTCGGGGTGTTCGTGCTGCTGATGGGCGCGGCGGGGCTGCTGTGGGGTACGGGTGCGCGCACGGACGCGCCGGAACTGCTGCCGTCCGACCCGTGGGTGCAGCTCGGTACGGCGGTGGCGCTGGCCGGCGCGGTCGCGGCGGTCACGCGGTGGACCCGGTTCGGGCGGGAGCTGCGCGCGGTGGTCGACAACCGGCGGCTCGCGGCGCTCAGCGGCATCGACGCCGACCGGGTCGCGGACGCGGGCTGGGCGTTCGGCACGTTCACGGCGGGTGTCACGGGCGTGCTGCTGGCGCCGGAGTACCGGCTGGACCCGTACGGGCTGCCGCTGCTGGTGATGGCCGTCCTCGGGGTCGCGGTCGCGGCCGGGCTGCGGAGCCTGCCGGCGGTCGTGACGGTGGCGCTGGCGGTCGGCGTGGCGCAGGCGCAGCTCACCCGGCTCCATCCGGCGGGCTGGGGCGAGCAGTTGGTGCAGGCGCTGGGCGCGAACCTCTTCGCCGTGCTGCTGCTGGTCGCGGCGCTGGCGCTGCCGCGGCTCCGGGCCGGCTCGGAAGACGGCTTCCTGCGGGTGCCGGCCGACACCCTGGACTCGGCGGCGGGCGACGGGCGGACGTGGCTGGTCGCCGGGGTGCTGTTCCTGCTGCCGCTGGGCTTCGCGGGCCCGGACCTGACCACGTCGGTCCAGGTGCCGGCGCTGGCGGTGGTGCTGCTGTCGCTGGTGGTCGTCACGGGGCGAGGAGGCCAGGTCTCGCTGGGGCAGGCGGCGTACGCAGGGCTGGGGGCGCTGTTCACGGCGCTGCTGGCGGCGGGGCGGTTCCCGGGGCTGCCCGAGCTGCCGGAGCTGGTGGCGCTCGGCGTCGCGGTGCTGCTGGTGGCGCCGGTGGGGCTGGTCACGGGGTATCCGGCGATCCGGCGGCGGGGCCTGGCACTGGCACTGGTCACGCTGGCGGTGGGGGTGGCGGTGAGCCGCTTCGTCTTCGCGCAGCCGTACGCGACGTCGGGCCTGACGCTGGGCCGCCCGGCGGGCTTCACCGGGGACCGGGCCTTCTACGTACTCGAACTCCTGCTGCTCGCCGCCGCGGTGGCGGCGGCCCGGGCCCTGCGCCGCGGCCGCCAGGGCCGCGCGCTGGCGGCGATACGGGACCACGAGTCCGGCGCCGCGGCCGCGGGCGTCCCGGTGCCGGCCCTGAAGGTCACCGCCTTCGCGGCGGGCGCGGCGCTGGCCGCCCTGGGCGGCGGCATGCTGGCCATGGGCGCCCGCGCCTTCGACCCCAACGCCTTCGACCCGGTGCGGGGCCTGCTGTGGTTCGCGGCGGTGGTCGTGCTGGGCGCGGACAGCATGCTGGGCGCGCTCCTGGCCTCGGCCCTGCTGGTCGGCCTGGACGCGGGCACCCGCGGCGGCATGGCGGCGGCGGTGATCGGCATCCTGGCCGTCCTCCTGGGCCGCTTCCCGGGCGGCCTGTACGAGGCGGCGCACCGGGCGGCATCCCGCCGGCGCCGCGCCCCGAGGCTGACCCCGCTGGGGCTGCGCGTACGGCGGAAGGTGGCGCAACCGGGTGCGGCAGGGGCGGGTGCCGCGGCTGCCGGGCCACCACCGGCGCGTACCGCCGGCGGCGCCGTGATCCCGGAGCCGCGCGCGACGGGAGCCGCGGGCGCGGGCGAGGCCCGGCAACCGCCGTACCGCGGTCCCCGGTCCGCCGCCGAAGACCGCCCCCCGCTCGACCGGCACCCCGCCGCCTCATCCGCACTGCCCGCCGCGGGCGAGGACGTGCTCGCCGCCCGCGGGGTCTCCGTTTCGTACGGGGACTTCGCCGTGCTCTCCGGGGTCGATCTGCGGGTCGTGGCCGGGCGGGTCACCGCGCTCGTCGGGCCCAACGGGGCGGGGAAGTCCACCCTGTTCCACTGTCTCGCCGGGACGCTGCGGCCGCGGGCCGGGCGGGTGGTGCTGCGGGGGCGCGACGTGACGCGGCGCAGTGCGCACGTGCGGTCGCGGCTCGGCCTCGCGCGGACCTTTCAGCAGCCCGCCGTCTTCCCCTCCCTCACCGTCGCCGAGAACGTCGCCGTCGGCGCCGAGCAGGGCCGTGTCCGCGACCCCGCCGCCACCGACCGCGTGCTGCGGCTCCTCGGCCTCGACGGGCCGCTGCGCGACAGGCCCGCCACGGACCTGCCCACCGGCACCCTCCGCCGCGTCGAACTCGGCCGCGCCCTCGCCGGCGGCCCCCGCGTGCTGCTCCTCGACGAGCCCGCCGCGGGACTCGACCTCGCCGAGACCGCCGCCCTCGTCCGCATCCTGCGCGCGCTCGCCGCCGACGGCATGGCCCTGCTCGTCGTCGAGCACGACCTCGAACTCGTCGGCGAACTCGCCGACACCGTCTACGCGATGGCCGCGGGCCGCATCGTCGCCTCCGGCACCGCCGCCGACGTGCTCGCCGCGACCCGCACAGGACCGGCCCCCGCCGAAGGCGCACCCGCGGAGGCCCCGTGACCGTCGAGATCGCCCTCCACCGCGCCCGCGTCCGCTACGGCCCGCTGGAGGCCCTGCACGGCGTCGACCTCCCCGTGCCCGCCGGCCGGCTCACCGTGCTGCTCGGCCGCAACGGCTCCGGCCGGACGACCGCACTGCGCGCCCTCGCCGGCACCGTGCCGCTGGCGGCAGGGCGCGTGGTGTGGCGCGGCGCGGACGTCACGCGGATGCCCGCGTACGCCCGCGCCCGCCGCGGCCTTTCGCTGACCCCCGAGGTACGCGCCGTCTTCGGCTCGCTGACCGTCGCGGAGAACCTGCGGCTCGCCGCCCCCGGCGGCGACACCGGCCCCGCGCTCGCCGCGTACCCGGAGCTGGAGCGCCTGCTGGCGCACCGCGCCGGCACCCTCTCGGGCGGCGAGCAGCGGATGCTGGCCGTCGCCCGCGCGCTGCTGTCCCCCGCCCGGCTCGTCCTGCTCGACGAGCCGGGCCAGGGGATGTCGGCCGCGGTGGCGGCCCGTACGCACGAACTGCTCGGCGGGCTCGCCGCCACCGTCGTCGTCGCGGAGCAGAGCCTGCCGCCCGGCCTTGCGGCCGCGGCGACGGTGGTGCACGAACTCCGTCGCGGCAACGTGGTGTTCAGCGGCGAGCCCGCCGAAGTGGGGGCGCCGTGGCACACGGCCGCCCGCTGAGGGGGTCCGTCAGACGTGCAGGCGCTGGCCCGGCAGGATGACGTCCGGGTCGGCGCCGATGACGTCGCGGTTGGCCTCGTATACCTCGCGCCACGGCGTGCCGTGCGCGTCGGCGATGCGGCTGAGCGTGTCGCCGGACTTGACGGTGTAGTTGCCGTCGCCGCGCTTCACCGGCTGCCGCTGCCCCTCGCCGCGGTCCGCCCGCTGCTCCGTGCGGGGCTGCTCGGCGGGCTGCTCCTGCTCCTGCTGCTCGGGCTGCGCCACCGCGGGTGCCCCGCCCGACGCGCCGGCCTGGACGGAGCAGTGCGGCCAGGCGCCCCAGCCCTGCGCGGCCTGCACCTTGGTGGCGACGGCGATCTGCTGCTCCCGGCTGGCTTGGTCCGCGGTGGCCGCGTAGGCGGTGCCGCCGTACGCCTCCCAGGTGGAGGCGGCGAACTGCAGCCCGCCGTAGTACCCGTTGCCGGTGTTGACGGCCCAGTCGCCGCCGCTCTCGCACTGCGCGATGCGATCCCACACCCCGCCGTCCGCGGCGCCCGCGGGCGCGGCGGCGGCGAGGAGCGCGAGGGGGGTGAGGAGCGCGGCGGCTCCGGTGACGACGGCGGCGTTCCGGCGGGTGCCGCGCGTGCCGCGTGTGCTGCGTGTCCTGCTGGCGCTGATGGTGGTGCCTGCCTCACTGGTCGTACGGTCACTGCGGGTGGCGCGTATGTCGCCCTTCGGGAAAGGCATACGTTCCTCTCGGTGGACCCGGGTCCCCTGCCCGGGCGGTGCTCGGTGCACGCAGCGGCCGAATCTAGGCAGGCTTGTCGGGCGTAATCAACCAAGACCCCGTCATTCGAGGCCAGTTGCCGGTTACCGCGGGTATCGATCAATACCGGACAGGTCGCCTCGCCGGTCAAATCAGGCTTTGTCTGGCAAATCTTCGGTCGCGCTGTGGCTCGCCTCACGGCACCAACGGGCGTGATTCGCACATCAGTTGACCCACAGTGAGAGTTTCCGATCAACTCCCTACGCTCCGTACACCCCGTTCCGGCAATCGCCGCCCGGGGCGTGACTCCGCACACAGGTCGCCCGTTGTGCCCAGATGAACACGCACCACGACAACGAGGAGCGACTCGTGCCCCGCATGCTCGAAGTGAGCGACGCCGTACGCGCCGAGATCGGCGACGAGGAGGCGGACCGGCTCGTCGCCGGCGAGTCCGCCCCCGGCGCGTACGACTGCACCTCCTGCCGCGCCCCCGGCGACTCCGCGCAGGAGCAGACGAGCACCGTGCTCTTCGTGGGCGAGGAGACCGCGGTGCTCGCCTTCGCCCACGCCACCTGCATCCCCTCGCAGGTCGTCCCGGTCTCCGAGGACCAACTCCAGGGCGCCGTGCGCTCGATCACCGCGGACGAAGGCCCCGCACCGGCGCACGCCCCGGCGCCCGCGCCCGTGGAGGCGCACGCCCACGCCGTCCTCGCGCCCGCGGTCTCCCCCGCGCCCCCGATCCCCGTATCCGCCGGCGCCGCCGCCTCCCCGGCCGCCGCGGCACCCGCCGCCCCGGCGGCGTCCGGCGGCGACCACACCGAGGCGCAGGCCGTCCTCGGCGTCACCTGCGGGCTCGTGATGTGCGGCGACGACGCCCGCCCCGCGCTGGTCGTCGAGCCCACCGCGCCCGTCGTCCGGCCCGGCTCCGAGGGCCCGGGCGACGACTTCCTGCCGCTGCTCATCGAGAGCGGCTTCCTGCCCGTGATGGACATGGTCAAGCCCCCGGCGCCGGTGACCGGCTGGTCCGTGCTGCTCGTCGCCGGCCACCTGCACGCCGTGATGCAGCCCGGCACCGCGGGTCAGCCGCCGACCGCCTGGTGGCAGGCGCACCAGCCGCTGCACGTCTCGGACGGCTGGCGGTCCGCGGCGGCGAAGGAGCAGGAAGTGCTGGTGTACGCCGCGCCCGCCGGGGCGATCGGGCGGCAGCCGCGCGAGGACCTGCTCGGCGAGGCGCTGGCGCAGGCCGCCGGGCGCGGGCTGCTCGTCGGCGCGACGATGCCCCTCACGGGAACCTGATCCGAAACCCGAACGGAGCACCGGTACCTGATCGGAGCAACGCGTACCCGCATCCCTCCGTACCGCGCCTTCGTTGCACAAAGTGTGCACCGATACCACGCGATTCCCGGCATGCGCCCCGCCCACGAGCCCCACGCGGCCGCCCGCCCCTCGGGGACGCCGATCTACGACGCCCTCTTCGCCGAGTACCGCCGGCTCTTCCGGGCGCTGCCCGGGGACCGCTCCGGCGAAGAGCAGCTCCGCTTCGACGCGATCATGAACTCCCGCCCGTCACTGCCGTCCACGGGGCGCCTGCGGTCACACTTCCACGTGCACCGCCACCGCGCCGCCGACGACTAGCCCCGGCGGCCGCCCGGCCCGCCACCCCGTGCCGCGTACGCCGCCATCCGCGTACGCGGCACGCGCAGCCCCCGGGAGCCGGGGCCGCTACTTCTTGCGGCCCCGCTTCTCCCGCACCCGTACCGAGATCCGGATCGGGCTGCCCTCGAAGCCGAACTCCTCGCGCAGCCGCCGCTCGATGAAGCGCCGGTAGTTCGCCTCGATGAACCCCGAGGCGAAGAGCACGAACCGCGGCGGCCGGGTGCCCGCCTGGGTGCCGAAGAGGATCCGCGGCTGCTTGCCGCCGCGCACCGGGTGCGGCTGCCCGGCCACCAGCTCGCCGAGGAAGGCGTTGAGCCTGCCGGTCGGCACCCGCGTCTCCCAGCCCGCCAGCGCCGCCTCCAGCGCCGGCACCAGCTTCTCCATGTGCCGTCCGGTACGGGCCGAGACGTTGACCCGCGGCGCCCACTGCACCTGCACCAGGTCGCGCTCGATCTCGCGCTCCAGGTAGAAGCGGCGCTCCTCGTCCAGCAGGTCCCACTTGTTGTACGCGATGACCAGCGCCCGCCCGGCGTCGACGGCCATGGAGATGATCCGGGTGTCCTGCACGGTCAGCGTCTCGCCCGCGTCCACGAGGACGACCGCGACCTCCGCCTTCTCCAGCGCGGCGGCGGTGCGCAGGGAGGCGTAGTAGTCGGCGCCCTCCTGGAGGTGGACCCGCCGCCGGATACCCGCCGTGTCGACGAAGCGCCAGGTCCTCCCGCCCAGTTCGATCAGCTCGTCCACCGGGTCCCGGGTGGTGCCCGCGACGTCGTCCACGACGACGCGGTCCTCCTGGGCGACCTTGTTGAGCATCGACGACTTGCCGACGTTCGGCCGCCCGATGAGCGCCACCCGGCGCGGGCCGCCGAGCCCGCCTGCGAACGACTGCGCGGGCGCGTCCGGCAGCGCGTCGAGCACGGCGTCGAGCATGTCGCCGGTGCCGCGGCCGTGCAGCGCGGAGACCGGGTGGGGCTCGCCGAGGCCCAGCGACCACAGGTACGCCGCCTCCGACTCGCCCGACTGCCCGTCGACCTTGTTGGCGCAGAGCACCACCGGCTTGCCGGCCCGGCGCAGCATCTTCACGACGGCCTCGTCGGTGTCCGTGGCGCCCGTCTGCGTGTCCACGACGAAGACCACCGCGTCCGCGGCCTCCACCGCGTACTCGGCCTGCGCCGCGACGGAGGCGTGGATGCCGAGGACGTCCTGCTCCCAGCCGCCGGTGTCGACCACCTTGAAGCGGCGGCCCGCCCACTCGGCCTCGTACGACACCCGGTCGCGGGTGACGCCGGGACGGTCCTCCACGACGGCCTCGCGGCGGCCGATGATGCGGTTCACCAGAGTCGACTTGCCGACGTTCGGCCGGCCCACAACGGCCACCACGGGCAGCGGGCCGTGCCCGGCCCGCGCGAGGTCGCCCTCGACCTCGTCGAGGTCGAAGCCCTCCTCGGCGGCCAGTTCCATGAACTCGGCGTACTCGGCGTCGCCCAGCTCCCCGTGCTCGTCGCCGTGGGCCGCGCCGTCCGGGCCCTCCTCCGGGGAGATGCCGGTCTCGCTCATCACGTTCCTCGTCCTTGCGTTCTCGGCCGCGTACGGCCCGGTCGGCCGGGCAGCGGCCTTCAAGTCTGTCCCAGGGCACAGGCCCTAGCGGCCAGTGTCGCGCCTGGCGGCGGCCAGGTGCGACGTCAGCCGGTCCTGGATGCGCAGCGTCGCCTCGTCCATCGCCTTGCGGGTACGCCGCCCGTCAGGCGACCCGGCCTGGAAGGGCTCGCCGAAGACGATGTCCACGTGGGAGCGCACCGGCGGCAGCGCCTTGACCATGCGGCTGCGCCGTTCCGCCGTGCCGAGCACCGCGACCGGCACCACCGGGGCACCGGAGCGCACCGCGAAGTACGCGAGGCCCGCGCGGATCGAGGAGAAGTCGCCCTCTCCCCTGCTGCCCTCCGGGAAGATCCCGAGCACCCCGCCCTCGTCCAGGACGCCCAGCGCGCGGGTGATCGCGCCCCGGTCGACCGTGGTGCGGTCGATGGCCACCTGGCCGATGTTGCGCAGGTACCAGCCGACGATCCCGACGAACGCCTCCTGCTTGATCAGGAAGTGCACGGGACGCGGCGAGGTGCCCATGAGCAGCGGGCCGTCGACGTTGTGGGAGTGGTTCCCGGCCAGGATCACGGGCCCGCTCGCGGGCATCCGCCAGGCGCCCAGTATCCGCGGCTTGAAGTAGCCGTGCATGACGGGCGCGGACATCCGCCGCCCGACGAGCGCACCCCGTGTCTCCGGCACCGCGCCGGCCGGTTCTGTCACCGACCCTGCTGCTTCTCTTCGACGAGGGTCACGACGCACTGGATGACCTGCTCCAGGGTCAGCTCCGTCGTGTCCACCTCGATGGCGTCCGCGGCCCTGGCGAGCGGCGAGACCTTGCGGCCGGAGTCCGCGGCGTCGCGCCGGGCCAGCGACGCCTGCGTAGCGGCCAGGTCGCGGGCCTCCTGGCCCTTCAGCTCGCCGCTGCGGCGCGCGGCCCGTACCTCCTCAGAGGCGGTGAGGAAGACCTTCACGTCCGCGTCCGGCAGCACCGTCGTGCCGATGTCCCGGCCCTCGACCACGATGCCGCCGCTCTTCGCGGCCTCGGCCGCGATCGACCGCTGCAGCGCGGTGATCCGCGTCCGCACCTCCGGGACCGCGCTGACGGCGCTGACCGCGGCGGTGACCTCCTGGGTACGGATCGGGCCCGCGGCGTCCGCGCCGTCGACGGTGATGGTGGGCGTCCCCGGGTCCGTACCTGAGACGATCTGCGGCTTCTCCGCGGCGGCGGCGATCGCGGCGGCGTCGGCCACGTCCACCCCGTTGCCCAGCATCCACCAGGCGGCGGCCCGGTACTGGGCGCCGGTGTCCAGGTAGCGCAGCCCGAGCCGGGCGGCGACCGCCCGGGACGTGCTCGACTTGCCCGTCCCTGCGGGGCCGTCGATGGCGACGATCACGGGGGCCCGCTGGGCCCTGGCAGCGCTGTCCACGGGGCGTACGACACCCTTCCTGAGGTCTACGACGAGGTGAAGCCGAACTTGTGCGGCACTAGGTTACTGGTACCTGTACGGGCCCTGGTCACTGCCTCAGCGGCCACCCGCGCTCCCGCAGCGCGGCGGTGAGCGCGTGCGCTGCCGGCGGCTCGACCATGAGCTGCACCCGCCCGGCCTGCTGGCCGGTGGCGTGCTCGATGCGGACGTCCTCGATGTTGACCCCGGCCGCGCCCGCGTCGGCGAAGATCCGGGCCAGCTCGCCGGGCCGGTCGCCGATGAGCACGGTGACGGTCTCGTAGTCCGCGGGGGCGGCGCCGTGCTTGCCGGGCACCCGCTCGCGCCCGGCGCTGCCGCGGCGCAGCACGTCCTCGATGCCGGCCGCGCCGGTGCGGCGCTTGGCGTCGTCGGCGGCCTGCAGCGCGCGCAGCGCCCGTACCGTCTCGTCGAGGTCGGCGGCGACCTCGGCCAGCACCTCGGCGACCGGGCCCGGATTGGCGGAGAGGATGTCGATCCACATCGCCGGGTCGGAGGCCGCGATGCGCGTGACGTCCCTGATGCCCTGCCCGCACAGCCGGACCGCGGCCTCCTCGGCGTCCCGGAGCCGCGCGGCGACCATGCTGGAGACGAGCTGCGGGGTGTGCGAGACGAGCGCGACCGCGCGGTCGTGGGCGTCCGCGTCCATCACCACGGGCACGGCGCGGCAGAGCGCGACCAGCTCCAGCGCGAGGTTCAGCACCTCGGTGTCGGTGGTCTCCGCCGGGCTCAGCACCCAGGGGCGGCCCTCGAACAGCTCCGCGGAGGCGGCCAGCGGTCCCGAGCGCTCGCTGCCGGCCATGGGGTGGCTGCCGATGTAGCTGCTGAGGTCGCCGCCCAGCTCCTCCAGGGTGCGGCGGGGGCCGCCCTTGACGCTGGCGACGTCGAGGTAGCCGCGGGCCGCGCCGCGGCGCTGGGCGTCGGCGAGGGTGCGGCCGGTGAGCGCGGGCGGCACGGCGACGACGGCGAGGTCCACGGGCCCGGCGGGCGGCTGGTCGGTGCCGGCCCCGAGGGACGCGGCGGTACGGGCCTGGTCGGCGTCCTCGTCCTGGAGATGGACCGTGACACCTCTGCGGGACAGCGCCAGGGCGGCGGAGGTGCCGATGAGGCCGGTGCCGATGACGAGGGCGGTACGCACGGCGCAAGGATACGCGGCGGCCGCCCCGCGGGGCGCGGGGAGGCCGCCGGAGGCAGCGCCGAGGCCGTACGGGCCCCGCTGGCGTACGGGCGCCGCGACCGTACGGCGCCGCGGGCGGGTGCTACGGGCGTACGGACCGGGCGGGCCGGGCCGTCAGAGCCCGACCTCCTTCATCAGCATCCCGACCTCGGTGTTGGTCAGCCGGCGCAGCCAGCCCGACTTCTGGTCGCCCAGCGCGATCGGGCCGAAGCGGGTCCGCACCAGCTTGTCGACCGGGAAGCCCGACTCGGCGAGCATCCGCCGCACGATGTGCTTGCGCCCCTCGTGCAGCACCACCTCGACCAGGTAGTTCTTGCCGGTGTTCTCCACCACCCGGAAGTCGTCCGCCTTGGCGTAGCCGTCATCGAGCCGGATGCCGTTCCTCAGCCGCTTGCCCAGGTCGCGCGGGAGCGGGCCCTGGATCGCGGCGAGATAGGTCTTCTTCACGCCGTAGCGGGGGTGGGTGAGGCGGTGGGCAAGCTCGCCGTGGTTGGTGAGCAGGATGATGCCCTCGGTCTCGGTGTCCAGGCGGCCGACATGGAAGAGCCGGGTCTCCCGGTTGTCCACGTAGTCGCCGAGGTTCTGCCGGCCCTCCGGGTCGTCCATGGAGGAGACCACGCCGACGGGCTTGTTGAGGGCGAAGAAGAGATACGACTGCGTGGCCACGGTCAGCCCGTCGACCTTGATCTCGTCCTTCTCCGGGTCGACGCGCAGCCCCTGCTCGGTGACGATGCGCCCGTTGACCTCGACCCGCGCCTGGTCGATCAGCTCCTCGCAGGCCCGCCGCGACCCCATGCCGGCCCGCGCCAGCACCTTCTGCAGCCGCTCGCCCTCTTGCTCGCCGAAGGTCTTCGGCAGCGCGCGCTGCGGCTTCGTGTGCCGGGCCCTGGCCCGCTCCTCCAACTGCGCGTCGTACTCGCGGGAGCGCGCGGGCCTGGCGGGCGCGCCGCCGCGCCCCCGGCCCCCCTTCCCCGGGCCGCCCGGTCGCTCGCCCTGGGGGGCGCCGGACTTCTCGTACCGCCGCTCCTCCGGGCGGGGGCGTCCGCGCTCCTCGGAGCGGGGACGGCCCTGCCCGCGCTGTTGCGCGTCGCGTTTGCCGCCCGCCCCCCGGGAGTCGGAGCCCGAGGGCTTCCTGCTGTTCCTGCCGCCGCTGCTTCGCATCTACCGTCAGTCCGTTGGTTGGTCAGGTGTCGTCATCCACGTCGAATGACGGGACGCCCTCCTGGGACTCGCCCTCCACCGCGTCCGCGTCCGGGAGGAACGGGGCCAGCTCGGGGAGCTCGTCCAGGCCGCGCAGGCCCATCCGCTCCAGGAAGTAGTTCGTCGTCCTGTACAGGATCGCACCTGTTCCGTCCTCCGTGCCCGCCTCGGCGATAAGCCCGCGCTGGAGCAGCGTGCGCATGACGCCGTCGCAGTTGACTCCGCGGACGGCGGAGACGCGGGAGCGGGAGACGGGCTGGCGGTACGCGACGACCGCGAGGGTCTCCAGCGCGGCCTGGGTGAGGCGGGACTGCTGGCCGTCGAGGACGAAGCCCTCGACGGCGGGCGCGTACGCGGCGCGGGTGTAGAAGCGCCAGCCGCCGGCGACGTGGCGCAGGTCGAAGCCGCGGCCCTGGACGGTGTACTCGTCGGACAGCTCGCGCAGGGCGTCGGAGACCTCGCGGGGGCGGCGGTCGAGGACCTTGGCGAGGTGCTCGGCGGTGACGGGCTCGTCGACGACCATGAGGACGGCTTCGAGAGCCGGGCGCAGCGGGAGTCCGGCGGTGGGGCTCGCCTCCGGCTCCTTCGCCGCCGCCTCCTTCTCCGGCTCCTTCTCCGGCTGGCCGGCCGCGGCTGCCGTCTCCGGCACGTCGGCCGCGTCAGCCACGTCCGGCATGTCCGGCACGTCCGCCACTGCGTCGCTCATCGCTCGTCCTCGCCTTCGCCTTGGTCGCCGTCGGCCGCGTCCGCGTCGCCGGGCGCCGTGTCGAACTCGTCGGTGACCACCGGCACCGCATCCTCCCGCCCCGTCCACCGCACCGTCAGCGGTTCCAGCGCCCCCTCCTGGTCGAGGGCGACCGCCCGCTCCCGGTACAGCTCCAGCAGCGCCAGGAACCGGGCGACGACGGTCAGCGGGTCGGGGGCGTCGGCGATCAGCTCCTGGAAGCTGACCGAGCCGTGCTCGCGCAGCCGGGAGACGACGACCTGCGCCTGTTCCTGGACGCTGACGAGCGGGGCGTGGATGTGGTCGACGTAGACCTGGGGCACGGGCTTGGGCTGCATCGCCTTGACCGCGAGCCTGGCGAAGCCCTCCGGGCCGATGCTGATGACCACCTCGGGCAGCAGCTCCGCATGGTGCGGCTCCAGCCCGACGGTACGGGGGTGGCGCTGCGACTCCTCCTCCAGCCGGCGGTGGAAGATGCCCGCTATCTCCTTGTACGCCCGGTACTGCAGCAGCCGCGCGAACAGCAGGTCGCGAGCCTCCAGCAGCGCGAGGTCCTCCTCGTCCTCGACCTCTGCGGCCGGCAGCAGGCGGGCGGCCTTGAGGTCGAGGAGGGTGGCGGCGACGACGAGGAACTCGGTGGTCTGGTCGAGGTCCCAGTCGGGGCCCATGGCGCGGATGTGGGCCATGAAGTCGTCGGTGACGCGGTGCAGGGAGACCTCGGTGACGTCCAGCTTGTGCTTGGAGATGAGCTGGAGGAGGAGGTCGAAGGGACCCTCGAAGTTGGCGAGCCGGACCCGGAAGGCACCGTCGTCGGGGTCGTCGCCGGGCCCCTCGCCGGTCTCGGGCGCGCTTGCGGGGGCGGCCGCGGGACGGGACTCGGCGGCGGGCTCCGGGGCGTTGGCCGGTTCTGGTACGCGGCCGGGTGCGGGACCCGGTTCGGGCTCGCGACCGGCTTCGGGCCCGGGGTCCCGGTCGGGTTCCGGGGCCGGCTCCGCCGCCTGCTCCGCGCCGCCGGGTCCCGCCGGTGCGGGCTCGGTCTCCGGCTCGGGGTCGGGCCGGCCCGGCGCCGGGCCCGGCTCGTCGGGCCGCGGGGCGGGGCCCGGGATGGGCATCGGCGGCCCCGGCACGGGCGCCGGTTCCGGCTGCGGCAGGGGCATCGGCTCGGGGTACGGCTCCCGCACCGGATCCGGTTCCACGGGCCGTGGTGCGGGCTTGGTGGGCGTCGCGGCGCCCCCGGGGCCGCGACCGAGGGAGCGCCGGGCGGTACGCGCCGGGCGCTGCGGGTCGTCGTGCCTGTCGTCCATCGCTCGCAGCGTATCGCTCGGAGCCGTGCCCGCCCGGTTGCCGTGAACGTCGGGGCGGCGCCCGGCCCGTCCGCTACGGGCCGCCGGGACTGCGCCGGCCGGGACGTACGGTTGGGGCGTCAGCGGCCGCGCAGGCGGCGTACGAGGATGCTCGCGTCGCCGCGCGACTCCAGGTCGGCCAGCACCACCGCGACGGCCTCGCGGACGATCCGGCCGCGGTCCACCGCAAGGCCGTGGTCGCCGCGGAGCACGAGCCTGGCGTGCTCCAGGTCCATCAGCTCCTCGGCGGAGACGTAGACCGTGATCTTCTCGTCGTGCCGCTCCCGGCCGCTGGGCCGGCGCGCCGCGCCGCGGCCCCGGCCGCGCCTGGGCTGGGCCGCCGCGGCCGAACCGCCGCTCTGCCGCGCGGACTTCGCCCGCACCTGGGGCGCCGGCTCCCGCTCGCCCTGCCGGGCCCGGCCGCCGGGGGCGGCCTCGGTCCCGGCCTCCCGGCCGCCGTGCTCGGTCGCCTCGGGGTCCCGCCGGGCAGCGGGGGTGGTGGCCCCGGTGCGCTTGCCGCCGGGAGCCGCCGGTCCTGCCTTGCCGCCGGTGCCCGTACGGGCCCGCGGGTCCTCACCCGTACCGCCGGAGCCGCCCGCGTCGTCCGCGCCCGCCTCCGCGGCGTCCGCGCCGGACTCCGCCTCCGGGCCCGCCGCGGCCTCCGCGTCGCCCTCGCGGCTCGGCCCGGGTACGCGCGGACTGCCGCCGGGCGCCTCGCCGTTGGCCCGCTGCCGGTCCGACTGCGGTGTGGACGACTGGAGCGCGGTCCCCCCGGTGGTGCGGAAAAGCTCGTCGGCCCCGGGCAGGCTCACTCGGCGTGGCACCGGGCGAGCACCTCCCTGGCGAGCTGGCGGTAGGCGGCCGCGCCCACGGAGTTCGAGGCGTACGACGTGATGGGCTCGCCGGCCACGGTGGTCTCGGGGAACCGGACGGTGCGCCCGATGACCGTGTGGTAGACGTGGTCGTCGAATGCCTCGACGACGCGCGCCAGCACCTCGCGGCTGTGCACCGTCCGCGAGTCGTACATCGTGGCGAGGATGCCGTCCAGCTCCAGGTCGGGGTTGAGCCGCTCCTGGACCTTCTCGATCGTCTCGGTGAGCAGCGCGACGCCGCGCAGCGCGAAGAACTCGCACTCCAGCGGCACGATCACCTTGTGCGCCGCGGTCAGTGCGTTGACCGTGAGCAGACCCAGCGACGGCTGGCAGTCGATGACGACGTAGTCGTACTCGGGCAGCAGCGGCTTCAGCGCGCGCTGAAGCGTCTGCTCCCGCGCCACCTCGCTCACCAACTGCACCTCGGCGGCGGAGAGATCGATGTTGCTGGGCAGCAGGTCCATGTTGGGCACGGCCGTCTTGAGCAGCACCTCGTCGGCCGACATGCCCCGCTCCATGAGCAGGTTGTAGACCGTGAGGTCCAGCTCCATCGGGTTGACCCCGAGGCCGACGGAGAGCGCGCCCTGCGGGTCGAAGTCCACGAGCAGCACGCGGCGGCCATACTCGGCCAGCGCCGCGCCCAGGTTGATGGCCGACGTGGTCTTGCCGACGCCGCCCTTCTGGTTGCACATGGCGATGACCTTCGCCGGGCCGTGGTCGGTGACCGGGCCCGGGATGGGGAAGTACGGCAGCGGGCGGCCCGTGGGACCGATGCGCTCCCGGCGCTGCCGGGCGGCGTCCGGGGCGAGCGTCGCGGCGTACTCGGGATCCGGCTCGTAGTCCGCGTCCGGATCGTAGAAGTGACCTTCTGACAGGTCCTCGAAGTCGGAGGTGGCGGATGCGGCGAGACGTGTGGTGTCCTCGCCGCCGCTCTGGCTGCCGGTCATGGCGTTCACGTGATGACCGTCCATGCTCTGGTATACGTTTCCGCCCTGGTGTGCGTGTGCCGAGAAGGTGTGGACGGCGACGGAGCCGACAGGCGCCTCCACCCCCGAGGGACCGTGGCCCCGCGCAGGCGTGCCTGGACGACCACCCCCGGGAGCAAATGTCGACTCATTCACAAGTCGTCCTACCTCCTTGGTGACCAGGGCACTTCTCGATTGGTCAGCGTGGCACCATGCCGACGATTGGCGACTCTATGGCGTGTCGGGGTCCCGCAGCAACACAATCCCGCAGACAGGGCACGATGTGTCAGGTGTGGAACACCACTTCGGGCGCCCTTTACGACGGTACGGCGGCCGGCCGAACCGCTGGTGACAAGGTTCGGCCGGTGAACCGGAGTTGACAGTGTCGCCGATGTGGTCGACGTGCCGCGCACCTGCGCGAAATCAGCCAAGTACGCGCGCGAGTTCGGTCGCCGGAAGACCGTGCGCTTCCGCTACGGGACCGTAAACGACCTGGCCTTCGTGGGTGTTGAGGCCCAGCGCGAGCGCCGGATCGGCGCGCAGCGCGGCCCGCCAGCCGAGGTTCGCGAGCTTGACGATGTACGGGAGCGTGGCGTTGGTCAGCGCGTACGTGGACGTGTTGGGCACCGCGCCGGGCATGTTGGCGACGCAGTAGAAGACCGATTCGTGCACCCGGAAAGCCGGCTCCGCATGCGTGGTCGGACGCGAATCCGCGAAGCAGCCGCCCTGATCGATCGCGATGTCGACAAGGACACTTCCCGGCTTCATCCGCGACACCAGCTCGTTGTCGACGAGCTTGGGCGCCTTCGCGCCCGGAATGAGCACGGCGCCGATCACCAGGTCGGCTTCCACGACCGCCTGTCCGAGGGCGTAGGCGTTGGAGGCGAGGGTGCGCACCTTCGTGCCGAAGACCTTGTCCGCCTCGCGCAGCTTGCGCACGTCGGTGTCGAGCAGCGTGACGTGGAAGCCCATGCCGACGGCGATCTGCGTGGCGTTCCAGCCGGAGACACCGCCGCCGATCACGACCGCCTGCCCCGGCATCACGCCGGGCACGCCGCCCGGCAGCACGCCGCGGCCGCCCTGCGAGCGCATCAGGTGGTACGCGCCGACCTGGGGCGCGAGCCGGCCGGCGACCTCCGACATCGGGGCGAGCAGCGGCAGTTGCCGGTCGGCCGTCTCCACCGTCTCGTACGCGATGGCGGTGGTGCCGGACTCCAGCAGCGCGTCGGTGCACGGGCGGGAGGCGGCGAGGTGGAGGTAGGTGAAGAGCACCTGGCCCTTGCGGAGGCGCTGGTACTCCTCCGCGATCGGCTCCTTGACCTTCAGCACCAGGTCCGCCGCGGCCCACACGGCGTCGGCCGTGGGCAGGATCTCCGCGCCGGCCGCGACGTACTCCTCGTCGGGGATGGACGAGCCGACGCCCGCGCCCTGCTCCACGACGACCTCGTGGCGGTGGCGGACCAGCTCGTGGACTCCGGCGGGCGTGATGGCCACCCGGAACTCGTTGTTCTTGACCTCGCGTGGAATGCCGACCTTCACGATGGATCACGGTCCTTGGGGTGAGGGAACTCGTCAGGCCCCGGTCGGGGTGCCCGCCGCGGCTTGGCCATTCTTAATGAAGGAATCCTCTGAGTCCAGCCTTTGAAACAGGCAGATTTCTGTGATGTGTCGATGGATTCACAGGTCCGCGGCGGCCGGTCTGGGCGCCGGCCCCGCCTTCGGGCCCTCCCCGGCGGCGGGCTCGGCACCCTCCGCGGAGACGGTCTCGGCGGCGGCCTCCACGGGCTGCGGCACGGGTTCCGCGGAGTCCTCCGGAACGGTCGCGGGGCCGGTCCCGGGGGTGCGCTCCCCGTCGTCCTGAGCGTCATCGTCCACGCGCTCCGGTACGGGCTCCGCGGCGGACCCGGAGGAGGGCTCGGGCGTGGGTTCGGGCGCGGGCTCGGGCTCCTCCGCGCGTTCCGCTTCCGCTTCCGCCTCCGCTACGGCCACGGCGGCAGCCCGCATCGCGGCCGCCTCCGGGACCTGCTCCGCCAGCCGCCCCGCCGCCGCCCGGTGCAGCTCCGCGGCCTCCGGGTCGCCCACTACGTCGACGAGGTCCGCCAGCCGCAACTGCACCGCCGCCCGCAGCGCGGTGTCGCCCGAGAGCCGCGCCACGTCCACCGCGCGCGTGCACGTCCTGATCGCCTCCCGCGGATGCCCCGCGTACTGCTGCACCCGCGCCACCTCCCCCAGCGCCCGCGCGTGCCCGCCGGCGTCCCCGAGCCTGCGGTGGGCCGCCGCCGCTGCGCGCCACTCGCGCAGCGCCCAGCCCCAGGCCCCGGCGTACGTGTGCACCGCGCCCAGCCGCGCCCGCAGCCGCGCCTCGTCGGCCAGCTCGCCGCGGGTCTGCCGCAGCGCCAGCGCGCGCCCGAACCAGTCGGCCGCCCGGCCCCAGTCCCGCAGCTCCTGGTACGCCGCCCCCACCGACTCCAGCGCCCGCCCCACCGGCTGCGGGTCCCGCGCCTCGCGCGCCGCCGCCAGCGCCCCCCGGTACCGGCCGAGCGCCTCGTGGGGCCGCTCCGCGCGCAGGTCCAGGTCGCCGAGGTTGAGCAGCGCCGCCGCCTTCTCCCACACCAGCCCGCGCCGCTCGGCGACGCCCAGCACCAGCTCGTGCAGCCGGTACTGCTCGGGCGCCGCCTCCGCCTCGCCCCGGTGCGCGCCAAGCGCCCGCGACAGCGCGGCCACCAGCCGCCGCGCCAGCGTGTCCAGCTCCCCGTCGGCGACCGCGATCCGGGCCGCGGCCAGCAGCGAGGGCAGCCGGCTGCGCAGCCACGCGGCGGCGGCCTCCGGCGACGGGAAGCGCAGCGCCCGCGGCAGCCCCGCGAGCCGGGTGTGCACCGCGGATCCGGCGGGCTCCGTCACGGCGCGGCAGGACTGCAGCAGGCGTACGTACCGCTCCAGCATCCGGGCCCGCGCGAGCAGCGTCTCCTCCTGGCCCACGCCCGCCTCCAGCACCCCGCGCAGCAGCGGCTGCAGACAGCCGGGCACCTCGTACTGCGTAAGGTTCGCCCGGTCCGGCTGCGGCACCTCGCGCAGCAGGCCCTGGCCCGCGCAGTCCGCGAGCGTGGTGCGGGCCGCGGCGACGGTGCAGCCGGCGAGCGCGGAGGCGGAGTGGGCGTCGACGACCCCGGCGGGCGCCAGCGGGAGCAGCCGCAGCAGTTGCGCGACGGACGGGGTCAGCGATTCGTATACGAGCCGGAACGCGCGCGCCAGCGCCTTCGGCCCCGACGGCCGCCCGGCGGACCCCTCGGTGCTGTCGCCCTTGCGGCGCAGCTCCCGTACGGCGTCGGCGACGCACGCCTGCGGGTGCCCGGCGAGCCAGCCGCCGGCGAGCACCAGCGCCGCGGGGTGCCCCGCGCACTCCTCGGCCAGCACGTGCGTGGCCTCGGGGTCGCAGGCGATACGCGTCTCCCCCGCGTACGAGGCGATCAGCGCCAGCGCCGCCGCGGGCTCCAGCCCGCCCAGGGTGCACGGCCGGACGTCGGGCACGCCCTTCAGCGGGCCCTCGGCGACGGCCACGACGAGGCAGTCACGGGACTCCGGGACCAGTTCGAGCAACTGCTCGGGGGCGGTGACGTCATCGAGGACGAGCAGCGCGGAGCGGTCGGCCAGCGCGGCGCGCAGCTCTCCGGCGAGGTGGTCGGGGCCCGCCCCGGCGACCGGCGGGACGCCGAGGGCATCGAGGAGGTCGCGTACGGCCCGCTCCAGCGGGACCGCCTCGCCGCCAGGGCCCGCGAGCCGCGCGGTGTGCACGCCGCCCGGGTAGTCGCCGGCGACGCCGCGGGCCAGCTCGGCGGCGAGCGCGCTGCGCCCGGAGCCCGGCCGCCCGGCGATGAGCAGCACCCGGCTGCGCGGGGCGGGGCGGCCGGCGAGGGTGTCGAGCCCGGCGCGGGCGATGTCGGCGCGCAGGGCGTCGAGCTCGCGGGTCCTGCCGACGAACCGGTGGGGGGCGGCCTGTTCCGTCACGCCGGTGAGCGTAATTCACCCGGCGTGAAGGCCGGGTCACGTGACGGCACATGGCCGAACGCCGGAACGAAAATCACCGCATCGGATCAACCGCCCGGCGGCCCCCCACCTGCGCCTTTCAGGGTGTGAACGGGCGGGCCGGCCAGGGGGCGTTCGCCTGGCGCAGCGTGTCGAGACCGCCGTCCGCGCGGGCCGCCTGGAGCGCCAGCACGCCCAGCATCAGGCAGTTGTTGTGCAGGTCCCCGGCGAGGGCGCCGCGCACCAGATCGGCCACCGGCACGCGGTCGATCATGAGGTCCAGCTCCTCGCCGTGGGCGGCGTAGCGCTCCCCTTCGGCCTCGGTCACCCCGCGGGCGAGGAAGACGCGTACGGCCTCGTCGCAGCCGCCCGGGGTGGTGTAGACGTCGACGAGCACGCGCCAGTCGTCGGCCCTGACGTGTGCCTCCTCGTACAGCTCGCGCTGGGCGGCGTTCAGCGGGTTCTCGCCTGGCACGTCGAGGAGTCCCGCGGGGATCTCCCAGAGCTTGTGCCGTACGGGGTGGCGGTACTGGTTGAGCACCAGCACGCGGTCGTCGTCATCGAGGGCGAGGATGGCGACCGAGCCGGGGTGTACCTGGTAGTCGCGGCGGGCCACGGTGCCGTCGGGCATCACCACGTCGTCCGTGCGCACGGACGTCTTGGCGCCCTTGAACGGCGTCTCGGAGGCGACGATCTTCCACTCGGCCGCCGTGTCCTTCAACTGCTCCGCCATCACTTGCCCCCCTCGCGCACGGCGCCCACCCGCTTCTGCGCACCCGCGTGTGCGCCGTGCGGGCCGGCCTGCTGCTGCACGCCGCCCTGCTGCTGTACTCCGGTTTCCTTCGCCGATTCCTGTCCTGCCGCCTCGTGCCTGGCTACGGCGGCCTTCAGCAGCCCGGCGAAGAGCGGGTGCGGCCGGGTGGGCCGCGAGCGCAGCTCGGGGTGGGCCTGGGTGGAGACCAGGTACGGGTGCGCCTCGCGCGGGTACTCCACGAACTCCACCAGCTTGTTGTCCGGGGAGGTGCCGGAGAACGAGAGGCCGGCCTTCTTCTCCAGCTCGCTGCGGTAGGAGTTGTTGACCTCGTAGCGGTGCCGGTGGCGCTCCTCGACGTACGGCTGGTCCGCGTACGCCTCCCGCACCACCGAACCCTCCGCCAGCTTGGCCGGGTAGAGGCCCAGGCGCATCGTGCCGCCCATGTCGCCCTCGCCGGCGACGATGTCGAGCTGCTCCTCCATGGTCGAGATCACCGGGTCCGTCGCGGCCTGGTCGAACTCCGTGGAGTTCGCGCCCCCCATGCCCGCGAGGTTCCGCGCCGCCTCGATGACGATGCAGTGCAGGCCGAGGCAGATGCCGAGCAGCGGCACCCGGTTCTCCCTGGCGTAGGTGATCGCGCCGATCTTGCCCTCCACGCCGCGCTCGCCGAAGCCGCCGGGGATGACGATGCCGTCCACGTCCGCGAGGTGCTTGCGGGCGCCCTGGGGCGTGCGGCAGTCGTCGGACGTGACCCATTTGATCTTGGCGCGGGCGTTGTTGGCGAAGCCGCCGGCGCGGATCGCCTCGGTGACCGACAGATAGGCGTCGGGCAGGTCGATGTACTTGCCGACGAGCGCGATCGTCACCTCGTGCGCCGGCTCGTGCACGCGCCGCAGCAGGTCGTCCCACTCGGTCCAGTCCACGTCCCGGAACGGCAGGTCCAGCTTGCGGACGACGTACGCGTCCAGGCCCTCGGCGTGCAGCACCTTGGGGATGTCGTAGATCGACTTGGCGTCGATGGCGGCGACGACGGCGGCCTCGTCGACGTCGCACATGAGCGAGATCTTCCGCTTGATCGCCGCCGGCACCTCGCGGTCCGCGCGCAGCACGATCGCGTCCGGCTGGATACCGATGCTGCGCAGCGCGGCGACCGAGTGCTGGGTCGGCTTGGTCTTCAGCTCGCCGGACGGGCCGATGTACGGCAGCAGCGAGATGTGGACGACGAACACGTTGTCCCGGCCGACCTCGTGCCGCACCTGGCGGACGGCCTCCAGGAACGGCAGCGACTCGATGTCGCCGACGGTGCCGCCGACTTCCGTGATCACCACGTCCACGTCGTCGGAGGACATCCGGCGGATCCGGGACTTGATCTCGTTGGTGATGTGCGGGATCACCTGCACCGTGTCGCCCAGGTACTCGCCGCGGCGCTCCTTGGCGATCACCGAGGAGTAGACCTGGCCGGTGGTGACGTTCGCCGAGCCGTCGAGGTCGACGTCGAGGAAGCGCTCGTAGTGCCCGATGTCGAGGTCGGTCTCGGCGCCGTCGTTGGTGACGAAGACCTCGCCGTGCTGGAAGGGGTTCATCGTGCCGGGGTCGACGTTCAGATACGGGTCGAGCTTCTGCATCGTGACCCGCAGCCCGCGCGCCTTGAGCAGGGCACCCAGACTGGAGGCGGTGAGCCCCTTGCCGAGCGAGGAGGCGACGCCTCCCGTGACGAAGATGTGCTTTGACGTCGTGGATGGCATGGCCAAGAGGGGCTCCCGTGGTCGCTGATGAGGTGCGTGGCGGGGTGCCCCAGATCGAGGTGGGTCGCTCGGCGAGCGCCGCCGCCACATGCCCGGCCGGCCCTCCGCTCCACGGGCTACCAGGGTATCAGTGATCCCCTGGTCACCGCCCGCGGCCGACCGCCGTCCATCCGCCCGACCCGATCGGACGAGGCGGAATCCGCGACCGTGGCGCACGCGCGCACGCGAAGGCTTTATCCTCTGCGGAACGCACTTCTAGCTGGAGAGGCACGTGGCCGGGCGGATCGAGGACTACGCACTTTTGGGCGACATGCAGACGGCAGCGCTCGTCCGTCGCGACGGCACGGCCGACTGGCTCTGCCTGCCCCGGTTCGACTCCCATGCGGTGTTCGCCGCCCTATTGGGGACCGAGGAGCACGGCTTCTGGCGCCTCGGTCCCGCGTACGCCCCGGAGTCCTGCCCACCGCCCGCCACCCGGCGGCGCTACCGGGGCGACTCGCTGGTGCTGGAGTCCGAGTGGGACACCCCGCGCGGCACGGTCCGGCTGATCGACTTCATGCCCCCGCGCGACGGCGCCGCGCCGCAGCTCATCCGCATCGTGGAGGGCGTCACGGGCCGGGTGCCGATGCGCTCCGCGCTGCGGATGCGCTTCTCCTACGGCCGGATCGTGCCGTGGGTGCACCAGACCGAGGACGGCCGCACCGTCGGCGTCGCCGGTCCCGACTCGGTGTGGCTCGACGCCCCGGTGCCGACGTACGGCCGGGACCTCACGACGTACTCCGACTTCACCGTCGGCCCGGGCGACCGGCTTGCGTTCACGATCAGTTGGCAGCCCTCGCACCGCGAGCCGCCGCAGCCCGCAGAACCCGAGGCAGCGCTCACCGCCACCGAGGACTTCTGGCAGGAGTGGACCGACCACTGTACGTACCACGGCCCGTACCGGCACGCGGTGATCCGCTCGCTGATCACGCTCAAGGCCCTGACGTACGAGCCGACCGGCGGCATCGTCGCCGCGCCCACCACCTCGCTGCCCGAGGACATCGGCGGCGTGCGCAACTGGGACTACCGCTTCACCTGGCTGCGCGACGCCGCCATCACGCTGTCGTCCCTGCTGCGCACCGGGTACCACGAGGAGGCCCGCGCCTGGCGCGAATGGCTGCTGCGCGCGGTCGCGGGCGACCCGGAGAACCTGCAGATCATGTACGGCATCGCCGGCGAGCGCGAGCTGGGCGAGTCGGAGCTGGACTGGCTGCCGGGGTACGAGGAGTCCCGCCCGGTACGCGCCGGCAACGGCGCGGCGGGGCAGTTGCAGCTCGACGTCTACGGCGAGGTCGTCGAGGCGCTGCACCTCGCGCACATGACGGGCCTCACCCGCAACGACTACGCCTCGCTGCTGCAACTGAAGATGATCCGCTGGGTCGAGGAGAACTGGGACCGCCCCGACGAGGGGCTGTGGGAGGTGCGCGGCCCGCGCCGGCACTTCGTCCACTCCAAGGTGATGACCTGGGTCGCCGTCGACCGCACGATCAAGCTCATCGAGTCCGGCGAGGCGGACGGCCCGCTGGAGCGCTGGCAGCGGCTGCGCGACGACATCCACCGGGACGTGTGCGAGAAGGGCTACGACCGGCAGCGCAACACCTTCACGCAGTCCTACGGCTCGCAGGAGCTGGACGCCTCGCTGCTGCTCATCCCGCAGGTCGGCTTTCTGCCGCCGGACGACAAGCGCGTCATCGGCACGATCGAGGCCATCCAGCGCGAGCTGGGCACCCCCGACGGCTTCATCCGCCGCTACCCCACCGCGGGCGACGAGACGGGCAGCGACGGGCTCCCGGGCGACGAGGGGGCGTTCCTCGCCTGCTCGTTCTGGATGGCGGACGACCTGGCGATGATCGGCCGGGTGCAGGAGGCGCGGCAGTTGTTCGAGAAGCTGCTGGCGCTCCGGAACGACCTGGGGCTGCTCGCGGAGGAGTGGGACCCGCGGCTGCAGCGCCAAGTGGGCAACTTCCCACAGGCGTTCAGCCACGTGCCGCTGATCGACACGGCGCTGCGGCTGAGCGCGTCGGGGGCTTACGGGTAGCACTCCGCGCGGCGCGCGGAAGCGCGGCGGCGGTGCGGAATGCCCCGACGCGCTTCCGGCGGTTCGGGGCTCGCGGGGTCGTCACGCCTCGTAGGTCATCAACTCGTCGTAGATCGACAGAACCTGGGTGACGGTGTCGTCCTCCGTCGGCCAGGTGCCTGCCTGGGCGCGGCCCGCGGCGGACAGGGCCGCGCGGTGGGCCGGGTCGTGGAGCAGGGCCGCCACCGCGTCGGCGAGCGCACGGGCGTCCCCGTACGGCACCAGCTCCGCCGCGTCGCCGACGAGTTCGGGGATGCCGCCGACCGCCGTGGCCACCAGCGGGGCGCCCGCGTGCAGCGCCTCCTGGGCCAGCACCGGGCGCGCCTCCCACGGGCTGGAGAGCACCGCGACGTCCGCGGCGGCCAGCAGCCGGGGCAGGTCGTCGCGGCGGCCCAGGAGCCGTACGGGCAGCTTCTCGGCGTCGATACGGCGCTGGAGCCTCCCGCGGGCCGGGCCCTCGCCGGCGAAGGCGAGCAGCGGCTGCTCCGGCAGCGCCCGCCACATGCGGGCGGCCTCCAGCAGCGGTTCGTGGGTGCCGTACGCGTCGAGCGGGGCGGCGGTGAGCACCAGGGGCCGGTCCGGGGCGCCGAGTTCCGCGCGCACCTGCTGCTTGCGCAGCAAGGCGCCGTCGCCGCCCGGGTGCGGGTTCCGGGGCGCGGGGACGGCGATGGGCGCGAGCCGCGCGTCGCGGGCGCCGCGGCGGCGGGCGCCGTCGACGAGGTCGGTGGTGGCGCCGAGGACGACGCGGGCGGAGCGGGACACCCGTCGTTCGAGGAGCGGCATCATCCGGCCCCGTACCCCGTCGGGGTGGGTTCTGGTGTGCCAGGTGACGACGAGCGGCCTGCGCTGGCCCAGGATCGTCGAGCACGCCATCAGCCCGCACTGCAGGCCGTGGGCGTGGACGAGGTCCGCGCCGGCGCAGGCCGCGCGCAGCGTGGTCGCCGTGCAGAGCGGCGCGGTGGCCAGCCCGCCGCGCTCGGGCAGCCGCGCGACGAGGGCCCCGGCGGCGGCGAAGCCGTAGCGCTCGGCGGTGGCCGGCGTCGCGACCACCGTGACCCTGATGCCCCGGGCCACCAACCCGGCCGCCAGCGAGCGCACATGGACACCGCTGCCGCCCTCGCCGCGGCCGACGAGCTGCACGGCGTGCAGCGCGGTCGGGCCGTGGGGCGGTGCGGGGGTGCTGCTCACTGGGCCGGAACTCCTGTCCGTGGCGTCGCAGGGCCTGCCCAGGATGCCACTCCCAAGGAGCAGCCGGGCCCGGCTCGGCGCCGTCAACCGCTCTGTACGGGCGTACAGGTCAGACATGCACCACCCTTCCGGGCGATGCCCCGCACGTCCGTCGTGCGCCGGTACGACCCGCGAAAGGAGCGGACAGCACGGTGCATTCCGCCCAACCACCTCGATAGACGCATCCGGTACGAGCCAGGTTGCCCCACGGCACCCATTCGGCCCACACGCGGGCTGCCGCCCCACGCGTAGCCCTGGTCACACCGCCGTCGCCGGACGGCCGCGCCCTACTCCGCCCCCGCGCGGGCCGCCGCGAGCAGCTCCTCCGCGTGCGCACGGGCCGTCTCGGAGTCCTCCTGGCCCGCCAGCATGCGCGACAGCTCGCGCACCCGCGCCTCGCCGTCCAGGACGGTCACACCGCTGCGGGTGACCGCGCCGTCGCTGGTCTTCTCCACCAGCAACTGCCGGTCGGCGAAGGCCGCGACCTGCGGCAGGTGCGTCACCACCACCACCTGCGCGCCGCGCGCCAGCCGCGCGAGCCGGCGGCCCACCTCGACGGCCGCCTTGCCGCCGACGCCCGCGTCGACCTCGTCGAAGAGGTACGTCGGCACGGGGTCGGAGCCGGCGAAGACCACCTCGACCGCCAGCATCACGCGCGACAGCTCGCCGCCCGAGGCGCCCTTGGCGATCGGCCGCGGCGGTGCGCCGGGGTGCGGGGCGAGCAGCAGCTCGGCCTCGTCGACGCCCGTGGGCCCGTACGCGACGTTCCGGCCGCCGATCTCCAGACCGTCGGCGTCCGCGGCGACCTCGGTGCGGCGCAGGTCGACCGTCACCCGCGCGTGCGGCATCGCCAGCTCGGTCAGCTCGTCGGTGACGGCGGCGCCGAAGCGCTCCGCCGCGTCGCCGCGCGCCTCGGTCAGCGCCTCCGCCAGCAGCGCCAGCTCGCCGCGCAGGGCGTCGCGCTCGGCGGTCAGCTCCTCGATGCGCTCGTCGTCGCCGTCGAGCGCGGCGAGCCGGGCGGCGCCCGCCTCGGCCCAGGCGAGGACCGCGGAGACGCTGCCGTCGCCGGCCTCTCCCCCGCCGGCCGCGGCCGGCTCGTGGCCGTACTTGCGGGTGAGGTGGGTGAGGACCGAGCGGCGCTCCTCCACCGCGGCCAGCCGCAGCGGGTCGGCGTCGACGCCGTCGCCGTACGCGGCCAGCTCCTGGGCGACGTCGCCGAGGAGGATGCCGACCTCGGTGAGCCGGTCGGCGAGCCCGGCGAGCGCCGGGTCGTGGGCCCGTACGGCCGCCAGGGCGCGCTGTGCGCCCGCGACGAGCGTGCCGGCATCGACGGCCTCGGGGTCCGCCGGGTCGCCCGCGAGCGCGGCGTGCGCGGCGGCCGAGGCAGCGGTCAGCGCCTCGGCGTGGCCCAGCCGTTCGGCCTCGGCGGCCAGCTCGACGTCCTCGCCGGCCCGCGGCTCCGCGGCGGCGACCTCGTCGAGCCCGAAGCGCAGCAGATCGGCCTCCTGCAACCGCTCACGCGCGCGGGTGGTGATCTCGTCCAGCTCGGCGCTGACGGCGCGCAGCCTGCGGTACGCCGCCGAGTACTTGGCCAGCGGCGCGGCAACCGCGTCGCCCGCGTACCGGTCGAGGGCCTGCCGCTGCCGCGCGGGCTTCAGCAGCCCCTGCTGGTCGGTCTGCCCGTGCACGGCGACGAGGTCCTCGGCCAGCTCGCCGAGGAGCCCCACGGGGACGCCGCGGCCGCCCAGGTGCGCCCGGGAGCGGCCTTCGGCCGAGACCGTACGGCTGATGAGCAGGGCGCCGTCGTCCAGCTCGGCACCGGCGTCCTCGGCCCGTACCGCCGCGGGCGAGCCCTCGCCCACGGCGACCCGGCCCTCCACGACGGCGGACTTGGCGCCGATGCGTACGAGCGCGGCGTCCGCGCGCCCGCCGAGCAGCAGCCCGAGGCTGGTGACGACCATGGTCTTGCCGGCGCCGGTCTCGCCCGTCACGGCCGTGAAGCCGGGCGACAGCTCGACGACCGCGTCGTCGATGACGCCCAGGGACTGGATCCGCATCTCCTCCAACACGGTACGACCATACGAGGTTCCGGCACCGCGTCGCGAGGGGCGTCGTGATCAGGGTTCGGGCCGGCGGCGCGACCGGGCCGTGCCGCCGGGACCGGCGGCGGGCTGAAGGACCGCGCGTGGGACGGGCCGCGCGTCAGTTCGGCGCCCCGCGCCAGCCCGCCACCGGCAGCGCGAACTTGGCCACCAGCCGGTCCGTGAACGACGCGTGGTGCAGCCGCGCCAGCCGCACCGGGACCGCGCCGCGGCGCACCTCGACGCGGGCGCCGGAGGGCAGGTCGACCGTGCGGCGTCCGTCACACCACAGCACGCCGTGCTGGTTGTTCGGCTGCACCTCCACGGCCAGGATGGAGTCCGGCGATGTCACGAGCGGCTTGGCGAACAGCGCGTGCGCGCTGATCGGGACCATCAGCAGCGCCTCCACCTCGGGCCAGACGACGGGCCCGCCGGCCGAGAAGGCGTACGCGGTCGATCCCGTCGGCGTCGCGCAGACGACGCCGTCGCAGCCGAAGCGGGAGACGGGCCTGCCGTCGACCTCGGTGACGACTTCGAGCATCCGCTCGCGGGCGGCCTTCTCGACGGACGCCTCGTTGAGCGCCCAGTCGGCGTGCACGGTCCTGCCCTCGTTCCGTACCAGGACGTCGAGCGTCATCCGCTCCTCGACCTCGTACTCCCTGGTCACCACACGGTCCACGACCTTGTCGAGGTCGTCCCGCTCGGCCTCGGCGAGGAAGCCGACGCGGCCGAGGTTGACGCCGAGCATCGGCACGCCGGACTTGCGGGCGAAGGCGGCGCCGCGCAGCAGCGTGCCGTCGCCGCCCAGCACCATCAGCAGCTCGCAGTCGTCCATCACTCCGGGGCCCGCCTCCACCAGCTCCGTCTCCGGCGGCAGCGGCAGGTCGGCCGCCTCGCCGGCGAGCGCGCGCACGCCGACGCCGGAGCGCAGCAGGCCGCGCACGACCAGCTCGGCGCTGCGGATCGCCGCGGGCCGGCCGGTATGGGCGAGCAGGAACACGGTGCGATCTGTCATCGGGGCCCCTCCGCCACGGCACGTGCCACGTCCGCCGGGTCCATCGCGGGCGCCCCGGCACGCAGCCACAGAAAATACTCGACGTTTCCCTTCGGCCCGGGCAACGGGCTGGCCGTCACACCGAGCACCCCCAACCCGAGCGCCGCGCCCTGCCCGGCGACCCCGCGCACGGCCTCGGCGCGCAGCTCCTCGCTGCGCACCACGCCGCCGCTGCCCAGGCGTTCCTTGCCGACCTCGAACTGCGGCTTGACCATCAGCACGAGATCCGCGTCTGCCGTGGCGCAGCGCACGAGCGCGGGCAGCACGAGTCCGAGCGGGATGAACGACAGGTCGCCGACGACGAGTTCGGCGGGCGCGCCGCCGAGGTGGTCGAGGGTCAGCTCGCGGACGTTCGTACGGTCCCGGACGGTGACCCGCTCGTCGCTCTGCAGCTTCCACGCGAGCTGCCCGTAGCCGACGTCCACGGCGACGACGTGCGCGGCGCCTGCGCGCAGCAGCACGTCGGTGAAGCCGCCGGTGGAGGCGCCGGCGTCCAGGGCGCGGCGGCCGGCGACCCGCAGCCCGAGGGGCTCGAACGCCGCGAGCGCGCCGGCGAGCTTGTGGCCGCCGCGGGAGACGTAGTCGGGGTCGGCGTCGTCGGGGACGACGACGACGGCGGCGGACGTCTCGACCTGGGTGGCGGGCTTGCTGGCGACGAGGCCGCCGACGGTGACCCGGCCCGCGGCGATGAGCCGACCGGCGTGCTCGCGCGAGCGGGCCAGCTCGCGGCTCACCAGCTCGGCGTCGAGCCGGCGCCGCCGGGCACCGCTCACGGGTTCCCCGGCCGGTACGGCGAGGGGTGCGCCCCGGGGCGGGGCGGGGTGGGCCCGTAGGCCGCGGGGGTCGGCGGAGGCGCCGGCGGGCCGGGCCGGGCGTGGCTCTGGCCGTACGGCGCGGGGGCCGCAGGCGCGTGCGGGGCGGGGCGGCTCTGGCCCTGGGCGTACGGCGCCGGGCCCGCGGGTGCCTGCGCGGGCGGCGGGGGGCCTGGGTGCGGTCGAGTTCCTCCAGGGCCTCGCGCATCCGGCCGTGGGCGTCCTCGTAGACCTCCAGGTGGCTGCCGGTCGGCAGCTCGTCGGCGTCCGCGAGGCGGTCGAGCGCGGCGTCGACGTCGGCGTTGCCGGTGGGCGTGCGCGCGACGCCGAGCGGCTCGGGCCCGAGGTCGACCGGTGCGGGCTCGACCGGCTCGGGCTCCGCCGGCTCGGCGCCGACCGGCTCGGCCCCCCGCCCGGGGTGCGGTTCCGCCAGGCCCTCCGGCACCGCTTCCGGTTCCGTCCGGGCCGGCGCGACAGCCCCGTCGGCGGCCTGCGCCACATCCCCGGAGCCCGGTTCCGCTACGGCCCCGTGCCCCCGTTCCGCTACGGCCCCGCCGTCCGGCTCCGCCGCGCCCCCCGCGCCCGGCTCCGGCTGCCGCGGCGCCGGCTGCCGCACGTACGGCGGCGCGGTCGCGGTCTCGGGCTCCGCTGCGGGCATCGGCGTCGGCTCGCTCATGCCACAGACCGTACCCCGAACCACTGTCAGGACCCCGGTCAGACCCAGCCGGCGGCCCCCGCCCGCGCCTTGCGCGCCGCCGGGACGACCAGCGGCGTGCCGGTCTCCGGGTCGGCGATCACCTGGCACTTGAGCCCGAAGACCCGCTCGACGAGCGCCGCGTCCACGATGTCGTTGGGCGCCCCCTCCGCGACGATCCGCCCGTCGCGCATGGCGATCAGGTGCGTGGCGTAGCGCGCGGCGTGGTTGAGGTCGTGCAGCACGGCGACCAGCGTGCGCCCCTGTGTCTCGTGGAGTTCGGCGCACAGGTCGAGGACGTCGATCTGGTGCTGGATGTCGAGGTACGTCGTCGGCTCGTCGAGCAGCAGCAGCGGCGTCTGCTGCGCGAGCGCCATCGCGATCCACACGCGCTGCCGCTGCCCGCCGGACAGTTCGTCGACATAGCGATCCGCCAGCTCGCCGACCCCGGTGGCGGCCATCGACTGCTGGACGACCCGCTCGTCCTCCCGCGACCACTGCCGCAGCAGCCCCTGGTGCGGGTAGCGCCCCCGCGCGACGAGGTCGCCGACCGTGATGCCGTCGGGCGCCACGGACGACTGCGGCAGCAGCCCGAGCGTCCGCGCCACCTTGCGCGCCGGCAGCGAACCGATCGCCTCGCCGTCCAGCAGCACCGCGCCGGTACGCGGCTTCAGCATCCGCGCCAGCGCCCGCAGCAGCGTCGACTTGCCGCAGGCGTTGGGCCCGACGACGACGGTGAACGAGGCGTCGGGCACGGCCACCGACAAGTGCTCGGCGACGACCCGGCTGTCGTAGGCGAGGGTGACGTTCTCGGCGGCGAGACGGCTCACTTCTGGGCTCCTGTCCGGCGTACGGTCGGTCATATCCGGCCCGCCCGTCGTTCCGCGGCGAGCAGCCAGAGAAGGTAGACGCCGCCGAGCACGCCGGTGACGACGCCGACGGGCACCTGGTCGGCGCCGAAGGCGCGCTGCGCCGCCCAGTCGGCGACGATCAGCAGCGTGGCGCCCATGAGCGCGGCGGGCGCCAGGTTGGGGCCTGGCGCGCGGGTCAGCCGGCGGGCGAGTTGGGGCGCGGTGAGGGCGACGAAGGCGACGGGCCCCGCGGCGGCGGTGGCGGCGGCCGTCAGCAGCACGGCGGCCAGCAGCGCCACGAGCCGTACCCGCTCGACCGGGACGCCCAGCGCGTACGAGGTGTCGTCGCCCATCTCCATCATCCGCAGCGGCCGGCCGCTGGCCAGCACGAGCGGCACCAGCACCGCGCAGACCGCGGCCAGCGGCCACACGTGCGTCCAGTCCCGCCCGCCGAGCGACCCGGTGATCCACAGGGTGGCGCGGGCGGCGTCGACCAGGTCGGCCTTGGTGAGCAGGTAGTTGATGACGCCGGTGAGGATGGCGGCGGCGCCGATGCCGACGAGCACGAGCCGGTAGCCGGCCACGCCCTGCTGCCAGGCGAGCAGGTAGATCGCCGCCCCGGTGGCGAGGCCGCCGGCGACGGCGCCGAGCGCGACCGCCTCCGAGCCGCCCTTGAACAGCACGATGACCACCAGCGCGCCCACCGCGGAGCCGTGCGAGACGCCGAGCACGTCGGGACTGCCCAGCGGGTTGCGGGAGATGGCCTGGAACACCGCCCCTGCCAGCCCCAGCGCCGCGCCGACGAGGAGCCCCACGAGCACCCGCGGCAGCCGCAGTTCGCGGACGATGAACCCCTGCCCGGGCTCACCGCCGCCGAACAGCGTGCGCACCACGTCCGCGAAGGAGATCGGGAAGTCGCCGGTCCCGACGAGGACCACCGCGGCGGCCAGCGCGGCGGCGGCCAGCAGCAGGCAGACGAGCAGGGCGCGCAGGTCGAGGCGGACCGACAGATCGCCCCTCGTGCCGCGTACGTTGAGCGTTCTCACAACTGCGCCATCCGCCGGCGTCGTACGAGATGGATGAAGACCGGCCCGCCGAGGATCACCGTGACGATCCCGACCTGCACCTCCGCGGGCCGGGCCAGCACCCGGCCGAGCACGTCGGCGCCGAGCAGCAGCACGGGCGCGAGCACGGCCGCGTACGGCAGGATCCAGCGCATGTCGGGCCCGGTCACGGCGCGCACCATGTGCGGGATCATCAGCCCGACGAAGATGATCGGCCCGCAGGCGGCGGTCGCGGCGCCGCACAGCAGCGTGACGGCGAGCATGGCGAGCAGCCGGGTGCGGGCGAGGTGCGCGCCGAGGGCGCGGGCGGTGTCGTCGCCCATCGCCATGGCGTTCAGCGGGCGGGCCAGCAGCAGCGCGAGGACGATGCCGGTGGCGAGGAACGGCAGCACCTGCCGGATGGTGGTCGTGTCGGCGGAGGCGAGCGAACCGGTGGTCCAGAAGCGCATCTTGTCCAGCGCCGCGGTGTCCGTCAGCTCGACGGCGCGTACGTAGCCGAAGAGCGCGGCGGTGGCGGCGGTGCCGGCGAGCGCGAGCCGTACGGGCGTGGCGCTGCGGCTGCCGCCGAGGGCGTAGACGACGACGGAGACGGCGGCTGCGCCGGCGAAGGCGAACCAGACGTAGCCGGCGGCGGAGGAGACGCCGAAGAAGCTGATGGCGCTGACGACGGCGGCGGAGGCGCCGGCGTTGATGCCGAGCAGCCCGGGTTCGGCGAGGGGGTTGCGGGTGAGTGCCTGCATGACGGCGCCGGAGAGGCCGAGGGCGGCGCCGGCGAGGAGGCCGAGGATCGTGCGCGGGACGCGCATGTCGCGGATGACGACGTCGGTGTCGCTGCCGTCGTACGCGAAGAGGCCGTGCCAGACCTGGTCCAGCGGGACAGGCTTGGCGCCGATGGCGAGGCTGGCCACGCAGACGAGCAGCAGCGCGGCGCAGGAGGCGAGCAGCCCCGCGGCGCGCGGGGAGAACCACCGGCGGCGCGGCGGGGCGTCCTTGAGTCCGTTGTCCGTACGGGGAGCTGCGTCGACCAACACGCAGTTAGGTTAGCCTACCCTGATTAAGTCGTGGAGTGGGTGCGCGCTCACAGACCGAGGCGGGCCAGTGCCTTCCCCGGGTCGAGGCCGCAGGAGCCCTCCCCCGCGTACGTCCACGCCGCCGCGCACAACGCCCGCAGCCCGTCCAGCGGTTGCCCCTCGCCGTCGAGCCGCAGGCCCGGCTCCGTACCGCCCGCGGACGCGCTCCAGCCGCCGCACCGCGCGACGAAACCCTCGCCGGCGCCGCCCGCCACCGCCACCTCCGGCTGGGCGGCCGACAGCCCGCGCAGATCCGCCGCCACGTACGCCGGCCGGTGCCGCGGCTCCGCGGCGAGCAGCGCCGCGGCGCCCGTCACGCCCGTCAGCACCAGCAGCGCGTCGACGCCGCCGTTGTACGCGCCCTCGATGTCGGTGTCGAGGCGGTCGCCGACCACCAGCGGCCGCCGCGCGCCCGTCCTGATGATCGTCTCCCGGTGCATCGGCGGCAGCGGCTTCCCCGCCACCCGCGGCTCGGCGCCCGTGGCCAGCCGCACCACCTCCAGCGCCGCCCCGTTGCCCGGCGCGATGCCGCGGGGGGTGGGAATCGTCAGGTCGGCGTTCGACGCGAACCACGGCACCCCGCGCTGCACCGCGAACGCCGCCTCCATCAGCCGCCCCCACGGCATCCCAGGACCGCCGTGCCCCTGCACCACGGCCGCCGGATCGTCGTCCGCCGACTCCACGACGAGCAGCCCGCGCTCCCGCAGCGGCCCGTACAGCCCCTCCCCGCCGACCGCCAGCACCCGCGCCCCCGGCGGCACCGCCTCGGCCACCAGTCGCGCCACGGCCTGCGCCGAGGTGATCACGTCCGCCGGCTCCGCGGGCACGCCCATCGCGGTCAACTGCCCGGCGACGACGGCCGCGGGGCGGGAGGCGTTGTTCGTGACGTACGCCAGCCGCATGCCCCGCTCCCGGGCGCCGCCCAGGGCTTCGGCCGCGTGCTCGACGGCCACGCCGCCGATGTAGACGACCCCGTCGAGGTCCAGCAGCGCCGTGTCATACGCCGTGCACAGCGGCTCCGCGCAGGCGTCGGTACGGGTCCTGGCGGGCTGGCTGGTCACGGCGGCGGCTCCTCGGACGGGCGATATCCACGGCTCGATCATCGCGCATCGGCCACGGCGCATACGATCCGGTCCATGCAGCGTTCACCCGGCCTCGACCTCCGCCCCTTCCGCGGGCTGCGCTACGCGCCGTCCCGGGTGCGCAGCCTCGCCGCCGTCACCTCCCCGCCGTACGACGTCGTCGTCCGGCCCGACGGGCTGCACCACCTGGAGACCGCCGACCCGTACAACATCGTCCGCCTCATCCTCCCCCAGGCAGTCGACCCCGCCACCCGCCACCGCCTCGCCGCCGACACGCTGCGCCTGTGGCGCGCGGAAGGCGTGCTCGTGCCGGACCCGGAGCCCGCGCTCTACGTGTACGAGCAGCGCAGGGGCGAGCTGCTGCAGCGCGGCGTCATCGGGCTGCTGGCGCTCAGCGAACCGGCGGCCGGCGTGGTGCTGCCGCACGAGGACGTGATGGAGGAGATCGTCGCCGACCGCGCGGGCCTGATGCGCGAGACCGCCGCCAACCCCGAGCCGCTGCTGCTGTCGTACCGCAGCGACGGCGCGGCCACCGGCACGGCAGCCGTCGTCGCCCGCACCACGGCGCGCACCCCGCTGCTGGCCACGACGACGGACGACGGCTTCGCGCACCGGCTGTGGGCGGTGACGAACCCGGAGGAGATCGCGGCCGTACGCGCGGACCTCGCGCGACGGCAGGCGCTCATCGCGGACGGACACCACCGATGGGCGACGTATCTGCGGCTACGGGCCGAACGGTCGGTGCCGCCGGCCCCGACCGGGCCGTGGGACTACGGGCTGGTCCTGCTCGTCGACACGGCCCGCCACCCGCTCGTCGTCCGCGGCATCCACCGCGTCCTGCGCACCCTCCCGCCTGCCGAAGCCCTGCGCCTCCTGGGCGAGGACGCCCGCATCCGGCGGCTGGACCCATTTCTGCCGGCGGCGCTGAGGAAGCTGGAAAAGACGGAGGGCAACGCGTTCCTGCTGGCGGGCGAGGACGGCTTGCACCTGGTCGACCGCCCGGACCCGGCCCTGCTGGCCCGCACCGTACGCACCGACCGCCCGGCGGCGTGGCGCACCCTGGACGCCACCGTGCTGCACGCCACGCTCATCGAGCACGTCTGGCACCTGCCCGACGACCCCGAGCACATCGGCTACGTCCACGAGGCCGAGGCCGCCGCCGCCCAGGCGGCACGCCTGGGCGGGACGGCGGTGCTGATGAAGCCGGTGGCGGAGGACGTCGTACGGGAACTCGCGCGGGACGGTGTGACGATGCCGCGCAAGTCCACGTCGTTCGGCCCGAAGCCGGCCACGGGGCTGGTGCTGCGGGCCCTGGACCTGGGGTGAGTCAGGCGCGGGGCTCGTCGTCACCGACGGGCTTGTCCTCGTCGGCGGCGGAGTCGTCCTCATCCGCGGCGGAGTCGTCCTCATCGGCGGCGGGGTCGTCCTCGTCGGTGAAGTCGGCGTCACCCACCTCGGAGCCGACAGAACCCTCCGCGTCCTCCTCGACCTCCCCCTCGATGTCCTCCTCGGCGTCCTCCGAGTCGGGGTCGAGCGCGTCGGTGAACTCGATGCCGTCCAGCTCGGCGAGCCGGTCGGAGGCGTCCGTCAGCCCCTCGTGGTCGGCCTCGACGGCCTTCGCGAACCACTCCCGCGCGTCCTCCTCGCGCCCGACCTCCAGCAGCGCGTCGGCGTAGGCGTACCGCAGCCGCGCGGTCCACGGGTGCACGGAGGCCGACGCCAACTCTGGGCTCTGCAAGGTGACGACGGCGGCATCGGGCTGCCCCAGGTCACGCCGCGCCCCGGCGGCGACGAGCCGCATCTCCACCTGCCCCGCCTTGTCCAACCGCTGCACCTCGGGCTCACCGGCCATCGCCAGCGCCCGTTCCGGCCGTCCCATGCCGCGCTCGCAGTCGGCCATCACCGGCCAGAGGTCGGGACGCCCGCTCATGCGCCGCGCGGCCCGGAACTCGGCCAGTGCCTCCTGGTACTTCCCGGTGTGGTACGCGGCGAAGCCGGCGGCCTCCCGCACAGCACCTACGCGAGACGCAAGCCGCAGCGCCACCTTGGCGTGCTCGTAGGCCCTGGGGGCGTCCTCGTCGAGCAGCCGGGCGACCATGACGAGGTTCTTGGCCACATCCTCCGCAAGCGTCTTGGGCAGGCTCTGCAGCTCCTGCCGTACGGCCTTGTCGAGCTCATACCCGGTGACGTCCTCGGGAATGGACAACCGCCGCACAGGCGGCCGTTCCCCCTCCCGCCGCGGCCCCCGCGGACGATCATCCCGCCGCTCAAACCGCTCCCCACGCGCGTACCCGTCACGCCGGGGCCCGCGGGAACGGTCGTCATCGCGCCGGAAGTCACGGCGCGGACGGTCGTCGCTACGGCCGAAGTCACGCCGCGGACGATCATCATCGCGACGGAAATCACGCCGGGGACGGTCATCGTCCCGACGGGGCCCACGAGGACGATCCTCATCACGGCGGGGCCCACGCGGCCGATCGTCATCACGGCGGGGGCCACGAGGCCGGTCGTCATCACGACGGAAGTCACGACGAGGGCGGTCGTCGCTACGGCCGAAATCACGCCGCGGACGATCATCATCGCGCCGGAAGTCCCGTCGCGGACGGTCATCGTCCCGACGGGGCCCACGAGGACGATCGTCATCCCGGCGGAAGTCACGACGCGGACGATCGTCGCTACGGCCGAAATCACGCCGCGGACGATCATCATCGCGACGGAAATCACGCCGGGGACGGTCATCGTCCCGACGGGGCCCACGAGGACGATCGTCATCCCGGCGGAAGCCCCGCGCCCGGTCGTCTCCTCGCCGATCGTCGTCACGCCGCGGCCCACGCGGCCGGTCGTCGTCACGACGGAAGTCGCGGCGGGGACGGTCGTCGTCGCGTCGGAAGTCCCGTCGCGGACGGTCATCGTCCCGACGGGGTCCACGGGGACGATCGTCGTCACGCCGGAAATCACGCCGCGGCCGGTCGTCCTGCTGCCGGGGACGGTCGTCCTGGCGCCGCGGTCCACGCCCCTGCCGGTCGCCGTCCGTACGACGCGGACCGCCACGGCGGTCTCCGTCCCGCCGGTCGAAACCACGTCCGTCACCGTCACGACGCCGGCCGCGGCCGTCACGGTCCTCGTCACGCCGGTCGGGCTCGTTGGTGGTCATCACTACGCTCCTCTAACTCCCGGATTCACCGGAACGAAAACAAAAAAGGACCCTTGGTCCCAGCGCTCACGCTGGGACCAAGGGTCCTCAATAATTGTTCGGCGGTGACCTACTCTCCCACACGGTCCCCCATGCAGTACCATCGGCGCGGTCGGGCTTAGCTTCCGGGTTCGGAATGAGACCGGGCGTTTCCCCAACGCTATGACCACCGAAACCCTAAAAGGGTCAGCGAACAAGCACACTCTTCAATTAAGTGAACAAACTCAAGCCAACCCGACAACAATGGTTTGCTGTCTGGGAACAACACAGTGGACGCAAGCAGCTATGGACAAGCCCTCGGCCTATTAGTACCGGTCACCTCCACCCCTCACAGGGCTTCCAGATCCGGCCTATCAACCCCGTCGTCTACAGGGGGCCTTAACCCCACAAGGGGGTGGGAGTCCTCATCTCGAAGCAGGCTTCCCGCTTAGATGCTTTCAGCGGTTATCCCTCCCGAACGTAGCCAACCAGCCATGCCCTTGGCAGAACAACTGGCACACCAGAGGTCCGTCCGTCCCGGTCCTCTCGTACTAGGGACAGCCCTTCTCAAGACTCCTACGCGCGCAGCGGATAGGGACCGAACTGTCTCACGACGTTCTAAACCCAGCTCGCGTGCCGCTTTAATGGGCGAACAGCCCAACCCTTGGGACCGACTCCAGCCCCAGGATGCGACGAGCCGACATCGAGGTGCCAAACCATCCCGTCGATATGGACTCTTGGGGAAGATCAGCCTGTTATCCCCGGGGTACCTTTTATCCGTTGAGCGACGGCGCTCCCACAAGCCACCGCCGGATCACTAGTCCCTGCTTTCGCACCTGCTCGACCCGTCAGTCTCGCAGTCAAGCTCCCTTGTGCACTTACACTCACCACCTGATGACCAACCAGGCTGAGGGAACCTTTGGGCGCCTCCGTTACATTTTAGGAGGCAACCGCCCCAGTTAAACTACCCACCAGACACTGTCCCCGATCCGGATCACGGACCCAGGTTAGACATCCAACACGACCAGAGTGGTATTTCAACGACGACTCCACAACCACTGGCGTGGCCGCTTCACAGTCTCCCACCTATCCTACACAAGCCGAACCGAACACCAATATCAAGCTATAGTAAAGGTCCCGGGGTCTTTCCGTCCTGCTGCGCGAAACGAGCATCTTTACTCGTAATGCAATTTCACCGGGCCTATGGTTGAGACAGTCGAGAAGTCGTTACGCCATTCGTGCAGGTCGGAACTTACCCGACAAGGAATTTCGCTACCTTAGGATGGTTATAGTTACCACCGCCGTTTACTGGCGCTTAAGTTCTCAGCTTCGCCACCCCGAAGAATGACTAACCGGTCCCCTTAACGTTCCAGCACCGGGCAGGCGTCAGTCCGTATACATCGCCTTACAGCTTCGCACGGACCTGTGTTTTTAGTAAACAGTCGCTTCTCGCTGGTCTCTGCGGCCACCCCCGGCTCCCCGTGTAAAACGGATCACCGGAAACGGCCCCCCTTCTCCCGAAGTTACGGGGGCATTTTGCCGAGTTCCTTAACCATAGTTCACCCGAACGCCTCGGTATACTCTACCTGACCACCTGAGTCGGTTTAGGGTACGGGCCGCCATGAAACATCGCTAGAGGCTTTTCTCGACAGCATAGGATCATCCACTTCACCACAATCGGCTCGGCATCAGGTCTCACCCATAAAGTTGCGCGGATTTACCTGCACAACGGGCCACACCCTTACCCCGGGACAACCACCGCCCGGGCTGGACTACCTTCCTGCGTCACCCCATCACTCACCTACTACAAGCTCGGGTCACCGGCTCCACCACACCCACCCTCACCCGAAGGATCAGACAGGGGGCTTCACGGGCTTAGCATCACCTGATTCGATGTCTGGCGCTTCACAGCGGGTACCGGAATATCAACCGGTTATCCATCGACTACGCCTGTCGGCCTCGCCTTAGGCCCCGACTTACCCTGGGCAGATCAACTTGACCCAGGAACCCTTAGTCAATCGGCGCACACGTTTCCCACGTGTGTATCGCTACTCATGCCTGCATTCTCACTCGTGAACCGTCCACCACTACCTTCCGGTGCAGCTTCACCCGGCACACGACGCTCCCCTACCCACTCACACATCCGTTAGGACTATTGCGTAAGTGACACGACTTCGGCGGTACGCTTGAGCCCCGCTACATTGTCGGCGCGGAATCACTTGACCAGTGAGCTATTACGCACTCTTTCAAGGATGGCTGCTTCTAAGCCAACCTCCTGGTTGTCTCTGCGACTCCACATCCTTTCCCACTTAGCATACGCTTAGGGGCCTTAGTCGATGCTCTGGGCTGTTTCCCTCTCGACCACGGAGCTTATCCCCCGCAGTCTCACTGCCGTGCTTAACTTACCGGCATTCGGAGTTTGGCTAAGGTCAGTAACCCGGTAAGGCCCATCGCCTATCCAGTAGCTCTACCTCCGGCAAGCAACACACGACGCTGCACCTAAATGCATTTCGGGGAGAACCAGCTATCACGGAGTTTGATTGGCCTTTCACCCCTAACCACAGGTCATCCCCCAGGTTTTCAACCCTGGTGGGTTCGGGCCTCCACGACCTCTTACAGCCGCTTCACCCTGCCCATGGCTAGATCACTCCGCTTCGGGTCTAGAGCGTGCAACTCAATCGCCCAGCTAGGACTCGCTTTCGCTACGGCTACCCCACACGGGTTAACCTCGCTACACACCGCTAACTCGCAGGCTCATTCTTCAAAAGGCACGCAGTCACGACACACAGCAACAAGTTGCTGCATGCGACGCTCCCACGGCTTGTAGGCACACGGTTTCAGGTACTCTTTCACTCCGCTCCCGCGGTACTTTTCACCATTCCCTCACGGTACTATCCGCTATCGGTCACCAGGGAATATTTAGGCTTAGCGGGTGGTCCCGCCAGATTCACACGGGATTTCTCGGGCCCCGTGCTACTTGGGTGGTTCACAACGAGCCGCACACATTTCAACTACGGGGGTCTTACCCTCTACGCCGGGCCTTTCGCATGCCCTTCGTCTACATGTACGGTTTCTCACTCGCCGACCAGCCGGCAGACCAGTCACGTAAACTCCCACAACCCCGCCTGCGCAACCCCTGCCGGGTATCACACACAAACGGTTTAGCCTCATCCGGTTTCGCTCGCCACTACTCCCGGAATCACTGTTGTTTTCTCTTCCTGCGGGTACTGAGATGTTTCACTTCCCCGCGTTCCCTCCACACCGCCTATACATTCAGCAGCGGGTGACAGCCCATGACGACTGCCGGGTTTCCCCATTCGGACACCCCCGGATCACAGCTCGGTTGACAGCTCCCCGGGGCCTATCGCGGCCTCCCACGTCCTTCATCGGTTCCTGGTGCCAAGGCATCCACCATGCGCCCTTAAAAACTTGGCCACAGATGCTCGCGTCCACTGTGCAGTTCTCAAACAACAACCCATAAGAGAAACAGACACTCACATGCCCGCGCTCTCAGACACCCAACAGTGCGCCAAAACCCCCCGGCCTACAACGACCCGGGAGCGTGATAACCGATGTTCCACCCATGAGCTGGCCGTGCACCACGTTCGGGTGCATCCGGCGCTGTGCTCCTTAGAAAGGAGGTGATCCAGCCGCACCTTCCGGTACGGCTACCTTGTTACGACTTCGTCCCAATCGCCAGTCCCACCTTCGACGGCTCCCTCCCCGAGGGGTTGGGCCACCGGCTTCGGGTGTTACCGACTTTCGTGACGTGACGGGCGGTGTGTACAAGGCCCGGGAACGTATTCACCGCAGCAATGCTGATCTGCGATTACTAGCGACTCCGACTTCATGGGGTCGAGTTGCAGACCCCAATCCGAACTGAGACCGGCTTTTTGAGATTCGCTCCACCTCGCGGTATCGCAGCTCATTGTACCGGCCATTGTAGCACGTGTGCAGCCCAAGACATAAGGGGCATGATGACTTGACGTCGTCCCCACCTTCCTCCGAGTTGACCCCGGCAGTCTCCCGTGAGTCCCCACCACCCCGAAAGGCGTGCTGGCAACACAGGACAAGGGTTGCGCTCGTTGCGGGACTTAACCCGACATCTCACGACACGAGCTGACGACAGCCATGCACCACCTGTACACCGACCACAAGGGGGACCGTGTCTCCACGGTTTTCCGGTGTATGTCAAGCCTTGGTAAGGTTCTTCGCGTTGCGTCGAATTAAGCCACATGCTCCGCCGCTTGTGCGGGCCCCCGTCAATTCCTTTGAGTTTTAGCCTTGCGGCCGTACTCCCCAGGCGGGGCACTTAATGCGTTAGCTACGGCACGGACGACGTGGAATGCCGCCCACACCTAGTGCCCACCGTTTACGGCGTGGACTACCAGGGTATCTAATCCTGTTTGCTCCCCACGCTTTCGCTCCTCAGCGTCAGTATCGGCCCAGAGATCCGCCTTCGCCACCGGTGTTCCTCCTGATATCTGCGCATTCCACCGCTACACCAGGAATTCCGATCTCCCCTACCGAACTCCAGCCTGCCCGTATCGAATGCAGACCCGGGGTTAAGCCCCGGGCTTTCACATCCGACGCGACAAGCCGCCTACGAGCTCTTTACGCCCAATAATTCCGGACAACGCTTGCGCCCTACGTATTACCGCGGCTGCTGGCACGTAGTTAGCCGGCGCTTCTTCTGCAGGTACCGTCACTCTCGCTTCTTCCCTGCTGAAAGAGGTTTACAACCCGAAGGCCGTCATCCCTCACGCGGCGTCGCTGCATCAGGCTTGCGCCCATTGTGCAATATTCCCCACTGCTGCCTCCCGTAGGAGTCTGGGCCGTGTCTCAGTCCCAGTGTGGCCGGTCGCCCTCTCAGGCCGGCTACCCGTCGTCGCCTTGGTAGGCCATCACCCCACCAACAAGCTGATAGGCCGCGGGCCCATCCTGCACCGCCGGAGCTTTCCACCCCCAGGCATGCGCCCGAAGGTACTATCCGGTATTAGACCCCGTTTCCAGGGCTTGTCCCAGAGTGCAGGGCAGATTGCCCACGTGTTACTCACCCGTTCGCCACTAATCCCCGGCCGAAACCGGATCATCGTTCGACTTGCATGTGTTAAGCACGCCGCCAGCGTTCGTCCTGAGCCAGGATCAAACTCTCCGTAAATGCATACATGATGCAAAAACAGAAACGAGTCTGCCTCGCTTACTGCTGTCTCACTACATCAAACACTTGGCATCGATTACTTGGCACACTGTTGAGTTCTCAAAGAACGGACACTACCTTCAAAACCCTTCCGGGCCTCTCCGGGCGTTTCCCTTCGGTGTTCCACCACTGTAGCGAAGACTTCTCTCCGCTCCAAAACCGGGTCCCGGGAGTCGCAGCCGAGGCGCGACAACAAGAAGGCTCAGGTTTACGAAAGATCGTCTGGAGGATGGTGTCCGCATCAGAGCGTGCGAGACACCAGGCCACATATGGCTCTATCTACGATAGTGACCCGCCCCGCCCGCGTCAAGCTCCTGCCGCCTTCGGGCGGCGTCGTGGCTCGTGGGCGCGGTAAGGGCTGACCGTCGGGTCGTCGGCGATCCAGTAGCGCCACGGGTGGTGGGCGCCGTCGCCGCCGACGCCGGTGCGGGGGCCAGTGCAGATGCGGGTGTGGTCGGCGGGGGTGCCGGCCAGGAGTTCCAGGGGGGTGCCAGGGGTGCAGGCGTCGGTGCCGTTGAGGCTTCTGTCGACGTCGAGGGCCGTGGCGAGGCGGGCGGGGCCCTGGGCCAGTTCGCGGTCCTTGCGGGCCTTGGGGCGCTGCTTGCGGGCCAGCTCCTTGCCCTCCGTCACCTCACCCGCGCGCAGGAGGACTGCGCTCGCGGCCCCCTCTTCGCCGCAGACCACGTTCATGCAGTGCCACATGCCGTACGTGAAGTAGACGTAGATGTGCCCTGCGGGGCCGAACATCACGGCGTTGCGGTCCGTGCGGCCCCGGTAGGCGTGCGATCCGGGGTCCTGCTCCCCGGCGTACGCCTCGACCTCCGTCAGTCGCAGCGAGATCGTCCCGGCGGCGGTGCGGCGCAGTAGTGTTCGGCCCAGCAAGTCCGGCGCCACCTCCAGTACGGGCCGACGGAAGAACGAGCGGTCGAGTGGAGTTCGGGGCATGCCGGGTGAGCGTAGTTGAGCAGACCTACAGGGGAGCAGGGGAGTCCGCGATGGGGTTCAAGAAGCTTTTCGCCAGCCTGGGGGCCGGCGGCGCGTCGGTGGAGACGGTGCTGAACGACGCGAACGTCGTGCCCGGCGGGGTCGTCCAGGGCGAGGTCCGCATCGAGGGCGGGTCCGTGGCTCAGGAGGTCGAGGGGCTGTCCGTCGGGCTGCAGGCGCGCGTCGAGGTGGAGAGCGGCGACAACGAGTACAAGCAGGACATCGAGTTCCACCGGCAGCGGCTCGGCGGCGCCTTCGAGATCCAGCCGAACGCCGTGCACAACGTGTCGTTCAGCCTGGACGTCCCGTGGGAGACGCCGGTGACGTCCGTCATGGGGCAGCGGCTGCCGGGGATGAACGTGGGCGTGACGACCGAGCTGGAGATCGCCCGGGCGGTGGACTCGCTCGACCTCGACCCGATCTCCGTGCACCCGCTGCCGGCGCAGCAGGCGATCCTCGACGCCTTCGGCGGGCTGGGCTTCCGCTTCAAGAGCGCGGACCTGGAGCGCGGGCACATCCGCGGCACCCGGCAGCGGCTGCCGTTCTACCAGGAGATCGAGTTCTACGCGCCGCAGCAGTACCGCGGGCTGACCGCCGTGGAGCTGACGTTCCTCGCGGACGGGCACCAGATGGACGTGGTGCTGGAGATGGACAAGAAGCCGGGTCTCTTCACCGACGGCGGCGACTCGTTCCGGATGTTCCAGGTGGGGCTCACCGACTTCCAGCAGACGGACTGGACCGCGTACCTGAACCAGTGGATCTCCGAGGTCGGGTCGCGGCGCAACTGGTTCTGAGCCGCGCGTCGTGTGGCGGCGGCGCCCCGCCCGCTGCTCGTTAGGCTGACCGCCGTGGCGGTGCATCGTGTGTCCACGTGTCCGCGTACCCGCCACGCCGTGTCCTTGCGTCACAGCCACCCGGAGGTGTCTCACGTGCCCGAGCAGAACCGGCCGCCGCTGCCCCACGACTTCCATCCCGCGGTGCCGTCGTTCACCGTCACCAGCGACGACGTACAGGAGGGCGCTCCCCTGCCCGACGCGCAGATCGGGGCGAAGGGCAACACCTCGCCGCAGTTGCGCTGGTCGGGGTTCCCGGAGGGGACGAAGAGCTTCGCCGTCACCTGCTACGACCCGGACGCGCCGACCGGCAGCGGGTTCTGGCACTGGTCGGTGTTCGACATCCCGGTGTCCGTGACGGAGCTGCCCGCGGGCGCGGGCACGGGCGGCATGGCCGGGCTGCCGCAGGGTGCGGTGACCGTACGGAACGACGCCGGGACCCACGACTTCACGGGGGCGGCCCCGCCGCCCGGTGACGGGGAGCACCGGTACGTGTTCACGGTGTATGCGGTGGACCAGGAGAAGCTCGGTCCCGACGCGGCGGCGACGCCGGCCGTCGTGGGCTTCAACCTCCGCTTCCACACCCTGGCGAGGGCGCAGCTCGTCGGCACCCACGAGGAGCCCGCGGCGGGCTGAAATTGCGTTGTCGCGGCCGATCTCCCCGGGCAGAGTGGAGCCACCTCGCCGCTCGGCGGGGCCAGTCGGGAGGTGACCGGGATGCGCGAGACGCTGGTGCTCAACGCGAGCTTCGAGCCGTTGTCGACGGTGTCGCTCCGCCGTGCGGTGGTGCTGGTGCTGCAGGACAAGGCCGTGGTCGAGCAGGCGCACTCCGGTATGCGGCTGCGGGCGGCGAGCGTGGAGCTGCCGGTGCCCCAGGTGATCCGGCTCTGCCGGTACGTGCGGGTGCCGTTCCGAAGACGCGCACCGTGGTCGCGGCGGGGTGTGCTGGTACGCGACCGGCACCGGTGCGCGTACTGCGGCCGCCGTGCGACGACCGTGGACCACGTCCTGCCGCGCTCGCTGGGCGGTGGCGACACCTGGCTGAACACGGTGGCGTCATGCGCCGCGGACAACCACCGCAAAGCGGACCGGACGCCGGAGCAGGCGGGGATGCGGCTGCTGCGGCGGCCCTTCGAGCCGACGCCGGCGGACGCGCTGCTGCTGGCGCTGGGAGTGCGCGAGCAGGAGCAGTTGCCGGAGTGGCTGGCGCCGCCGGAGGGCCGCGAGGTGGGTGTCGCCGCGTGAGTTCCGGCGCGTGAGCGCTCCGTCCGCGCTGTACGGACATGAGCCCGCCTCCGGTCGTCGCGACGACCGGGGGCGGGCTCATGTCGTACGGCGTGCGTGGCGCCTCGCGGGCCTACTCCAGCGGGGGCTGCTCGCGGTAGGTGGGGGCCTTCCGGGTGCTCGTCTTGGGCGCGCCGCCGTCGCCGCCGCCGGTGGGCGAGGGCGTGCCGAAGTTGCCCAGGGCGCCACCGAGTCCCTTGAGGGCGTCGCCGATCTCGCTCGGCACGATCCAGAGCTTGTTCGCGTCGCCCTCGGCGATCTTCGGCAGCATCTGCAGGTACTGGTACGACAGCAGCTTCTGGTCCGGGTCGCCGGCGTGGATGGACTCGAAGACCGTGCGGATGGCCTGCGCCTCGCCCTCGGCGCGCAGCGCCGCGGAGCGGGCCTCACCCTCGGCCCGTAGGATCGCGGCCTGCTTCTCGCCCTCGGCGGTGAGGATCTCGGACTGCCGGACGCCCTCCGCGGTGAGGATCGCGGCGCGCTTGTCGCGGTCGGCGCGCATCTGCTTCTCCATCGAGTCCTGGATGGAGGTGGGCGGCTCGATGGCCTTCAGCTCGACGCGGTTGACGCGGATGCCCCAGCGGCCGGTGGCCTCGTCGAGGACGCCGCGCAGCGCGGCGTTGATCTCCTCGCGGGAGGTCAGGGTGCGCTCCAGGTCCATGCCGCCGATGATGTTGCGCAGGGTGGTGACGGTGAGCTGCTCGATGGCCTGGATGTAGCTGGCGACCTCGTAGGTGGCGGCGCGGGCGTCGGTGACCTGGTAGTAGATGACCGTGTCGATGTTCACCACCAGGTTGTCCTGGGTGATCACGGGTTGCGGTGGGAACGGCACCACTTGTTCGCGCAGGTCGACGCGGTTGCGGATGGTGTCGATGAACGGCACCACGATGTTGAGGCCGGCGTTGAGGGTGCGGGTGTAGCGGCCGAAGCGCTCCACGATGGCCGCACTGGCCTGCGGGATGACCTGGATCGTCTTGATGAGTGCGATGAAGACGAGCACCACCAGGATGATCAGGACGATGATGATCGGCTGCATGCTGCTCCCCGGTTAGTGATCCAATTGTGCGGCCCAGCCGCCGAGTGTGGCAGAACGGCCTTGCCCGTAAGGGCGCTTCCGGTCACATGACGACGGCGGTCGCACCGTCGATGTCCACAACATCGACCGTCCGGCCGGGCTCGTAAACCTCACCCGAGTCGAGCGCCCGGGCACTCCACACCTCGCCGGCGAGCTTGATGCGCCCCCCTGAGCCGTCGACGCGCTCCAGCACCACCGCCTGTCTGCCCTTGAGGGCGTCGGTGCCCGTCGTCGCTCCGCCCTGGCCGCGATGGCGGCGCGCCACGGGCCGTACCGCGGCGATGAGGGCGGTCGACACGACCGCGAAGACGATCACTTGCACGACCAGGCCGCCCCCCAGGCCCGCCGTCACCGCGGCGGCGACCGCGCCGACCGAGAACATGCCGAACTCCGGCATGGCGGTCAGCACCAGAGGAATGCCCATGCCCACGGCGGCGATCAGCCACCACACCCATGCATCCACGGGTCCAATGCTATTGCGGGGCAAGGGATTCGGGACAGATGCCCGGGAGCTGTGACCGGGAAGCTACGTCTGTCGTGGGCCCGTTGGCCGGGCGGCGGCTACGGCTTCGACATGGGGAGGCCCTGCGCGGTCCAGCGGTCGCCCACGCGGTCGAGGACGAGCGGGAGGCCGAAGCAGAGCGAGAGGTTGCGCGAGGTCAGTTCGGCCTCGATGGGTCCGGCGGCAAGGACCTTGCCCTGCCGGATCATCAGCACATGCGTGAAGCCCGGGGGGATCTCCTCGACGTGGTGCGTCACCATGATCATCGAGGGCGCGTACGGGTCGCGGGCCAGCCGGCCGAGGCGGCGTACGAGGTCCTCGCGGCCGCCGAGGTCGAGGCCGGCGGCCGGCTCGTCGAGAAGGAGCAGTTCGGGGTCGGTCATCATGGCGCGGGCGATCTGGGTGCGCTTGCGCTCGCCCTCGGAGAGGGTGCCGAATCTGCGGTCCAGGTACTCGCTCATGCCGAGGCGGTCGAGGAACGCCTTGGCGCGGTCCTCGTCCACGGCCTCGTAGCTCTCGTGCCAGGTGGCGGTCATGCCGTACGCGGCGGTGAGGACGGTCTGCAGGACGGTCTGGCTCTTGGGCAGCTTCTCGGAGAGCGCGGCGCTGGCCATGCCGATGCGGGGGCGGAGCTCGAAGACGTCGACGCCGCCGAGTTTCTCGCCGAGGATCTGGACGGTGCCGGAGGACGGGAAGAGGTAGCTGGAGGCGATGTTCAACAGCGTGGTCTTGCCCGCGCCGTTGGGGCCGAGGATGATCCACCGCTCGCCCTCGGCGACCGACCAGGAGACCTGTTCGACCAGAGCCCTGTGGTCGCGGACCACCGATACGTCCACCAGCTCCAGTACATCGCTCATGAGCGTGCCGTCTCCCCTTGCAGTGTCGGTCCTTCGTACGCGGTGCGCGCCTGCGACACCGCCCCAGGGCAAACCTACGCCACGCGATGTCGGACCCGGTCCGTAGGCTGGTGCCATGCTCGAAGAACCACGTTCAGGCCGGCTGGCGGCCTGGGGAAATGCCCTGCTTTCCGGGCACATCTCGCCCGACGAGGCCGCGGAGCGCATCGTCGCGGACGACGCCGGGCACCGGGTGGCGGGGCTGCCGGAGGAGGAGTCCGCCGAGGGTGTGGCCCTGACGATGGCGCTGGGCCGGCTGCGGGCGCTGGGCGCGAAGGGCCTGCGGGTGGCGCTGCCGGTGCCGGGGCATCCGCTGGGGCTGGCCGGCCCGCCGGAGTTCAACGCGCTGGCGCTGGACGCCGGCGAGGCGGTGCTCGTGACCGGGGGGCCGCCGCTGGGGCTGGTGCCGGAGGTCTGGTCGGTGGGGCCCGAGGGCGACGAGGTGGTCCGGGTGCGCTGGCGCTGCCTGCCGGTGCGGGACGCGCCGCCAGCGGACGTGCCGTCGCTGGGCGAGGCGGAGCGGGAGCTGGCGGAGGCGATGCGGGAGGCCACGGAGGTGCTGTCGCGGCTGGACGTGGCGGGGTCCGGGCCGGTCGCGGAGGCGGCGCTGGCGGCGTACCGGGCGCGGGCGGACCGCGGGCGCGAGGTGCTGGCGCCGGGGTATCCGCCGCGGGCGGTGCGGGTGCTGGAGCTGGCGCAGCGGATGGGGGCGCTGGTGGAGATCGCGCGGGATCCGGGCGAGGGGCACGGGGCGGCGGTCAGCGCAGGGCAGATAGCGGCTCGCGGGGAGGCGCTGCGGCCGCTGGAGCGGACGGCGCGGCGGGCGCGGGTGGCGGCGTACAACGCGTTCGTGGAGGAGCTGGAGCGGGGCTGACGTGCCGGGGGCTGCTTCCCGCTCGCGGTGGACGGCGGAGAGCGGCGGGGCCGACGTGCGGGCGCGCGGGAGCGTGCGGCGGCGCGAACGCCCCCCGCGGTCGTGCCGCGGGGGGCGTACGCGACGGAAGGTGTGCTCGGTCAGCTGTTGACGCCGGTGTTGCCGAACGGCGCGTTCAGCAGGCCGACGACGGAGATGTTGTTGCCGACGAGGTTTACCGGCGCGTGCACCGGGCGCTGGACCACGTTCCCCGAGACGAAACCGGGCGAGCCCTGGGCCGAGGCCCCGGCACCGGCGTCGGCGACCGCCGCGCTCGCCCCGGCACCGGCGGCGAGACCCGCGGTGGCGAGGACGAAGGCCGCCTTCTTCACTGCATGCATGGAAAGTCGTTCCTCCTGTTGGGTGCGCACACCCCGGGGCTCGGGGGTACACCCTGCGCAACGGCCGAGGAGTCCAGCGGGACACGCCGCGACGGCCGGAGCCCACCGTTCGGCGCAACGGGCGGCGGTCGTACGAACGCCGCGAGCGTGCCGGACCGGCCCGCCGGGCGGTGCCCGGGGGCCGGTTCCGGTGCCGGCAGACCGCCGTCCTTCAGCGGTTCAGGCAGAGGTTGCCGAAGGCCGGGTTCAGCGCGCCGACGACGGTGACGGTGTTGCCGCAGGCGTTCACGGGCACGTGGACCGGCACCTGGACCAGGTTGCCGGAGCCGATGCCCGGCGAACCGACGGCCTGGCCGCCGGCGGCCGCGCCGCCGTGCGCGGCGGCCATGCCCGCACCGGCCATGGCCAGGCCGCTCACGGCGATGGTGAGGGCGGCAGCCCTCTTCAGGTTCCGCATGTGGTTCCTCCTCGGGTCGGCCGCGGCGTGTGCCGCGGCATGCCATGGAGAACGCGGAGGGACCGGCGCGGTTGCGCCGGTCGGGCGACATCTACACGACAGTATGAATCTCGGATCGGAAGACATCGTTCCGGTGACGCCGGGCCGGAGGCTGCCGGCAGTCGTCTCAGCCGCTCAGGCCGTGGCGTACGGCCCAGAGGGCGGCCTGTGTACGGTCCGCGAGGTCGAGCTTCATCAGGATGTTCGACACGTGCGTCTTGACGGTCTTCTCCGAGACCACGAGCGCGCGGGCGATCTCCCGGTTCGAGCGGCCGTCCGCGATCAGCGCCAGCACCTCACGCTCGCGCTCGGTCAGCGTCGTCCCCCTGCCCTGCGCGGGACCGCCGCCGGCCTCCGGCGCCAGCAGCGCCCCGGCGACGTCCTGCTGGAGCAGCACGTGCCCGGCGTGCACCGAGCGGATCGCCTTGGCCAGCGCCTCGGGGTCGACGTCCTTGTAGACGTAGCCCGCGGCGCCGGCGCGCAGCGCGGGGACGACGGTGCGCTGCTCGGTGAAGCTGGTGATGACCAGCACGCGCGCCGCGCTGCCGGACTCGCGGATGCGGCGCAGCGCCTCGATGCCGTCGGTGCCGGGCATCTTCACGTCCATGAGCACCACGTCGGGCACCAGCTCGGCGGTACGGGCCACGCCCTCCTCGCCGTCGGCGGCCTCGCCGACGACCTCGATGTCGTCCTGCACCTCCAGGAAGGTGCGCAGCCCGCGCCGTACGACCTGGTGGTCGTCGACCAGCAGCACCCGGATCCGGCCGGGGGCGTCCGTCTCGTCCGGGCCCGCGGTCCGCTGCTTCTCGCCCGTCTCAGCCACCGGGCACCTCCATCTCGATCACGGTGCCCTCCCCGGGCGCCGACTGGACGGTCAGGCCGCCGCCGACCCCGGCGGCGCGGTCGCGCATGGACACCAGGCCCAGGTGGCGGCCCGCGGAGCGGACGGCGTCCGGGTCGAAGCCCCGGCCGTCGTCGCGCACCCGCAGCCGGGCGCCGCGGCCGTACCGGGTGAGGGCGACGTCGACCTCCCCGGCGCCGGCGTGCCGCAGCGCGTTGTGCAGGGCCTCCTGCGCAACCCGTAGCAGCGCCTCCTCCTGCGCCGCGGGCAGGGCGCGCACCTGCGCGGAGCTGAAGGTGACGCGGGCGCGGTGGGCCCGGTCGAGCACCTGCACCTGGGTCGCCAGGGTGGCCACCAGGCCGTCGTCGTCCAGGGCCGCGGGGCGCAGCTCGACGACGGCGGCGCGCAGTTCGTCCGCGGCGTCCGCGGCGAGCCGCGCGACCTGCTGCAGCTCGCCCTTGGCGCGCGTGGGGTCGCGGTCGACGAGGGCGGCGGCGGCCTGCGCGGTCAGGCGCAGCGAGAAGAGCTTCTGGGAGACGGCGTCGTGCAGCTCGTGCGCGATACGGGCGCGCTCGCCCGCGATGGTCAGCTCGCGGCTGCGCTCGTAGAGGCGGGCGTTGGTCAGCGCGATGGCGGCGTGGTCGGCGAGGGTACGCAGCAGGGCCTCGTCCTCGGCGGCGAAGCGGCAGCCGTCGGAGGCGGGCGGGTCGTCAGGCTCGCACTGCTTGTTGGCGAGGAAGAGCGCGCCGAGGACTTCCTCGCCGTCGGCGATGGGGACGCCGACGAAGTCCCGCAGCCGGGGGTGGGCGCTGGGCCAGCCGCCGAAGCGGGGGTCCTTGCGTACGTCGCCCAGGCGCACCGGCTCGGCGTCCTCCAGCAGCGCGGCGAGGATGCCGTGCTGGCGGGGCAGCGGGCCGATGGCCTTCCACTGCGCGTCGCTGACGCCGTCCACGACGAACTGGGCGAAGCCGCCGTGGTCGTCCGGCACGCCCAGGGCGGCGTACTCCGCCTGCAGCAGCTCGCGGGCGGACGCCGTGATCGTCTGGAGCACGTCGCGGACCTGTACCTGCCTGCTCATCGCGAGCAGGGCGCGGCTGACCGCTTCGAGTCCGGCGACCGGTCCTGGGGCGGGTGTGGACATGCCGGTCACGCTACCCGCAGGCCCGATCCCCGTGATCCAGCCGCGGACCTGACCTGTATCGGCCCCCGGTCCTAGGCCGCTGTGCCGACCCGGGGCCCCCTCGTCGGCGTAATTTCCGATTCGGTACCAATGTCGGTGTACCTAGATGTCGCGTGAAGGGCCTGGACTACATGAAGAAGCGCTACGGCAGCGCCTGCGACGCCCGTTCCTTCTGGCAGGCCAACAACTGGGACTGAGCCGGCGCCCCGGCACACACGGCCGACGGGCGGCACCCCCGGTGAGGGGTGCCGCCCGTCCGCGCCGGCGGGGTGCGCTCAGCGCATGACCTCCGGCTCGTGCTTGCGCAGCAGCCGGGCGACGATGAAGCCGCAGATCACGCCCATGGTGAGCAGCACGCCGATGTTCAGTACGTACGTGCCCGCCGTGTGCTCCCACAGCGTGTCCGTCTCGCCGCTGTCCCACGGCAGCAGCACGTTCAGGTCGGACGTCGAGCCCATCGCGGCCACCGCCCAGCGCGAGGGCATCAGCCAGGCGAGCTGCTCGACGCCCGGGGTGCCGTGCAACTGGAACAGCACGCCGGTGAAGACCACCTGCACGATCGCGAACATCACCAGCAGCGGCATGGTCATCTCGGAGGTCTTCACCAGCGCCGAGATGATCAGGCCGAACATCATCGAGGTCAGGCCCAGCGTGGTCACGCCGATCGCCAGCTCCACCGCCGGCAGGTCGGACAGGATCACGCCCTCCTCGGGCAGCTTGCTGCGGCTGAGGACGCCGATGGCGCTGATGACGGCGCCCTGGAAGATCGTGATGATGCCGAGGACGAGCACCTTGGACATCACGTACGCGGAACGGGAGAGGCCGACCGCCCGCTCTCTCTCGTAGATCACCCGTTCCTTGATCAGCTCGCGCACGGAGTTCGCGGCGCCGGAGAAACACGCGCCGACCGCGAGGATGAGCAGGATCGTGCCCGCGGCCCTGTTGATCAGGTGGATCTTCGCGGGCCCGTAACCGAGCCCGAACTCCGCGGGGATGACCATGCTCACGACGCCGAGCACCACCGGGAGAATGATGGTGAGCGCGATGAAGAAGCGGTCGGAGGCGAGGACGGACACGTACCGTCTCACCAGCGTCCAGAGCTGCGGTCCCCACGCCTGCGGTTTGGACGGGCGGAGCATCTGCGGCGGCTGCATCGCGACGGGCTGCGGGGCCACGGCGTCGATGTCCGCGGCGTACATCTGGTAGTGCTGGGAGCCCTGCCAGCGGCCCTTCCAGTCGTACTCCCGGTAGTTCTCGAAGGCGGAGAAGATGTCGGCCCAGGTCTCGTAGCCGAAGAAGTTCAGCGCCTCCTCCGGCGGGCCGAAGTACGCCACGCCGCCGCCGGGCGCCATGACCAGCAGCCGGTCGCAGAGCGCGAGTTCGGCGACGGAGTGGGTGACGACCAGGACCGTACGGCCGTCGTCGGCCAGGCCGCGCAGCAACTGCATGACGTCGCGGTCCATGCCCGGGTCGAGGCCCGAGGTGGGCTCGTCCAGGAAGATCAGCGACGGCTTGGTGAGCAGCTCCAGGGCCACCGAGACGCGCTTGCGCTGGCCGCCGGAGAGCGAGCTGATCCGCTTCTCCTTGTGGATGTCGAGCTTCAGCTCGCGCAGCACCTCGTCGACGCGGGCGGCGCGCTCGGCCTCGGCGGTGTCGCCGGGGAACCGGAGCTTGGCGGCGTAGCGCAGCGCGCGGGTGACGGTGAGCTGGGTGTGCAGGATGTCGTCCTGCGGCACCAGGCCGATACGGTGCCGCAGCTCGGCGAACTGCTTGTAGAGGTTCCGGTTGTCGTAGAGGACCTCGCCGACGTCCGCGGGGCGGTAGCCCGTCAGCGCCTTGAGGAGCGTGGACTTGCCGGATCCGGACGGGCCGATGACGGCGATCAGGCTCTTCTCGGGCACGCCGAAGGAGACGTTGTCCAGGATGACCTTGCCGCCGTCGACCTTCACGGTCAGGTGGCGGGCCGAGAAGCTGACCTCACCGGTGTCGACGAACTCCTCCAGCCGGTCCCCGACCAGCCGGAAGGTGGAGTGACCGATGCCGATGATGTCGTCGGGGCCGATGGGCCGGCGGCCGCGCTGCGGCAGTTGTTCACCGTTGACGTACGTGCCGTTGTGGCTGCCGAGGTCGACGATCTCGGAGCGGCCGTCGGGCGTGGACCGGAACTCCGCGTGGTGGCGCGAGACCTGGAGGTCGGAGACGACCAGCTCGTTCTCCAGCGCACGGCCGATGCGGGTGACGCGGCCCAGCGAGAGCTGGTGGAACGTCGTGGGGCTGCGGTCGCCGTAGACCGACGGGCCGCCGGGGCCGCCGCCGGGGCCCGCGCCGGCACCGGCCGGCGGGCGCTGCGGCGCGGACTGCTGCTGCGGCACGTACGGCTGCTGCTGGGGCGGCATGCCGGCGGGCGGCCCCTGGAACGGGGGCCCCTGCGGCGGCGGGCCCTGCGGCGGGGCGCCCCAGGCGCCGGGTGCCTGCTGCGGCGGCGCGGCCTGGTGGGCGCCGGGCGGCGGCTGGGCCATCGCGGTCTGCGCGCTGTACACGTCGGGGGCGGCGGCGCCGGCCGGCGCGGAGAGCCGCAACTGCGGCCCGTCGGTGGCGTTGCCGAGATACACGACCGAGCCGGGGCCGACCTCGATCTGGTGGACCCGCTGGCCCTCCACGTACGAGCCGTTGGTGCTGCCGACGTCCTCCAGCAGCCAGCTACGGCCGCCCCATCGCAGGCTCGCGTGCCGCCAGGAGACCCTGGCGTCCTCCAGCACCACGTCCCCCTGCGGATCCCGCCCGACGCGATAAGCGCGCGCCGGGTCGAGGGTCCATGTCTGTCCGTTCAGTTCAAGTACGAGTTCAGGCACTCCATGCCCCACAAAGTTGTCCCCCGAGGTGCCCCTTGCACGGCACCTGACTTCAACAGGCCCGTAAGGAGTCTAGGGATGGCGAACATCCTGAGGAACTATTTCAGTAACAGTCGCTTCACGAAAACGCGGGTCACAGCAGTGAGGTGGAGTTTCGGCTTCCACTTCCACCCGCTGCCGGGCGGTTCGTGCACGTTGACCGCACTTGATCACTTACAGCCGGTGGTAACGCGTATGCGCGGACGGGGAGATCCGGGAGTAGCACCCCGCCGGACCCGGGAAGCGCGGCGGGGAGCCGGGCGGCGCCGCCGGCCCGCGGTGCCGCCGCTGCCGGCGCGGGCGGGGCGCACGCCGGCGTGCGGACCCGGCCGGGCGCCGCGTACGGACCGGCCCGTACCGCCCGGCGGCGGGCCGGCGACCGACGGCCGCGCCGCCGGACCCGTACGCCGGAGGGCCCCCGGACCTCGGCCTCCCCTCGGCCCTCCGCGCCGCCCTCCGCCGACCACGCGGCCCCTCCGCGGGGGCCCCGCGCACCCTGTCCGCGGCCCCGGCCCCTGACGGCCGCCGAGACCCCTCCCCCGCCCGTTCGGCCGCGCGCAACCGCACGTCCCCCTCACCGCAACCTCCCAGCCCAGCACCCCCGCCACGCCCGGCCGCAACGCCGACCCGCCCGGCCGTCCGCGGGCCGCTCCGCGATACCGTGGTCGCATCATGACCACCGCCGCCCGCACGCTTCTCGTCAAGATCTTCGGCCGCGACCGCGCCGGTCTCACCGCCGGCCTCTTCGACACCCTCGCCGCCTACCGGGTCGAGGTCATCGACATCGAGCAGATCGTCACCCGCGGCCGCATCACGCTGTGCGCCCTGGTCACGCCCCCCGTCGGGGCCACCGAGGGCGAGCTGCGCGCGACGATCCACTCCTGGGCCGGCTCGATGCGCCTGGAGGCGGAGATAATCTCCGGCACCGGCGACAACGAGCCGCGCGCCCCCGGCCGCTCCCACGTGACCGTGCTCGGGCAGCCGCTGACCGCCGAGTCCACCGCCGGCATCGCCGCCACGATCACCGGCACCGGCGCCAACATCGACCGCATCTTCCGGCTCGCGAAGTACCCCGTCACCGCCGTCGAGTTCGACGTCTCCGGCGCCGCCACCGAGGAACTGCGCACCGCGCTCGCCATAGCCGCCGCCCGCCTCGGCGTGGACGTCGCGGTCGTGGCCTCAGGACTCCAGCGCCGGGCGCAGCGGCTGGTGGTGATGGATGTCGACTCCACCCTCATCCAGGACGAGGTCATCGAGCTGTTCGCCGCGCACGCCGGCTGCGAGGCCGAGGTCGCGGAGGTGACCGCCGCCGCGATGCGCGGGGAGCTGGACTTCGAGCAGTCCCTGCACGCCCGGGTGGCGCTGCTGGCGGGTCTTGAGGACTCGGTGGTGGACAAGGTGCGCGAGGAGGTACGGCTGACGCCCGGCGCCCGCACCCTGATCCGTACCCTCAAGCGCCTCGGCTACCAGGTGGGCGTCGTCTCCGGCGGCTTCACCCAGATCACCGACGACCTCAAGGACCGGCTTTCGCTCGACTTCGCCGCCGCGAACACCCTGGAGATCGTCGACGGCAAGCTCACCGGGCGGATCACCGGGCCGGTCGTGGACCGGGCGGGCAAGGCCCGGCTGCTCAGCGGCTTCGCCGCGGAGGCGGGGGTGCCGCTGTCGCAGACGGTGGCGATCGGGGACGGCGCGAACGACCTGGACATGCTGAACGCCGCGGGCCTGGGGGTGGCGTTCAACGCCAAGCCGCTGGTGCGGGAGGCCGCGCACGCGGCGGTGAACGTGCCGTTCCTCGACACGGTGCTCTATCTGCTGGGCATCACGCGGGACGAGGTGGAGGCGGCGGATACGACCGGCTGATGCGGTCGCCGAGGCCGCGCAGGAAGTCCGCCAGCTCCGGCGGCTCGCGCACCTCGAAGTCCACGCCGAGCAGCGCGATCCGCACGGCCAGCCAGTCGAGCGCGTCGCCGCCGGTGACCAGCGTGCAGCGGTCGGGCCCGGCGGCCTCCAGCAGTCCGGCGCCGCGCGGGAGGCGGCGTACGGCCTCGTCCAGTGATACGTGCAGGGTGACGACGGCGCGGTAGCGGCCCCGGTGACCGGCGATGGACTCGGCGACGAAGGCGGCCGCGTCGGCCGCGGGCAACTCGCGCGGAGGGTGGCGGACGCCGGTGGGCCGCGGGTCGTCGATCCGGTCGACGCGGAAGCTGCGCCAGTCGGCGCGGTCGCGGTCGTACGCGACGAGATACCAGCGCTGTCCTGTGCTGACGAGACGGTACGGCTCGACGTGCCGCCGCGTGCCGCCGTCAGGTCCGGTACGGCGCGCTCCGGGCGGCTCCTCGCCCGGCCCGGCGCCCGGCCGCGCGGAGCCGGACCCGGCATGCTCCTCCCGTACGGGGTCCGCCGCACCGCCCTCCGGCACGTCTCCCCCGCGCTTGCCCCGGTAGCCGAACCGCAGCCCCTCCCCCCTGCTGCTCGCCGCCGCCAGCACCGCCAGCACCTCCGCGGCCACCGGCGCCCCCGCCGCCGCCACCGCGCCCGCCGGGCTCACGGTCAGCGGCACCGTGGCCCGCTGCAGCGCGGAGACGCGGCGGCGCAGCCGCGCCGGGAGCACCTGCTCCAGCTTCGCGAGTGCCCGTACGGACGTCTCCTCGATCCCCTCGACGCCCCCGGCGGCCACGGCGCGCAGCCCGGCGGCGACGGCGACGGCCTCGTCGTCGTCGAGGAGCAGCGGCGGCATCGCGGTGCCCGCGGCGAGCCGGTAGCCGCCGACGGCACCGACGGTGGCGGCCACGGGGTAGCCCAGCGCGCGCAGCCGGTCGACGTCGCGGCGTACCGTGCGGACGCTGACGCCGAGGCGCCGGGCCAGCTCCGGGCCGCTGTGCTCGCGCCCGCTCTGCAGCACGGACAGCAGCGTGAGCAGCCGTGCGGGGGTGTCGCTCATCCCCCGATCATGACCGAGCAGGCGGACATGTCCTGACCTCCTTCGCCCGTAGCGTCGAGGTCATGGCACCTCAGCACATCATCCGTATCACCGGCGCCGGCGAGCACAACCTCAAGAACGTCTCCCTCGACATCCCCCGCGACAAGATCACCGTCTTCACCGGGGTGTCGGGCTCCGGCAAGTCCTCCCTCGTCTTCGACACGCTCGCGGTGGAGTCGCAGCGGCAGCTCGGCGAGACCTTCGGCTGGTTCGTACGGAACCGGCTGCCGCGGCACGAGCGCCCGCATGCCGACGGGCTGGCGAACCTGACGCCCGCCGTGGTCGTCGACCAGCGCCCGCTCGGCGGCGGCGCCCGCTCCACCGTCGGCACCGCGACCGACGTCTACGCCGTCCTGCGCGTGCTGTTCTCCCGCTGCGCCGTGCCGTCCGCCGGCGAGGCGAGCGCGTACTCCTTCAACGATCCGCGCGGGATGTGCCCCGGCTGCGACGGGCTCGGCAAGGTGGTCCGGCTCGACCTGGACCGCTTCCTGGACCGGTCGAGGTCGCTGAACGAGGGCGCGATCCGCTTCGCGCCGTTCGGCGTCGGCTCGGTGTGGTGGCAGACGTACGCCGAGTCGGGCCTGTTCGACCCCGACCTGCCGCTGGCGCGCTACGGCGCGCGCGAGTGGGAGCTGCTCCTGCACGGCAAGGGGTTCCGGGTGCCGCGCCGGGTGAAGAGCACCGGCGCGGACGGGCACAACGCGTACGAGGGCCTGGTCGAGCGCTTCGGCCGGCTGTACCTCAGGCGGGACGTCGCCGCACTCTCCGGCAGGACCCGGGCCGAGGTGCTGCGCGTCGTCACCGAGGCTCCGTGCCCGCGCTGCGGCGGGGCGCGGCTGAACGAGGCGGCGCTCGCCGGCCGCATCCGGGGGCGGAACATCGCCGAGCTGGCCGCGCTGGAGGCCGGGGACCTGCTGGCGGAGCTGAAGCAGCTCGACGACCCGGTGGGCGGGCCCGTCGCAGCGGCGGCGGTGAGCACGCTGGCGCGGCTGGTGGGCGTCGGTCTGGGCTATCTGAGCCTGGACCGGGACACGTCGACCCTGTCGGGCGGCGAGGGCCAGCGGCTGAAGGTCGTACGGCAGCTCGGGTCGAGCCTGACGGGGCTGACGTACGTGTTCGACGAGCCGAGCACCGGCCTGCACCCGCGGGACGTGCACCGCCTCACCGGGCTGCTGCGGGAGCTGCGCGACAAGGGCAACACGGTGCTGGTCGTGGAGCACGACCGGGACGTCATCGCGATCGCCGATCACGTGGTGGACATGGGCCCCGGCGCGGGGACGCGGGGTGGCGAGGTGGTGTTCGCGGGGCCGCCGGCGGAGCTGGCGGGGGCGGACACGCCGACGGGCAGCCGGCTGGGGCGCACGGTGCCGGTGCGCGCGCGGGTGCGTACGCCGACGGGGTTCCTGCCGGTCGAGCATGTGACGGCGCACAACCTGCGGGACGTCACGGTGGCGTTCCCCCTCGGGGTGCTGACGGCGGTGACGGGGGTCGCGGGTTCGGGCAAGAGCACGCTGGTCGCGGAGTTCGTCCGCCGGTACGAGGACGGGGCGGGCCCGGACGGGCGCGACGATGAGGCCGCGGATGCCCCGCCGGTCGCCGCGGCCGCCGAGGCGCCGGGCAGCCGCGTGCCCGTCGTTGTCGACCAGTCGGCGATCACCGGCTCGTCCCGCTCGACCCCGGTGACGTACCTCGGTGCGATGGACCCGCTGCGCCGCCACTTCGCCCGCGTGACGGGGGCGTCGGCCGCGCTCTTCAGCTTCAACTCGCGCGGCGCCTGCGCGACCTGCCGGGGCCGCGGGGTCATCGTCACCGACCTGGCGTTCATGGACCCGGTCAGCAGGCGCTGCGAGGCGTGCGGCGGGCGGCGGTTCGGGGCGGAGGCGCTGGCCCACACGGTACGCGGCCGCTCCGTCGCCGACCTGCTGGAGATGACGGCGGCGCAGGCCGCGGACTTCCTCGCGGCGGGCGGCCCCGAGGAGGCGCGGATCGCACACCTGCTGGCGCCGCTCGCCGAGGTGGGACTCGGCTACGTCACGCTCGGCCAGTCCGTCGCCTCCCTGTCCGGCGGCGAGCGCCAGCGGCTCAAGCTCGCCGCCCGGCTGGGGCGGCCGGGCGGGGTGTACGTCTTCGACGAGCCGAGCGCCGGGCTGCACATGGCCGACGTGGAAGGGCTGATCGCGCTGCTGCACCGGCTGGTGGACGGGGGCGGCACGGTGGTCGTGGTCGAGCACGACCGCGACGTCGTCAAGCACGCGGACTGGGTCGTCGACCTGGGGCCTGGCGGCGGGCGGGACGGCGGGCGGGTGCTGTTCGAGGGCACCCCGGCGGAGCTGGCCCGCGCGGCAGGGTCGGCGACGGCGGAGTATCTGCGCCGGGACCTCGCGGGCTGAGCGGGGAGGGGCTGTGGTCCGGGGGCCGGAGCGCGGGAAGCGCTGGGGGCCGTAGCTCCGGCAGGGCCGCGCGGGCCCGCGCGGCCCAGGGGCGGGCCCGCGCGGGCGGCGGCCCGGGCTCACTGCTGGTGCGGCGTCCAGAACTCGGTGAGCCGGCCCACGCCGTGCTCCACGCCCTTCCACGAGCCGTCGAACTCCACCACGGCCACGCCCGAGGTCGGGAAGCCGCGGCTCAACCTGGTCAGCGTGTCGCCCTCGGCGTAGCCCGCCAGGGCGTCGGCGAGGCCGTGCATGCCTGGATTGTGGCCGACGACCAGCAGCGTGGAGACGTCGTCGGGGACCTCGTTCAGCACCTGGATCAGCTCGCCCAGGGATGCCTCGTACAGCCGCTCTTCATAGACCGTCCGGGGGCGGCGGGGAAGCTGGCCCACGACCAGCTTCCAGGTCTCGCGGGTGCGTTTGGCGCTGGAGCAGAGGGTCAGGTCGGGGTCGATGTCGTGGGCCGCGAGGAAGTCCCCGGCGGCGGGAGCGTCGGCGCGGCCGCGCTCGGCGAGCGGGCGCTCGTGGTCGGAGTCCTGGGCCCATTCGGCCTTGGCGTGTCGGAGAAGGACGATGCTGCGGGGCGTTCCTGCGCTCATAAGCTCAGCTTCGCACGAAACCGGCCGCGGGGTCCGGGCAGTTCGCAGGGTCTCCCGCCAGGAGTGACCGGCCGCGAGCGCGCGCGGCTTCAGAGCAGCCGCAGGGCGAAGAGCGCGGTGAAGGCCATGGCGGGCAGGGCGACGGACCACCACGGCAGCCAGCGCTGCGCCGCCGGCGGTGCGGGCTGGGTGTGGGCACCGGCTGACATCTTCGCCTCCGTGGGGTTGCCTGACGTCCCGAGTCCTTCGTACTGCTACGAACCTACGGACCCGGGGCCGCCCGTCCCATCCGGTGACCCACCCAGTTCCCCCTGACCCTGGCCCCCTAGGGGAGGGTGGTGCTAGCCCCACCCCCGGGCGCCGCGCGGCGCCCCCGCGCGGGGCGGCGGGGCGGGGATGCGAGACTGGCGGCATGCCCGTGCTCGACCCGAATCCCCAGAACGGGCAGCGCAAGCTGCTCTACGTGCTCGGCGCGATGCTCGCCATCACGGTGGTCATCGGCGTCATCGCCACGATCGCCTCACCCTGAGCCCTGAAGCCCGGCCCCTGAGGCGCGGCCCCGGGGTTCTCAGACCTCGTCCTCGACCACGCGGTCGCGTCCGGCGACGATCCCCACCGCCACCTGGGCGACCATGAAGGCCGCGAGCACCGCCAGCGGTACGGTCCAGCCGTCCGTGGCCCCGTACAGCGCGCCTACGGCAAGCGGCCCCGGGATGGAGATCAGATAGCCGGTGCTCTGCGCGAAGGCGGAGAGCCGGACGAGACCGGCGTGGCTGCGGGCCCGTACCCCGAGGAGGGTGAGGACCAGCGGGAACGCGCAGTTGGACACCGCCAGCAGCAGGGCCCACACCCAGGCGCCGCCCGCGGGCGCCAGCCACAGCCCCGCGTAGCCGCCGAGGCCGCACAGGCCGAGGACCACGACCAGCGGCCCCTGGTGGTGCAGCCGGGCCGCGATCCGCGGCAGCACGAAGGCCAGCGGGACACCCAGGCCCATGGCGAGGGCGAGCAGCAGCCCGGCGGTGGACGCGGGCACGCCGGCGTCGCGGTAGATCTGCGGCAGCCAGCCGAGAATGACGTACGCGGCCGTGGCCTGGAGGCCGAAGAAGACGGCGAGCGCCCACGCGGTGGGGCTGGCGGTGATACGAACCCCGCGGGCCGGCTCCGCCGCGGGAGCCCCGGCATCGGCTCCCCCTGTCTCGGCTGCCGCCGTACGCCGCGACCCCCGGGACAGCACCACCCACGGCACCACGGCGAGCACCGCGACCGCCGCCCACAGCCCGAGCCCCAGCCGCCAACTGCCGCCCAGCGCCTCGCTCACCGGCACGGTGGCGCCGGCGGCGGAGGCCGTACCCAGGGCGAGGCCCATCGAGTAGAGCCCGGTCATCGAGCCGACCCGGTCGGGGAACCAGCGCTTGACGATGACCGGGATCAGCACGTTGCCCACCGCGATGCCGCCGAGCGCGAGCGCGCTGGCGGCGAGGAAGGCGGGGGTGTTGCCGAACAGCGGGCGCAGCGCCAGGCCGCCGGCGATGGCGACGAGGCCGCCGGCGACGACGGCGACGGGGCCGAAGCGGCGGGCGAAGCGGGGCGCGAGGCTGCCGAAGACGGCGAAACAGAGGGCCGGCATGGAGGTGAGCAGGCCGGCGACCGTGCCGCTCATGCCGATGTCGGTGCGCACGTCCTCCAGAAGCGCGCCGAGGGAGGCTATCGCGGGCCGCAGGTTGACCGCCGCGAGCAGCAGCGCGGGGACCATGAGCGGCAGCAGCCACGGCGCCGTCCGCGGCGCGGCCGCCGGTCCGGAAGCCGGCGGGGGCTCGGTGGCCCGCACTTGTCCGGTGGGCTCTTCCGGGGACTCGGCGGCTTTCGTGAGGATGCTGCGGCGTGGCATGCAGACCATCATAGAATCATTGGATGAATGGTTGTCCACTCCGCAGTCCGAGCACGGGAGAGACATGGCACTGACGTCGCCGCGCCGATCGAGCCTCACCGACCAGGTGATCGCGCAGTTGCGTACGCAGATCACCGCGGGCGAGTGGCCGGTCGGCAGCCGCATCCCGACCGAGCCGGAGCTGGTGGAGCAACTGGGCGTCGCGCGGAACACCGTCCGCGAGGCGGTACGGGCGCTCGCGAACAACGGCCTGCTCGACATCCGGCAGGGTTCCGGCACGTACGTCGCCGCGACGAGCGAGCTGGCGGGCGTGATGCAGCGCCGCTTCGCCGGCGCCCGGCCGACGCATGTCGCGGAGCTGCGCAGCGCGCTGGAGGCGCAGGCGGCCCGGCTGGCGGCGGTGCGCCGTACGGAGGCGGAGATGACGCAGTTGGAGCTGCTGCTGCGGCGCCGCGAGGAGGCGTGGGAGTCGGGCGACGCGGCGGCGTTCGTCGACGCGGACGCGACGCTGCACCTGGCGGTGGCGACGGCGTCGCACAACGAGGTGCTGACGGCGGTCTACGCGGACCTGGGCGAAGTCGTCCGCACGACACTGCGCTCCAAGGTGGGCGACGTACTGCTGCCGGCGGAACACCTGGACCACGCCCGCATGGTGACGGCGATCCGCGCGGGGGACGCGGAAACAGCCGCGGAAGAAGCCGCCGGCCACGCCTACGGCTGCATGCCGGAACCGGCCCTCGGCGGCTGAAGGGGAGGCACGCCGGCTAGCCGTTCGGTACGTCGCGTATCGGTTCGTGGGTGATCCAGGCGTGGGCCACCTCGAACCAGCAGCGGTCGGTCATCTCGCCGCTCTCCGCCGGGTCGAGGCGCATGCGCATGCCGTCCACGTCCGGGTCCCACCAGCGGGCGCACTCGATGTGCAGTTGCACGGCGTCTGTGTAGGGGCCCGCGTTGTAGCAGCGGGCGGTGACGGTCGAGCCGGCGACGGTGGTGCGGCACTCGGCCTTCGTCGGGCCGCCGCGGTCGTCGGCGCCGGGGCCGGGGGCATCCGCGGCGTAAGCGGGGCCTGCCGTCAGCAGCAGCACCGGGGCGGCGACGGCGGCGACCGCCGCGCCCAGGAGCGTACGGCGGCGGGCAGAGAGCCGGGTGCGGCGGCCGGGACGACGCGGGCCCTCACGCACCACACAACCTCCTCGGCCGTACGGCGACGCTCGCGCGCGAGGCGTCGCCGCTGCACCACAAGGGGACGGTAACTGCCTCTCCAGCGTGCGCCGCCGCCCCGCCCGCGGCCCACCGGCCTACGCCGAACGGGCGACCCCGCAAGGGAGCCGCCCGTCTCCCTTCCGGCCGTACGGAAGGGCCCGTGCCCGCCTGCTACGCGCCCATGATGTGCACGCCGCCGTCCACGTGCACGATCTCGCCCGTCGTCTTCGGGAACCAGTCCGACAGCAGCGCCACGACCCCGCGCCCCGCCGGCTCCGGGTCCGCCATGTCCCACTCCAGCGGCGAGCGCGTGTTCCACACGTCCGCCAGGTCCGAGAAGCCCGGGATGGACTTCGCCGCCATGGAGCCGATCGGCCCGGCCGAGACCAGGTTGCAGCGGACGTTCTCCTTGCCCAGGTCGCGGGCCAGGTAGCGGCTGGTGGCCTCCAGCGCCGCCTTCGCCGGGCCCATCCAGTCGTACTGCGGCCACGCGAACTGCGCGTCGAAGGTCATGCCGACGACGGAACCGCCGCCCTGCATCAGCGGCAGGCACGCCATCGTCAGCGACTTCAGCGAGAACGCCGAGACATGCATGGCCGTGGCGACGGACTCGAAGGGCGTGTGCAGGAAGTTGCCGCCGAGCGCGTCCGGCGGGGCGAAGCCCACGGAGTGCACGAGGCCGTCGAGCCCGCCCAGCTCCTCGCGCACGATGCCCTCGATCCGCGCCAGGTGCTCGTCGTCGGTGACGTCGAGTTCGACGACCTTCGCCGGCTTGGGCAGCTTCTTCGCGATGCGCTCGGTCAGCGTGGGCCGCGGGAACGCGGTGAGGATGATCTCCGCGCCCTGCTCCTGTGCCAGCTTCGCCGCGTGGAAGGCGATGGACGACTCCAGCAGCACGCCGGTGATGAGGACGCGCTTGCCGTCGAGGATTCCGCTCATGGTGCTCAGTGACCCATGCCCAATCCGCCGTCCACGGGAATGACGGCTCCGGTGATGTACGAGGCGTCGTCGGAGGCGAGGAACCGCACCGCGGCGGCGACGTCCTCCGGCCGCGCGTACCGGCCGAGCGGCACCTGCGCGGCGATCTCCGCCTGCCGCTCCGCCGAGAGCACCCGCGTCATGTCGGTCTCGACGAAGCCGGGCGCGACGACGTTGAAGGTGATGTTGCGCGAGCCCAGCTCGCGCGCCAGCGAGCGGGCGAAGCCGACGAGCGCCGCCTTGGAGGCGGCGTAGTTGGCCTGGCCGGGGGAGCCCATGAGGCCCACCACGGAGGAGATGAGCACCACGCGGCCCTTACGGGCCCGCAGCATGCCGCGGTTGGCGCGCTTGACGACGCGGAAGGTGCCGGTGAGGTTGGTGTCCAGGACGGAGGTGAAGTCCTCCTCGGACATCCGCATCAGCAACTGGTCCTTGGTGATACCGGCGTTGGCCACCAGCACCTCGACGTTGCCGTGTGCCTCCTCCACCTCCTTGTACGCCTGGTCGACCTGCTCGGTGTCGGTGATGTCGCACTTCACCGGCAGGCAGCCCAGCTCCACCAGCGCCGCGGGCGGCTCGCCGGAGCGGTACGTGAACGCGACCTTGTCGCCCGCCTCGGCGAACGCGCGGGTGATGTCGAGGCCGATACCGCGGTTGCCTCCGGTGACCAGAACCGAGCGGCTCAAGGACCCATCCCTTCTCCCTGGTGGCTCCCGGACTCTCTCCAGGACTCCTCACCCGAGAAGCTATCGGTACAGGACGCGCCACGGGCATTCCGCCCCCCACACAGGCCCACGGCGGACACTTGTGGGGTTCTCACAGAAACCCGCTGGGCACGGGGCAGCCGCTCGGGCATGATCGGCCGGGGGCCCGGACGCGGCCCCGCGGCACCACCACCCACCACCGACCGGAGGGCAGAACGTGAGCAAGTCGGTCCATTCCCTCGACGACGGGTTCCTCGCACTGCCGCTCGGCGCCCTCGCGGACGCCGCGCTCGCGCGGGCCCGGGCGCTGGGCGCCGAGCATGCCGACTTCCGCCTGGAGCGGGTGCGCAGCGCGGCCTGGCGGCTGAAGGACGCCAAGCTGGCGGGCTCCACGGACACCACCGACCTCGGGTACGCGGTGCGCGTGGTGCACGGCGGGGCGTGGGGCTTCGCGGCCGGGGTCGATCTGACGATGGACGCCGCCGCGCGGGTCGCCGCGCGGGCGGTGGCGATGGCGAAGCTGTCGGCGCGGGTCATCGCGGCGGCCGGGTCCGACGAGCGGGTCGCGCTGGCGCCGGAGCCGGTGCACGCGGAGAAGACGTGGATCTCCGCGTACGAGGTGAACCCCTTCGACGTACCGGACGGCGACAAGACCGGGCTGCTGACCGAGTGGAGCGAACGGCTGCTCGCCGCCCCGGGGATCTCGCACGTGGACGCCTCGCTGATGGCGGTGCAGGAGAACAAGTTCTACGCCGACACCGCCGGCACCTCGACGACCCAGCAGCGGGTGCGGATGCACCCGGAGCTGACCGCGGTGACGGTCACCGACTCCGGCGACTTCGACTCGATGCGCACCCTCGCCCCGCCCGCCGGCCGCGGCTGGGAGTACGCGACGGGCACCGGCTGGGACTGGGACGCGGAGCTGGCGCAGATCCCCGGCTGGCTGGCCGGGAAGATGGCGGCGCCGAGCGTCGAGGCCGGCTCGTACGACCTGGTGGTCGACCCGTCGAACCTGTGGCTGACCATCCACGAGTCCGTCGGCCACGCCACCGAGCTGGACCGCGCGCTGGGATACGAGGCCGCGTACGCGGGCACCTCCTTCGCCACGTTCGACCAGCTCGGCACCCTGCGCTACGGCTCGGACCTGATGAACGTCACCGGCGACCGCACCGCGGAACACGGGCTCGCCAGCATCGGCTACGACGACGAGGGCGTGCAGGCGCAGTCCTGGGACCTGGTCCGCGAGGGCGTGCTCGTCGGCTACCAGACGGACCGCCGCATCGCGAAGCTCACCGGCTTCGACCGCTCCAACGGCTGCGCATACGCCGACTCCCCCGCCCACGTGCCAGTCCAGCGCATGGCGAACGTCTCCCTCCAGCCGGCGCCCGAGGGCCCGACGACCGAGGAGCTGATCGGCGAGGTCGAGCGCGGCATCTACGTCGTCGGCGACCGCTCCTGGTCGATCGACATGCAGCGCTACAACTTCCAGTTCACCGGGCAGCGGTTCTTCCGGATCGAGAACGGCAGGCTGGCGGGGCAGCTCAAGGACGTGGCGTACCAGGCGACGACCACCGACTTCTGGGGCTCGATGTCGGCGATCGGCGGCCCGGAGACGTATGTGCTGGGCGGCACCTTCAGTTGCGGCAAGGCGCAGCCGGGGCAGTCGGCGTCCGTGTCGCACGGGTGCCCGTCCGCGCTCTTCCGGAACGTCAACATCCTCAACACCACCCAGGAGGCCGGCCGATGACGCGGGCGACCCGGACGACCGAGCCTCACGAGACCGTCGAGCGGGCGCTGGAGCTGTCGCGCGCGGACGGCTGCGTGGTGATCGCCGACGAGGAGTCGAGCGCGAACCTGCGCTGGGCGGGCAACGTGCTGACGACGAACGGCGAGACCCGCGGCCGTACGCTCACGGTCATCGCCACCGTCGACGGCCGGGAGGGCACCGCCTCCGGCGTCGTCTCCCGGGCCGCGGTCACCGCGGACGACCTGGAGCCGCTGGTACGGGCCGCGGAGGCGGCGGCGCGGGAGAGCGGTCCCGCGGAGGACGCCAGGCCGCTGGTCGAGGGCGTGCCGCACTCGGCCGACTTCGCCGGGCCGCCCGCCGAGACCTCCTCCGACGTCTTCGCCGCCTTCGCGCCCGCGCTCGGCGAGTCCTTCGCCCGCGCCCGGGCCGGCGGCCGGCAGCTCTACGGCTTCGCGAACCACACGCTGACCTCCACCTACCTCGGCACCTCCACCGGGCTGCGGCTGCGCCACGACCAGCCGACGGGCACGCTGGAGCTGAACGCCAAGTCCCCGGACCGGACGAAGTCCGCCTGGGCGGGCCGCTCGACCCGGGACTTCACCGACGTGGACCCCGCCGGGCTGGACGCGGAGCTGGCGCAGCGGCTGGCGTGGGCGGAGCGCACGGTGGAGCTGCCCGCCGGGCGGTACGAGACGCTGCTGCCGCCGAGCGCGGTGGCGGACCTGCTGGTGTACATGTTCTGGTCGGCCTCCGGGCGGGACGCGCACGACGGCCGCACGGTGTTCAGCAAGCCGGGCGGCGGCACGCGGGTCGGCGAGAAGCTGGCCGGGCTGCCGCTGACGCTGCGCAGCGACCCGGCGGAGCCGGGGCTGGAGTCGGCGCCGTTCGTCGTCGCGCACGCCTCGGGCAACGACTGGTCGGTCTTCGACAACGGGCTGCCGGTCGGGCCCACGGACTGGGTGCGCGAGGGCACGTTGCAGCACCTGCTGACCGGCCGCTTCACCGGGGACCTCACCGGCCTGCCGGTCACGCCGGAGGCGGACAACCTGGTGCTGGACGCGGGCGGTACGAAGTCGCTGGACGAGATGGTCGCGGAGCTGGGGCACGACGGGCCCGGGCTGCTGCTGACCTGCCTGTGGTACATCCGCGAGGTCGACCCGGCGACGCTGCTGCTGACCGGGCTGACCCGGGACGGCGTGTATCTGGTGGAGAAGGGCGAGGTGACCGGGGCGGTGAACAACTTCCGCTTTAACGAGTCGCCCGTCGACCTGCTGGGGCGCGCGGCCGAGGCCGGGGTGACGGAGCGGACGCTGCCGCGCGAGTGGGGCGACTGGTTCACGCGGGCGGCGATGCCGCCGGTGCGGATCCCCGACTTCAACATGAGCTCGGTCAGCCAGGGCGTCTAGCCGCCATTACCCTCGTACGCAGCATTCCCGTACGCGGCCGCGCGGGCGGCCGGGTACGGGACCGGGATCGAGACCGAGAAGAGAGACGAGAAGACGTGACGGACATCGTCGACGAGCTGCGGTGGCGCGGGCTGCTGGCCCTGTCCACCGACGAGGACGCACTGCGCAAGGCGCTCGCGGACGGTCCCGTCACGTTCTATTGCGGCTTCGATCCGACGGCGCCCAGCCTGCACGTGGGACACCTGGTGCAGGTGCTGACCGTGCGCCGGCTCCAGGAGGCCGGGCACCTGCCGCTGGCCCTGGTCGGCGGCGCGACCGGCCAGATCGGCGATCCCAAGCCGGACGCGGAGCGCACGCTGAACGACCCGGAGGTCGTCGCCCGCTGGGTGGAGCGGGTCCGCGCGCAGATCGAGCCGCTGCTCGACTTCGAGGGCCCGTACGCCGCCCGGATGGTCAACAACCTGGACTGGACCGCGGGCCTGTCGGCGATCGAGTTCCTGCGGGACATCGGGCGGCATTTCCGGGTGAACAAGATGGTCGCCAAGGAGGCCGTCGCCCGCCGGCTGGAGTCGGAAGAGGGCATCAGCTACACCGAGTTCAGCTACCAGATCCTGCAGAGCCTGGACTTCCTGGAGCTGTACCGGCGGCACGGCTGCACGCTGCAGACGGGCGGCAGCGACCAGTGGGGCAACCTGACGGCGGGCACCGACCTGATCCACCGGGTCGAGCCGGAGGCCGCGGTGCACGCGCTGGCGACGCCGTTGATGACGAAGGCCGACGGCACGAAGTTCGGCAAGACGGAGGGCGGCGCGGTCTGGCTCGACCCGGAGCTGACGACTCCGTACGCCTTTTATCAGTTCTGGCTGAATGTCGACGACCGCGACGTCTCCCGCTACCTGCGGATCCTCAGCTTCCGCAGCCGCGAGGAGCTGATCGAGCTGGAGCGGCAGACGGCGGAGCGGCCGCAGGCGCGGGCCGCGCAGCGGGCGCTGGCGGAGGAGCTGACGACGCTGGTGCACGGTGCGGCGCAGTGCGCCGCGGTGATCGCCGCGTCCCGGGCCCTCTTCGGGCAGGGCGAGCTGGGCGAGCTGGACGAGGCGACGCTGCGGGCGGCGCTGGCCGAGGTGCCGCACGCGCGGGTCGCGGAGCTGGGTCCCGTGGTGGAGCTGCTGGCCGAGGTGGGCCTGGCGCCGAGCCGGTCGGCGGCCCGCAGGACGGTCAAGGAGGGCGGGGCGTACGTGAACAACGTGAAGGTCGCCGCCGAGGACGCCGTGCCGGCGCCCGAGGACCTGCTGCACGGGCGCTGGCTGGTGCTGCGCCGGGGCAAGCGCAGCCTGGCGGCGATCGAGCTGGCGGCCCCGCAGGACGGCTGACCGGCGGGGCCGGGCCCCGCCGGCGGAGGCGGCCCCCCTAGCGGGGGCTGCGCTTCCGGTGGCCGCGGAACCTCTCGTACATCGGGGCGCCCAGGGCCACGACGCCCACGGCGCCGGCGAGCTGCAGCAGGTGCCGGATCCAGTCGACCCCCTTGGTGTCCGCCACGCCGATCCCCGAGGCCGCGGCATTGCCGATGATCGACCCGATGATGCCGAACACGATGGTCAGCCAGATGGGGATGGCCTGTCTGCCGGGCAGGATGATCCGGGCGATGACGCCCAGGATCAGGCCCAGGACGATGGCCCACAGCCAGCTCATGTCGCCTCCTAGTGCGGCGGTGTCCGCCTGCCGTGCCAGTTTCTTGCGGTGGCCGCGAGGGCGCATTCCGGCCAGGTCTGTTCGGGTTGTGGGGCGGTATGTCCCGCCCCCGCATCGAGCGAGGCGTTTTCCCGGCGTACCTTGGGGAGGTACCCGGTGCCAGGGGGTGGAGTGTGAAGCGGAAGCGCCGCGGCGATGCCGATGTGTTCAGGATCACCGGCGCGCGGCAGAGCCTGGACGATGACGTACGCGCCCGGCAGCGGCGGTACGTGATCTCCATGACGGTCCGGGCGGTCTCGGTGGTGGCCGCCGCGCTGCTCTGGAACGTCCAGCGGCACACCGCGGTCGTCGCACTCGTCCTCGGGATGTTCATCCCCTATTTCGCGGTGATCATCGCGAACGCGGGCCGCGAGAGCATTCGTTCGCTGCCCTCCACCTTCGTCGTCGCCCCGGAGCGCAGAGTCATCGCCCCGCCGCGGCGGACCACGCGTGAGCCCGGCGCCCCGGGTGAACGGGCCCCGGCCGGCAACGAGTCGACGACCAGTGACAGCGCTCCGCCGCCCGTTTGATCACCAAGAGTGCAAGCTCAGAAAAAGCTCAAATCAAATATGCCCATCCGGTGCCGGGCGGCCCTCCTCGCGTGACATACTTCGTACGCGCTCCGCATCCCCCGTCGGAGCGACGGACCGACGCCGGGCGGCTCCCCCCGTGGCTGCCCGGCGTCGCCCATGTTCCGGTACGTAGGCTGGGCCCCGTGAACACCGCTGATTCCGCTCCCATCTGCTCCGCCAAGGGCTGCCGTGCGCCCGCGGTGTGGGTGCTCGCCTGGAACAACCCGAAGCTGCACACGCCGGAGCGCCGCAAGACCTGGCTCGCGTGCGAGGAGCACCGCGAATACCTGAGCCGGTTCCTGGGCGTACGGGACTTCCTCAAGGAGGTCGTCACGCTGGCGGACTGGCAGGAGGCGGAGAAGAGCGCGGCAAGCGCGAAAACGGGAGAAACCGAAGAAGCCGCGGAAAAGGACGCCGGCGGCGAGGGCGGGCCGGGTCCCGCCCCTCGGGCCTGAGCGGCGCCCGCCGCACCCGGGCGGTCCCCAACTCCCCCGCGTCAGCCGCCGATCGCGGACATCGGCCGGTCCGGCTGGACGAACGACGGGTCGTCGAGCCCGGCGCCCGCCTTCTTCCCCCACATCGCGATCCGCCACTGCCGGGCTATCTCCGCGTCCGGCGCGCCGGAGCGCAACGCACCCCGCAGGTCGGTCTCCTCGCGCGCGAACAGGCAGTTGCGCACCTGCCCGTCCGCGGTCAGCCGGGTGCGGTCGCAGGCCCGGCAGAAGGGCCGGGTGACGGAGGCGATGACGCCGACGCGGGCCGGGCCGCCGTCCACGAGCCAGCGCTCGGCGGGGGCGGACCCGCGCACCACCTCGCCCTCGGGGGTCAGCGTGAAGCGCGTGCGCAGGGAGGCGAGGATGTCGCCCGCGGTGATCATGCCGTCGCGCTGCCAGCCGTGCTGCGCGTCGAGGGGCATCTGCTCGATGAACCGCAGCTCGTAGCCCTCGGCGACGGCCCAGGCGAGCAGGTCGGGGGCCTCGTCCTCGTTGAACCCCGGCATCAGCACGCTGTTGACCTTCACCGGATCCAGGCCGGCGGCCCGGGCGGCGGCGAGGCCGCGGAGCACGTCGCCGTGGCGTTTGCGGCGGGTCAGCCGCTGGAACACGTCGGCGCTGAGGGTGTCCAGCGAGACGTTCACCCGGTCGAGACCCGCGGCCTTGAGGGCCGCGGCCGTACGCTCCAGGCCGATGCCGTTGGTGGTCAGGGAGAGCTTGGGGCGGGGCGCGAGGGCGGCGCAGCGCTCGACGATGCCGGTGAGCCCGGGGCGCAGCAGCGGCTCGCCGCCGGTGAAGCGCACGTCGGTGACGCCGAACTCGGTGACCGCGAGGCGGACGAGGCGGACGATCTCGTCGTCGGTGAGCAGCTCGGGTTTGCCGAGCCACTGAAGCCCTTCCTCGGGCATGCAGTACGTGCACCGCAGGTTGCAGCGGTCGGTGAGCGAGACGCGAAGATCGGTGGCGACTCGCCCATAGGTGTCACGCAGCATGGAGAAAGCCCTCCCACGGCGGTAACTGACCTCTGGCAGCCTACGCCAGGCCACCGACAATCAACATTTTGTTGAGGTCGCGGCGGCGAAACGTTCCGTCGTACGCGCGTGACGACGGGGCCGGGAGCGTCCGGTCTGCCCGACACGCCAAAAGACACTGCAGGGCGATGTATTGATGGCCACGGGTGATCAGCGCTACGTTCGCTTGCCGTGTACCTGACCGCGGCAACGGTCCGCGGCGGATTCCTGACTGATGATCTGGAGATCCCATGACTCATCTCCGACCCCGCGGTCGGCGCCTGCTGGCAGTGCCCCTCGGGCTGACCCTCGCGGCGGCGCTCGGCCTCCTGCCGGGGGCGGCCTCCGCCGCGTCGGCCCCGGAGCCCGGCGGCAGCGCCGGGACCGCGGCCGGCGAGAAGCTTTCGTACGTGGTCAACACGAAGACCGACGACAGGACGATCGCCCGGGTCAAGGACGCAATCGCCGACGCGGACGGCTCGGTGGTCGTCACGTACAAGAAGATCGGCGTGGTCGTCGCCCACTCCACCAACCCGGACTTCGCGGCGGAGCTGCGCGACGTGCGCGGCGTGCAGTCCGCGGGCGCGAGCCGTACCGCGCCGCTGACGCCCGGGGGGACGCTGGAGACCAGCGCGCCTGAGGTCTACAAGGGGGCCGCGAAGGCCCGTTCGCAGGACCCGGGCGTCGAGCCGCTGGAGAACGAGCAGTGGGACCTGCCGGCGATCGGCGCCGACAAGGCGCACAAGGTCTCGACCGGCAGCCGTGACGTCACCGTCGGCGTCATCGACACCGGCGTGGACGACACCCACCCCGACCTCAAGGCCAACTTCTCCGCCAAGCAGTCCGCCAACTGCGTCGGCGGCGTCGCGGACACCACCGAGGGCGCCTGGCGGCCCTACGACCCGGCGGGCGACTACCACGGCACCCACGTCGCCGGTGAGATCGCCGCCGCGCGCAACGGCGTCGGCGTGGCCGGCGTCGCGCCCGGCGTGCAGGTCGCCTCGCTCAAGGTGAGCGAGCCCGACACCGCGCTGTTCTACGCCGAGGCCGTCGTCTGCGCCTTCGTCTTCGCCGGCGACAACGGCATCGAGATCACCAACAACAGCTACTACGTCGACCCGTGGCTCTACAACTGCCTCGACGACCCCGACCAGCGGGCGATCGTCGACGCGGTCAACCGCGCCTCGCTGTACGCGATGGGCAAGGGCACCCTGCACCTCGCCGCGGCCGGCAACTCCAACCACGACCTCGCCTCCGACGAGATCGCGGACGACTCCAGCCCCAACGACAGTACGTCCGTGGAGCGCACGATCGACCCCTCCGAGTGCTGGGACGTGCCGACCCAGCTCCCGGGCATCGTGACCGTCGCGGGTACCGGCGTGAACGACGACAAGTCGTACTACAGCAGCTACGGCCAGAAGGTCGTCGACATCGCCGCGCCCGGCGGTGACGCCTACCAGATCCCGGACACGCCGTCGAAGAACGGCCGCATCCTGTCGACGCTGCCGGAGAACAAGTACGGCTGGCTGCAGGGCACGTCGATGGCCACCCCGCACGCCGCGGGCGTGGCGGCGCTCATCAAGAGCAAGCACCCGCGGGTGTCGCCCACGGCGCTGCACATGATGATGAAGTCGCAGGCCGACAATCCCGGCTGCCCGGAGTTCTACGACCCGGACGGCAACGGGGTCGAGGACGCCACCTGCACCGGCAACAAGCGGACCAACGCCTTCTACGGGACGGGGATCGTGGACGCCTACGACGCCGTACGGCGGTGAGGGCCGGCCGGTGACGTAGCACACCGGCGGCCACCGGGCCGGGCGGCGGTGCCTCAGGGCGCCGCGGCCCGGCCTTCGCCGTGTCCGGGGCCGGGGCTGTGTCCGGGGCCGGGGCCGGGGCCGGGGCCGGGCGGCTGTGCGCCGCGTACGAGGCCGCGGCCGGGCGCCCGGCGGCGCAGCACGCCGTCCGCGATGAGGTACTGGGCGGCCAGGTACGTCGCCATCACCCAGAACCCGGCGGCGGGCGGCTGCGGCAGGCCGGCGAGGTCGGTGGCGATGAGGGTGTCGGAGAGCAGGAACAGCGCACCCCCCGCACCCGCCCGCGGCCCGAACCGGGCGGCGCCGAACGCCATCGCGGCGAGCAGCAGGCTGTACGCGGCCACGGGCCCGCGCAGCCCCGGGTCGAGTCCCGGCCACAGCACGCCGACGCCGGCCGCCCAGGCGGCCCCGTACGCGACGGCCGGCCGCCGCTCCACCGCGCGGGGCAGCCGGTGCTCGCGCCGGAAGAGCGTCAGGTAGCACACGTGCCCGGCGGCGAACGCCCCCATCCCGGCCAGGAACGCCCCGTCCCCGCCCACCTGCAGCAGCACGTCCCCGGCCCAGCCGAAGCCCAGCCCGGCGACGAGCGCCCGCGGGGCGCCGCGGGCGGCGGCGTAGGCGGCGAGGGCGGGCATGAGCAGGGGCTTGGTGGCGTGCACGAGCCAGTCGGCCCCGGCGAGCTGCCCCACCAGATGCGCGGCGGCGGCCGCCGCGAACACCCCGCGGGCGCCCCGCACGACGGCCCCGCGGAGGGCCCGGGAACGGGGACGGGGGGTCGGCAGGGCGGCATCGGCCATGGCCCCAGTCTGGCGCAAGAACCGCCGCGCGTCCGCAGGGGCGGGACCGGAGCGGGCGGGTCCGGCACGGCGGGCGGAGGGGCGGGCCGGCCGGGAAAGACGCGGGCCCGGCGCCCGCCGGTCCGGGGCGGGGCGTGCCACGTACCGGCGTACGGGACGCCGCGCGGCCGCCCCGGTCAGGCCGTACGGGCCGGGGTGCGGCGGAGCGCCGGGGGCGGGGGGAGTTGGGGGGTGTGGCGGCGGGCCAGGCGCAGGACGGCCCGCAGCGTCGGTTCCGCCTGGCCCGGGTCGCGGCGCCAGCGGGCCTCGATCGCCACCGGCCCCGGGCGGGTGGCCAGCGGGAGGTCGACCAGCCCGCCGTCCTCCAGGTCCCGTACGACGGCCAGCCGGGGCAGCAGCGCCACCCCGCGGCCGTGCGCCGCCAGCCGGCGCAGCGCGGGCAGGGAGCCGGCGGCGGTGGCCGTGCGGGTACGGGCGGGCAGGTCGCGGCTGAGGCGGTCGTAGAGGACGGCCGAGCTGCAGCCCGGCTCCGCGACGAGGAACTCGGCGGCCAGCACGTCCGCTTCCGTCACCTCCGCCGCGTCCGCCAGCGGGTGCGCGGGGCCGGTGACGAGCACGACCTCCTCGTGGCCGACGACCGCGCTGGGGCCCGCCGTCCGGCTGCCGTCGTCGAAGTGGAAGGCGAGGTCCAGTTCACCGGCGGCCAGTTGCTCCGCCAGTTGTTCGCGGGGGCCGACGACGACGCTGATCTCCGCGTCCGCGTCCGGCCCGCCGGCGCCGTAGTCCAGCGCGGTGACGATGTCCGGCAGCCACTCGCCCGCCAGGGTCTCCGGCGCCCCGATCCGCAGCCGGGGCCGGGAAGCGGCGGCCGCGCTGCGCATGCGTTCGTCGATCTCCAGCGCCTCGCGCGCGTACGGGAGCAGCCGGCGGCCGGCGTCGGTGAGGGACGCGCCGGTGGAGGTGCGGACCACGACCGTGACGCCGAGTTCCTGTTCCAGGCGGCGCAGTTGGGCGCTGAGGCTCGACTGCGCGTACCCCAGCCGCTCGGCCGCGGCTGATATCCCGCCGGTTTCGGCCACCGTCACGAAGGCGCGCAGATATCGAGAGTCCACCGTGGGATCGTGTCACCGCCCTCTTCGCCCGCGCCATCACTTTTTTGCATGGACGCGCCATACGATACGTGTCGCCCGTACCGCCAAGTGACCATGGGTGCCCGGGAGTTGACCGGGCCCGCGCCGGACCCGCGGCGGACCCGCGTCGGGCGCGCTCCCTCGTCACCGCTCCCGGCGCAGGCCGTCACGCCGCGGAGTCGAGCGCGAACCCGTCCAGCTCGATCCCCGCCCACGCCAGTTCGATGAGCACGTCCACCGCCCGCCGGCTGTCCGGCACCTCGGCGACCAGCACCGCGGGTTCCACACCCGGCAGCGGGGGCACGTCGAGGACGAGCGCGAGCAGCCGCCGCGCCTCGGCGCGGCGCGCGGGCTCCGCCAGCCGCAGCAGGAGGTGCCTGGTGGGCAGGACCGCCGCGGCCCACGGCCCGCCGTCGTGCCGGAGCGCGTGCCGGGCCGCATCCCGTAGCGGGTCGCGCGGCGCGTCCCGGGCCGGGTCGTGCGGCGCGTCCCGTACGGCGTCCCGCGCCGCCGCCGGCTGCGGGATCCGTACGCGGTGGTCTCCGTCCGTTCCGTGAAGGGGCATGGTGGGCCTCCCGTCCGCCGTGCGCGTGCCGGCCGTCAGACGGCCGGCTGCCGTCGGGCTCCACGATCCGCCCCGGGACCGCCGCCCGTCATCGTCCGGCAAGTGGCTTCCCGCACTGCGGTCAGGGGTGTACGGACCCGCCGCCTGCAACCTGTGCAGCAGCGCCCGCTGCACCTCCCGGAGGACGCCTGACCGGCATCGATTGGCTACGGTGCAGAGCATGACGGCGGCAGCGCAGACGGACGCGAACAGCGAGCACGCGGTGTTCCGCTACCTCGCGAACGCGATCAAGGACGGGCGGGAGACGGCGCGCGATGCCCGTGCGTACGCCAAGGACGCGGGCTTCGCCGCCGTCGTGGCGCTCGGCTGCGTGGGCACGATGCTGCTGGCGCCGGACGGGCGGATCGGCTTCGACGCGCTCGCCTGGGTGCTGGGCCTGGCCGGCAGCGTGGCGCTGGTGGCCAGGCACCGCTTCCCGCGCACGGTGCTGGTGATCACGGCGGCGGCCATGGTCGCGTACCAGCTCCGCGGCTACCCCGACGGCAGCCCGGTGCTGCCGATGCTGGTCGCCGTCTACCGGACCATCCGCGGCGGGCACCGCGGCTTCTTCGCCGTCACCGCCCTCGTCTCCCTCGCGATCAGCCTCGGCTCGCTGCCGCTGCTCCCGCTCGGCGACGTGGCGCTGCGCGCGGCGCTGGAGAAGCGGTTCCTGACGTTCGGCTGGGTGGTGGCGTGCGCGATGGGCGCGGCCATGCGCATCCAGCACGAGGCGATGCTCGCGCAGGCCGAGGAGCGGGCCGCGGAGAACGCGCAGCGCAGCGCGGACGAGGAGCGGCTGCGCATCGCCCGCGAGCTGCACGACACCCTCACCCACAGCATCTCCGTGATCAAGGTGCAGGCCGGGGTGGCCGTGCACCTGTCGAAGAAGCGCGGCCAGGAGCCGCCGCCGGCGCTGCTGGCCATCCAGGAGGCCAGCGGCGACGCCGCGCGCGAGCTGCGCTCCACGCTGCACGTGCTGCGCAACGCGGACGGCGGCGCCGAGGGCGTCGGCCTCGAACGGCTGCCGGAGCTGGTGGCGCGGGCCCGGGGCTCGGGGGTGCCGGCGACGGTGGCGGTCGCGGGCGAGCGGCCGGCGCTGCCGGCGGAGGTGGACCGGGCGGCGTACCGGATCGTGCAGGAGTCGCTGACGAACGTCGCGCGGCACGCGGGGCCCGCGGCGGCGGTGGGCGTGCACGTCTCGTACGCGCCGGACAGGGTCGTCGTCCAGGTCGACGACGACGGCGCCGCCGACCCCGGGGCACCGCCGCAGCCGGGCATCGGGCTGACCGGGATGCGCGAGCGGGTCGCCGCGCTCGGCGGCGAACTGCACGCCGCGCCGCGGCCGGAGGGCGGCTTCCGGGTACGCGCCGAGCTGCCGCTGCCGCGGGCGGGCGGCGCCGCGGGGGCGGCCACGTGATCCGGGTGCTGCTCGTCGACGACCAGGCCCTCATCCGGGGCGGGTTCCGGGCACTGCTCGACGCCGAGGACGACATCGAGGTGGTCGGCGAGGCCGCCGACGGCGCCGAGGGGGTCCGGCTCGCCGCCCGGCACCGTCCCGACGTGGCGCTGGTCGACGTGCAGATGCCGGTGCTCGACGGCATCGAGGCCACCCGCAGGATCGCCGCCGACCCCGAACTGGCCGGCGTGCACGTCGTCATCCTCACCAACTACGGCGTGGACGAGTACGTCTGGGGCGCGCTGCGCGCCGGCGCGGCGGGGTTCCTCGTCAAGGACATGGAGCCGGAGGACCTGCTGCACGGGGTACGGGTCGCCGCCCGCGGCGACGCGCTGCTCTCCCCCGCGCTGACGCGCAAGCTGATCCAGGAGTACGTGTCCCGCCCCGCCGGCGGCGTGCCGGACGCGGACGACGCGCTGCGCGGGCTCACCCGGCGCGAGCGCGAGGTGGTCACGCTCGTCGGCGGCGGCCTCAGCAACGAGGAGATCGCCGCCCGGCTGCACATCAGCCCGATCACCGCAAAGACACACGTCAGCAGGGCGATGACGAAGCTCGGCGCCCGCGACCGGGCCCAACTCGTCGTGCTCGCCTACGAGACGGGCCTGGTCACCCCGCGCGGCCCGGTGGCCGGGCAGCCAGCGGACTGACCGCTGACGGGTGCTCAGGCGGCACCCGCGCGCGCCGCCGTGTCGGTGGCAGGCTCTATGCTCTGAACCCATGCTCGAAGACCGCGCGACGCCCCTGAGTCCCCGTCAAGTCGCGCGGCAGCAGCCGCTTCCGGGCGCGGATCCGGTCGCGCTGCAGCCGGCTCTCCCGCTGCCTCCGCCGGCCGGTCCCGCGGAGTCCGCGGACCCGGCGCGTACCGCGGAAACGGGGACCGCCGGCAGCGAGACCGCCGGCGCAGGCACCGCGGCCGACGCCGGGCAGCATCCCGGCATCCCGCCGCCCGCCGCCCCCGCCGGCGGCTGGCCCGCCGACTACCCCGAGGCGTACGCCGTCGTCGACGTCGAGACCACCGGGCTGCGCTCCGACGACCGCATCGTCTCCGCCGCCGTCTACCGCCTCGACGCCCATGGCGCGGTGGAGGACAGTTGGTACACGCTGGTCAACCCGCAGCGCGACCCGGGACCCGTGTGGATCCACGGCCTCACCCGCGAGATGCTCGCCGACGCGCCGCTCTTCCCGGAGATCGCCGAGGAGTTCACCGCGCGGCTGGAGGGCCGGGTGCTCGTCGCGCACAACGCGGTCTTCGACTGGATGATGATCGCCCGCGAGTACGCCCGCGCCGGGCTCACCGCTCCCGTGCGCCGGCGGCTGTGCACCATCTCCCTCGCCCGGCAGTTGCGGCTGCCGCTGCCCAACGCCCGGCTGGCGTCGCTGGCCGCCCACTTCGGCGTCGCCCAGCGCAAGGCCCACGACGCCGAGGACGACGCCCGCGTCCTCGCCGAGATCTTCCGCCCCAGCCTGCGGCAGGCGGCCGAGGCCGGCGCCCGGCTGCCGCTGCTGGCCTGCCAGCCGCTGACGGAGTGGGCGGAGCAGGCGCCCGCCGGCGGCGCCGGCGGTACCCGCTCGCCGGGCGGGCACGGTGCGTACCAGTGGCGCACCTGGCGGCCCAACCGCCGGCTGCCCGCGTCCCCGTACCCCAACCCGGGGCGGTACGCGCGCGGCGGCCGGCTCAAGCAGGGCATGCGCGTGGCCTTCTCCGGCGACACCTCGGTGGACCGCAGCCTGCTGGAGGACCGGGCCGTCGAGTCCGGGCTGCACGTCGCGGGCAGCGTCTCGCGCTACACGAGCCTGCTGGTCACCAACGACCCGGGCGCGCCGACGAGCAAGGTCACGCGGGCCGCGGCGCACGGCACCCCGGTGATCGACGAGGCCGCCTTCCTCCACCTCATGCGGGACGTCGAGCCGGCGGACGCGCTGCCCGGCGGGGACGGCGGGGCAGGGTAGCGGGGTCCCGTCGGGCGGCGGTGGACCGGGGAGTACCGTCAAGGGGTGTACCGCTTCCTGTTGTCCCGGCAGTGGGTGATCGTCACCCTGGTGGCCGTCCTGCTCATCCCCGTGATGATCCAGCTCGGCTTCTGGCAGCTCCACCGCCACGAGGACCGGGTCGCGCGCAATGACCTCGTCGCCCGCAACCTCAAGGCCGAGCCGGTCCCGGTGGACCGGCTCATGCGCGAGGGCCGCACGGTGCCGCGCGAGGACACCTGGCGCACGGTCACGGCCACCGGCGCGTACGAGCCGGAGCGGGAGGTCGTCGTACGGCAGCGGCTCGGCGCCGACGACAAGCAGGGCTACTTCGTGGTCACCCCGCTCCGCCTGACCGACGGCTCCGCGGTCCTCGTCAACCGCGGCTGGGTGCCCGCGGGTGCCGATCTCACCACCTTCCCCAAGGTGCCGCCCCCGCCCGAAGGCGAGGTCACCGTCACCGGCCGGCTGCGCCCCGACGAGACGACGGGCAGCGGCATCCGCGACAAGGCCGGCCTGCCGGACCGCCAGGTGATGCTGATCAACAGCGCCGACGAGGCCGCGGGCGGCCTGCCGGGGCCGGTCCTCGGCGGGTTCGTCGAGCTGGTCGGCACCTCGCCGAAGGCCGCGGGCAAGCAGCCGGAGCCGGTCACCGAGCCGGACCACAGCAGCATCGGGGTGCACATCGCGTACGCGATCCAGTGGTGGATCTTCGCGGCGGCGGTGCCGTTCGGCTGGTGGGTTCTCGTACGCCGTGAGCGCCGCGACCGCGAGGCCGCGGCGGCGAAGGCGGCCGGTGGGGAGACGGCGGCAGAGGCGGAGCCCGCGGCGGACGGGGAAGCGCCCGGCGGGACCACCGCCGACGGGGCCGGGAGGACCGCGGACGCCCCCGCGCGGCGGGCCGCGGACGACGACCCCGCCCCATCCCTGGCGCCCGCCGAGCAGATGGCGGCAGACTGACCCCCATGGATCTTGGACTCAACGACCGCGCCTACGTCGTGACCGGGGGCTCGCGCGGCCTCGGTCTCGCCGTCGCCGAGCAACTGCTCGCCGAGGGCGCGAAGGTGGTGCTCAGTGGCCGCGACAAGGACCGCGTGGCGAGTGCCGCCGCCGCGCTCGGCCAGTCGGCCGTCGGCGTCGCCGCCGACAACGCAGAACCCGGCACCCCGGACCGGCTCATCGCCGCCGCCCGGGAGCACTTCGGCCGCTTCGACGGCGTGCTCATCAGCGTCGGCGGCCCGCCCGCGGGCAACGCCACCGCCAACACCGACGCCGAGTGGGAGACGGCGTTCGGCTCCGTCTTCCTCGGTGCGATGCGAATGGCCAGGACGGCCGCGGGCGAGTTGGCGGAGGGCGGGGTCATCGGCTTCGTGCTCTCCGGCTCCGTCCACGAGCCGATTCCCGGGCTCACCATCTCCAACGGGCTGCGCCCGGGGCTCGCCGGATACGCCAAGTCGCTCGCCGACGACCTCGGGCCCCGCGGCGTGCGGGTCGTGGGGCTGCTGCCGGCCCGGATCGACACGGACCGGGCCCGCGAGCTGGACGCCCTGTCCGGCGACGCGGCGGCGGCGCGGGCCCGGATGGAGGCGAAGATCCCGCTGGGCCGCTACGGCACCCCGGAGGAGTTCGGCCGGACGGCGGCGTTCCTGCTCTCGCCCGCGGCGTCGTACCTGACCGGGATCATGCTGCCGATCGACGGCGGCATGCGGCGGAGCATCTGAGCGCGATGGCCGGACGGAGCGCGCGTAGGAGCACGGACTTCGGCCTCTTACGCCGGTTACCCGCGAGCGGGACGGGCACGGAGCCCCGGGGCCGGTCGCGCGTGCGCCGTACGAGCCGTACCGCCGGTACGGGCCGGGCGCACCGCGCACCGGCCGCGGTCCGGCACGTATAGGACCTACGGGCCCGCGCCCGCCCCCGCGCCCGCGCCCGCCGTCACGAGACGCGCTCCGGGCGGTGCTTCGCCGGGCGGAACCTGATCTCCGCGGGCAGCCGCGCCAGGCCCACCGACGCGCGGGCCGGGGCGAGCGCCCGCTCCTCGATGTGGTCCACGGCCGCCGCGGGATGCGCGCCGGGGCCGAGCAGCACCCCGAAGCTGGCGCGCGGCGCCGTGCGCCGGCCCGTGAGGGTCACCCGGGCCCGTTCCACCCCCGCCAGCGCACCGGCCTCCTCCGCCAGCACCTCCTCCAGCGCGGACCCGCGCAGCAGGGCCTGCGGGGCGGTCGGCAGCGTGAGCGTGCCGGGGCCCCCGGACTCGGCACCGTCGGCGTCCGGGTCGGTGGCGGAAGCCCAGTCGCCCTCCTTGCCGCCGTCCGCACCGGAGGCGTCCGGCGCGCCGGACGCGAGTGCGCCGCCCGTGTCGACGACGACCTCGCCGAGGCGGGCCCGGCGCAACTGGGCGACGAGCCACCAGCCGCAGCAGAGCACGAGCAGCGAAAGACCGCCGACCACCGTCGGCCACCACCAGCCGTCGTCCCGCCACTGCATCCGGGTGTCCCGGCTCAGCAGCACGTCGCCGGAGCCGCCGGCGTACGGCGCGAAGCCGGGCCGCGGCAGGTCGAGCCCGGCGAAGAGCACGGCGATCCCGGCACCGGCGACGAGGAGGCCGGTGACGGCGAGCAGGATCCGGTTGACCACGCGCAGCATCGCGCTCACCCCTTCGCCGGCGGCCGGCGTACGTGGACGGACAGCTCGGGCCTGTGGGCGAGGCCGAGTTCACGGATGCCGTCGCCGAGGACCGCGGCGAGGTCGGCGCGTACGTCGTCCAGCTCCCGGAAGTGCGACTCGGCGCGGGCGCTGACCCGGCGGCGGCCCACCGAGACCCGTACCGACCGCACGCCCGAGATCTGCATCGCCCGGTCGCGCAGCACGACGGACGCGGCCCGCCGGTCCAGCCCGGCCCGCAGGTCCGGCGAGGCGTGCCGCATCGGCAGCACGCCGCGCAGGCCCGGCGTGACGGCCAGCAGCACCAGCCAGGCGCCGAGCAGCACGGCCAGGGCGGCGGCGGCGAGCACCCAGGCGTCGTCGAGCGGGCGGGCGGCCAGCTCGTCGGCGACGCGGCGGCGCCAGCGCATCGCGGGGCGTTCCGCGCGTACGGCGACGACGTCGTAGAGCAGCAGCCCGGTGCCCACGGTGGCCGCGGCGGCGGTGAGCGCGGCGGGCACGCGGCGTACGGACCAGAAGCGGGCCGCCGCGGCGGCGCTCCCGCCGTCCGGCCCGGCCGCGTACCCGGAGGCCGACGTGCTCTGCCGCCACTCGTCCGGCTCGGCCGCCACGGTGCCGGCCGCGCCGCCGGCCGGCCGGGACTTCGTCTCGTCGCCGCTCATCGCACCCTCCCCCGCGGCGCGTTCGGCCGCTCCGTGGCATGCAGCCGCTCGACCTCCACGGCCACCTCCGGGACCTCCAGCCCGACCAGAGCCCTTACCCGCTCGGTGACCGCCCGACTCACGGCGCAGCACTGGGCGCCGAGGTCGGACGGGAACCCCAGGTGGACGCCGACGCGGACGCGGGCGGTGTCGCCGCGTACGACGACGGCCGCGTGCGCGGCGTCGGTGCCGGGCGCGCCGAGGAGCGCCTCGCGGGCCGCCTGGGAGGCGATCTTCGCGATGACGCGGTCCTCGATCCGGGTCGCGCCCCGCTCCCCCGCCGGCACGGCGGGCTCGCCGCCTGCGGCGTCTCCTACGTGCCCCGCCTCTTCCGCGGGTTCGCTCGTCACCGACGTCACCCGGTCACCGCCGCCGGTCGTCGCGCTCGCCCGGCCTGCGGAAGAAGTCGCCCGGCTCCAGGTCGCCGTCCAGCACCCGGCCGACGACGAACCCGATCGCGCCGAGCGCCGCCACCAGCAGGAAGGCGCCGAACCCGCCGAAGTAGCCGGCGAAGCCCAGCGCCATCCCGGCGATCAGGCCGACCACTGCCATGCTCATCGCACGCACCTTCCCCAAGCTCCCCGGGGCGGGTCCCCCGCCCCGCCGTCACTGCAGCCGCGGCTGCTCGGCCCCCTCTTCCTCGTCGTCGGGCAGCTTCACGTCGGTCACCGCGATGTTGACCTCGACCACTTCGAGGCCGGTCATCCGCTCGACGGCCGAAATGACATTCTCCCGTACGGCGCGGGCGAGTTCGGTGATGGAGACCCCGTAGTCGACGACGATCTCCAGGTCGAGCGCCGTCTGCACCTCGCCGACCTCGGCCCGCACCCCGGCCACCGACCGGGTGGAGCCGGGCGCGCGGTCCCGTACGGCGCCCGTGGTACGGGCGAGGCCGCTGCCCATGGCGTGCACGCCGACGACGTCGCGCGCGGCGAGGCCGGCGATCTTCTCGACCACGCCGTCGGCGATCGTCGTCCGCCCCCGCGTGGCCGGGTCGCCGGTGCCGCGCCGCGTGCCCAGCACCTTCGGCGGGACCGCTGCCGGCTCCCGCGGAACCTCGCTGACCGTCGACTCGCTGCTCACCGTCTCCACCCTTTCTGACGACCGTGGCGTGCGCTCGTTTCGCCCCCCACTATCCGTCCCCTGCCCGGGCCGGGCCAGGGGAATGCGACACCCGGCCCACGCAGGTCCGCGAACGGGTGGCCGGGCCGGGCGGGTCGGGGAGGATGGGGGCATGACGGCGGGGAGCTGGGAGCGGGCTGTGCGCGAGCAGGTGGGGCTCGGCAGGCTGCTGCCCCTGGGCGGCGCCGCCGACGGCACGTGGATCGCGGAGCGTGCGGCGGCGGGCGTGCTGCGCCGCGCGGCGGCGGAGGTGCGCGAGGCGCGGGTGACCGGGCTGCGGATCGGGCCGGCGGACCCCGGGGATGAGATGGATTCGGACGCGCTCTACGGGCGGACCGACGCCGGGGGCGGTACGGGGTCGGCAGGGGGTGCGGGGTCCGCAGGGGGTGACGGGCGCGGGGGCGCCTGTCAGCCCGAGGGCATCTCCCGGCCCGGGGGGCGTTCGGGCGCCGTCGGCGCCGCGGGCGGCGGCGCCGAGGTGCGGTACCTCGGGTCCCGTGCCTTCGGCGGAGCCGGCGCCGTCGGGCCCGCGCCCGTGAGTGCGCTGCCGTACGGGGAGTTGCGGATCTCGGCGCAGTGCGACGCCGCCGTGGACCGGCCGATGACCGCCACCGCGGCGGCGCTGCGGGAGGCCCTGCTCCGGGGCGCGGAGGAGCGTCTGGGGCTGCGCGTGGCCGCCGTGGACGTCCACGTGGCAGGTCTGCTGGAAACCCCGCAGACCGCCGCACAGACGGCCCCCGGCGGCCCCCCGGGCTCTCCCCCGCCCGCCGCCCGGGAGACCACCCGCCCCGGCGACCGCGCACCGGACGTGCCCGGGCTGCTCGACTTCGACGTCCTCCCCGACGGCGACCACGCCGAGGTACGCGTCGTCCTCGGCTCCGCGCACCGCGCGCTCGACGTGGCCCGCGCCGTACGCGCCGGGACCGGCGCCGCGACCGTCACGGTCCTCGTCACCGACATCCGGTGAGCAGCCCGGCGGCCGTACCCGCGCCCCGTACCATCGCGGCGCCCGGGGACAGGCCCGCAGCAGCCCCTACTCCCCCGCCCCCGCCAGGTCCCGCAGCCTGCGGGCCTGCGCCGCGCGTTCCGCCGCGCGCTGGTCCTCGTACGTCCGGCCCGCGGCCCCCCGCAGCAGCGCCTTCGTCTCGATCACCGCGTCCCGCGGCGCCGCCAGCAGCGCCGCCGCCAGGTCCGCGGTCGCGGCGCCCAACTCCGCCGCCGGGACCACGAGGTTCGCCAGGCCCACCCGCTCGGCCTCCTCCGCGTGCACGAAGCGCCCCGTGACACACATCTCCAACGCCCGTGCATATCCGACGAGTTGCACCAGCGGGCCGGTTCCGGTGAGATCGGGCACCAACCCGAGCGAGGTCTCCCGCATCGCGAACTGCGCGTCGTCCGCGCACACCCGGAGGTCGCAGGCAAGGGCAAGCTGAAAACCCGCGCCAATCGCATGTCCCTGCACCGCCGCGAGGGAAACGATGTCATTCCGCCGCCACCAGGTGAACGCCTCCTGGTATTCGGCGACGACCGCGTCGAGGTCGCCGTCGGAATAGCGGGCGAGCTCAAGGAATGACGGCTCGTCCGCAAAGCCTTCGGGAGTGAATGCCTGCCGGTCGAGTCCGGCGGAGAAGGATTTGCCCTCGGCGCGCAGCACCACCACGCGGACGCTGCCGGGGAGTTCACGCCCGGCGGCGGCGAGCGCCCGCCACATGGCGGGCGACTGCGCGTTGCGCCGGGCGGGGTGGTCGAGGGTCACCGTGGCCAGCGTGCCGTCCTCGCCGTCCAGGGCGAGCCGTACGCCGTCTCTGTGCAGCAGCTCTGTCATATACCGAACAGTAACCACCCGGCCGGTCCGGCGGACCGGCCGGGTGCCTGTGCGGGGTCCGGGACGCCCGTCAAGGCCGCCGCGGCGGTCCCGTCAGGACGACGCTTTCTTGCCTCGCGTCGCGCCGCCGCGACCGCGCAGGGTCACGCCGGATTCGCTGAGCATCCGGTGCACGAATCCATAGGAGCGACCGGTTTCTTCGGCCAGCGCCCGGATACTCGCACCGGAGTCGTACTTCTTCTTCAGGTCAGCCGCGAGCTTTTCGCGCGCGGCGCCGGTAACCCGGCTGCCCTTCTTCAGAGTCTCGGCCACCCGTGCCTCCTCGTACGGAAGTGCGCTCTGGACTCTCATGATCACCCCTTTATGGCCTCCTGGCCACCCGTTCGGCAAGGTCCGCGGCACGAGGTTTTCTCCCCAGTTCCTCTCGGAGGCCGTCGGAACCCGGCATTCCGAGCCTGCCCGCGGACCGGCCGGGACCGCGGCACGGAGTGATTAGGCAGGTCAGGGGGCAGTGCCGGGGCGGGGCGGCGGCGGCAGCGCGCGTAGCCGGCACCGCACGCCCGGTGACCAGGCACCACGCCGCGGTACGAGCACCACTCACTCAGATGATGGATCACCCATGAGCCGAATGATCCAGACGGGGGTGATCAAGCAAGCGCTACCAGGTCTGCGTAGTCCGCGTTCCACAGGTCCTCGACGCCGTCCGGCAGCAGGATGATGCGCTCCGGCTCCAGCGCGTCCACCGCCCCCTCGTCGTGGGTGACGAGGACGACGGCGCCGGTGAAGGTGCGCAGCGCGCCGAGGATCTCCTCGCGGCTGGCCGGGTCGAGGTTGTTGGTCGGCTCGTCGAGCAGCAGCACGTTGGCCGAGGAGACGACGAGCGTCGCCAGCGCGAGCCGGGTCTTCTCGCCGCCGGAGAGCACGCGGGCGGGCTTGTCGACGTCGTCGCCGGAGAAGAGGAACGAGCCGAGCACCTTGCGCATCTCGACGGCGTCCATGTCGGGCGCGGCCGAGGCCATGTTCTCCAGCACCGAGCGGTCCGGGTCGAGGGTCTCGTGCTCCTGCGCGTAGTAGCCGAGCTTGAGGCCGTGCCCGGGGGTGACCCCGCCGGTGTCGGGCTTCTCGACGCCGGCCAGCAGCCGCAGCAGCGTGGTCTTCCCGGCGCCGTTGAGGCCGAGGATGACGACGCGGGAGCCCTTGTCCACGGCGAGGTCGACGTCGGTGAAGACCTCCAGCGACCCGTACGACTTGGACAGGCCCTCGGCGGTCAGCGGCGTCTTGCCGCACGGGGCCGGGTCGGGGAACCGCAGCCGCGCGACCTTGTCGGCCCGCCGCTGCTCGTCGAGCCCGGAGAGCAGCCGCTCGGCGCGGCGGGCCATGTTCTGCGCGGCGGTGGCCTTGGTCGCCTTGGCGCGCATCTTGTCGGCCTGGGCGTTGAGGGCGGCGGCCTTCTTCTCCGCGTTGGCGCGCTCGCGGCGGCGGCGCTTCTCATCCGCCTTGCGCTGCGCGAGGTAGAGCTTCCAGCCCATGTTGTACGCGTCGATGCGGGCGCGGTTGGCGTCGAGGTAGAAGACCTTGTTGACGACGGTCTCGACGAGCTGTTCGTCGTGGGAGATGACGACGAAGCCGCCGTGGTACGTCTTCAGGTAGTCCCGCAGCCAGACGACCGAGTCGGCGTCGAGGTGGTTCGTCGGCTCGTCGAGCAGCAGGATCCCGGAGTCGGAGAAGAGGATCCTGGCCAGCTCCACGCGGCGGCGCTGGCCGCCGGAGAGCGTGTGGAGGGGCTGGCCGAGCACCCGGTCGGGCAGCCCGAGGCTGGCGGCGATGGTGGCGGCCTCGGCCTCGGCGGCGTACCCGCCCCTGGTGAGGAACTCGGTCTCCATGCGCTCGTAGCGCCGCATGGCCTTCTCGCGGGTGGCGCCCTTGCCGCCGGACATCCGCTGCTCGTCCTCGCGCATCTTGCGGATGACGGTGTCCAGGCCGCGGGCCGACAGGATGCGGTCGCGGGCGAGCACGTCGAGGTCGCCGGTGCGCGGGTCCTGCGGCAGGTAGCCGACGGTGCTGCCGCGGGCGACGGTGCCGGCGGCGGGCTGGCCCTCGCCTGCCAAGACCTTGGCGAGGGTGGTCTTGCCGGCGCCGTTGCGCCCGACGAGGCCGATGCGGTCGCCCTTGGCGATGCGGAAGGTGGCGGATTCGAGGAGGATGCGGGCGCCGGCGCGCAGCTCCAGGCCGGTGGCGGTGATCACGGAAGTTCTCCAGGGCAGGACGGAAGACGGCAGGGACAGCGGGTTATGGATCGCCGTTACTCATGCACATGGAGAGTTGCCATCACCCCAGTGTATCGGGGGCCGCAACCCGATTGACGCGCCGGACCCGGCGGCCCGCGGTGGGAGCGCGGCCGGGCTGCCGGTGTCAGTGGCCGGTGCCAGACTGCGCGTAGAGCCCTTGAGAGGACGTGATCCGCATGCCCCGCAGCGAGCACACCCCGACCGTCTTCCCCACGCTGGTCTACCGCGACGCCAAGGCCGCGATCCGGCTGCTGACGGAGGGACTCGGCTTCCGCGAAGTCGCGGTGTACGAGGCCGAGGACGGCACCGTGGCGCACGCGGAGCTGGCCCAGGGCAACGGGATGGTGATGCTCGGCTCGAAAGGCAGGGGCGGGGTCTTCGACTCGGCGATGGGCGACGCGGGACCCAGCGGGGTGTACGTGGCGGTGGACGACGTCGACGCGCACCACCGGCAGGCCGTGGAGCACGGCGTGGAGATCCTGATGCCGCCGACCGACCAGGACTACGGGGCGCGGGACTACATGGCGCGGGACCACGAGGGCAACATCTGGAGCTTCGGCACGTACGCGCCCGCTCCCCGCTGACCCGCGCCCGCCCCGCTCACGCACCGCCGGTGTGCACCCGGAAGGCCGCCCGGCGCACGGCCTTGGCCACCGCCGGGTCGGGGTGCGCGGCGGCCAGCGCCACCAGCACCTGGACCGTACGGGGATGGCCCGCGCCCCCCACCTCCGCCAGCAGCGCGGGCACGCTGCCCTGCACCGCGGACTCCAGGTGCCGTACGAGCAGGCTGCCCTCGCCGTGGTCGGCGACCGCGGCTGCGGTGTCGACCCATAGCCAGGTCGCCTCCTCCCTGGTCAGCGCGCCCAGCGCCTCGTCCGCGTCGCCGCCCTCCTGCTCGGCCAGCCACAGCAGCGCGTACGGCCGCAGCATCGGCTCGTCGCACGCCTCGCGCACCGCGCTCTCCGCCGCCGCGCCGACCGCCCGCAGCGCCTCGAACGCCAGCCCGCGCAGCAGCGCGTCGTCGCCCCGCGCCACCTCCAGCAGCTCGGCGACCGCGCTGCCCGAGGGCCGCGCCGCCAGCCACGCGCGGTACTCGGCGCGGGCCGGGCCGGGCGTCAGCCCCGCGCAACTGCGCAGCATCGCCTCGGCGGGCTTCTCGATGTGCCCCTCGGGGCCCTGGGCGGCGATGCAGATCTGCTCGATCTTCATCCACACGGCCCAGTGGCCCAGCGGCGTCAGCGACACCTCGGGGCCCTCGCGGGTCAGCGCCCCCACCGAGGCGAACGCCTCCAGCGCCCAGTCCAGCAGCCCGGACAGCAGCGCCGGCAGCTCCTCGTCCGGCACCTCCGCCGCCGCCGGCTCGGCGGCCTGGCCCGGCACGGGGGTGCCCTCGCTGCCGTACGCGACCTCGCAGCGCTCGGTGCGCAGTTCGGCGACGCGCTGACCGAGGAGGTCGAGCAGGACGGGGACACGGACGGGGCCGCCGGTGAGGTGGAGCAGGGCGAGCATCTGCGGCATGGCCTCGATGGCGTCGCCGAGGGCGACGGAGTCGACGGCCAGCGGCTCGGGCGCGGGGTGCGCCAGTGACCAGGCGTCGAAGAGCGCGACCCAGCCGCGGAGCACCGCGCGCTCGTCGCGGTCCCAGGCCCGCAGCCGCCAGGCGGGGCGGGCGTACGCGCCCTGCACCTCGACCAGGCCCGCGAGCCTGGCCCGGTCCCACTCGGCCTGCGGTGCCTCCGTCCACGGCTGCGGCCGCCCCTCCGCCCACCTGGCGACCCGCACCGCCTCGGCGAGCAGGGCGCGGGCGTGGCCGGCGAGCACCCGGGGCGCGGCGATGCCCTCCGGTGGCCGCGGCGCCGGGCGAAGGGCCCGGTCGACGACGGCCCGGCGGGCTGCGGCGGCCATCTCGCGACGGGGCTGCCTGGGGACGAGGCGGAGCGGCGGGTGGTGCGAACTGTGCGCCATCACGCACCAAGTCTCGCCGGTGGGGCGGAGAAAGCCCAATCCGGGGTTGGCGAGGGGCCGTCGGGGCGGGCCGCGGGGGACCCGGCGGCGGGCGGGAAGCCGGGCCGGGGCCCGTCGTGCGGACCTTGTCGCGGGCCCGGCGGAGATCCGGACGGCAGGCGCTGGGGTCTGTCGTCGATCTCGCGTCGTTCGCCCGCAGGGCGGGCGGCGCAGGGGGTACCGCCCACGCCCCCAGGGCGTAGGGGGAGGCCGGTGCGTGCGATCGCAAGGCGGAGGGCCGACCGCGCAGTGGGCCTGTCCGGTCGATCCGACAACGCGGCAAGCGTGCGTGCCAGGCTCCCCCACAGCGCGCTGCGCGCACGTGGGCGGTACCCCCAGCCGCAGACGGGAGATTGACGACGGACCCTAGAGCAGGGGGGTCAGGAAGCGGCGCACGGTCTCCTCGTACGCGGCCGGGGTGGCGTTCCACAGCGCCGCGTGCCGGCCGTCGGGGACCTCGCGGAGCAGCATCCGGTCGCCGCCGCGGGCCGCGAACTCCCGCGCCGCGGCGAGCGGGGCGATGTCGTCGGCCTGGCCCTGGAGCACCAGCGTCGGCGCCTCCGGCACGGCGAGCGGGGTGTCCAGCTCCGGGTGCTCCCCGGCCGCCAGCACCGCGAGACCGCGCAGCCGCCCGGGCAGCGGGAGCCGCCCGGGGGCGCCGGAGCGGCCGGAGAGGGCCCGTACCGCGGCGCGCCAGTCGAGCACCGGCGAGTCCAGCACCAGCCCCGCGATGCCGTAGTCCGCCGCGGACGCCGCGGCCGTGCGCAGCGCCATGGTGGCGCCGGTCGACCAGCCGTAGAGCACCGCGCGCCGCGCGCCGTGGCGCACCGCCCAGTGGAGCGCCGCGTCGAGGTCCGGCCACTCGGTGCGGCCGAGGGAGCCGCGGCCGCCGGGGACCGGCGGGGCGCCGGGGTCGCCGCGGAAGGCGGGGGCGAGGACCGGCAGGCCCAGCTCGTGCAGCAACGGCAGGGCGGTCAGGGCCTGTTCGCGGGTGTCGCCGAGGCCGTGGGCGGCGATGACCCAGGTACCGCGGGTGCCCGGCACGTACCACGCGGGCAGCGCGCCCAGCGGGCCCGTGACGGTGACCTCCCGGTACGCGATGCCCAGCGCCGAGCGCGGCGTGCCCACGTACACCTTCGGCGTCAGCCGCACCCGCGTGCCCGCGTCCAGGCTGCCGTACGTGACGCGCTCCAGCCGGCGCACGAGCCGGCCGCCCGGCCACGACTCGGCGCGCACCAGCGGGCCGACGACGGCGTGCACGTCCCGGCCCGTCAGCCCGTACGTCTCGGGGCGCAGGGCGGGCGGCGAGCCGGGCGCGAGGGTGACCTGCCCGCCGGCCGCGGCGATCACCCGCAGCCGGGGTCCTTCGAAGCCGACGGGGCCCGCGGGGGCGGGCCGCAGGGCGGCGCGGGAGCCGTACCGCCCGGCGGCCACGGCGGCGGCCCCGGCGCCGACTCCGGCGGCGAGGAGGCTGGTCAGGGCCGCGGCGGCCGGTTTGATACGCATCCCGGCCATTGTCCGCGTACGGCCCGCGCCCTGCCAGTGCGCGCACCCGCCCGGGTCACGGGCGCCGGCTCACCCCTGGCCGTAGCCCTTCAGCTTCTCCGCCACCTCCCCGAGCTGATCCGCCGACAGCAGCGACGGGCTCAGCCCCGGTACCGAGCGCGCGGCCAGCCACACCCGGCACATCCATTCGAGCTGCGCGGTCCTGTCGTACGCCTGCGCAAGGCCGGCGCCGTAGGCGACGGTGCCGTGGTTCTGCAGCAGGCACGCGGACCGCCCGGCGAGCGCCGTCAGCATGCCCGCGGCCAGCTCGGGCGTCCCGTACAGCGCGTACGGGGCGACGCGCACCGGGCCGCCGAGGGCCGCGGTGGCGTAGTGGACGGTGGGCAGTTCCGGCACGAGCGTGGAGACGGCCGTCGCGTGCACGGCGTGGGTGTGCACGACGGCGCTCGCGTCGGTGTTCCCGTAGACCGCGAGGTGCATGGGCAGCTCGCTCGTCGGCTTGAGCGAGCCGTGCGTCTGCCGCCCCCGCAGGTCGACGGCGACGAGGTCGTCGTCGCCCAACTCCTCGTAGGGAACGCCGGTCGGGGTGATGAGCACATGGTCGCCCACCCGTGCGGAGACGTTGCCCGAGGTCCCGACGACCAGCCCTTCGGAGTACATCCGCCGGGCCGTCGCCAGCAGCTCACGCCACGCGTGACGCATCTGTATCCTCCCTATGACCTGCGCATGAAGCGTTTGGCCGGAGACATTGCGACACCCATTCGCCCTCGTCACCGTCACGTCCGGCCCAGTTCACCTTGTGTTCACTCGGAGTACTTACGTTCCTCACGGCCCCCGACCTTCGAGCGGATTGCTTGGGTACATGGAACACCTCACTCTCATCATCGGAGTCGTCGTAGTCACCGCCCTGGTGTTCGACTTCACGAACGGGTTCCACGACACCGCCAACGCCATGGCCACCACCATCTCCACCGGGGCGCTCAAGCCCAAGACGGCGGTGGCGATGAGCGCAGTCCTCAACCTCGTCGGCGCCTTCCTCTCCGTGGAAGTCGCCAAGACCATCTCCGGCGGCATCATCGACGAAGGGTCCGGCATCCAGCCCGAAGTGATCTTCGCGGGGCTGGTGGGTGCGATCGTCTGGAACCTGCTGACCTGGCTCGCCGGGCTGCCCTCCAGCTCCTCGCACGCCCTCTTCGGCGGTCTGATCGGCGCGAGCCTCGTCTCCGTCGGCTGGAACGGCGTGCACATGGACGCCATCGTCATGAAGGTCCTCATCCCCGCCATCGCCGCGCCGCTGGTCGCGGGCATCGCCGCCGCCGCCGCGACCCGGCTGACGTACCGGCTGGCCAGCCGCCGCTCGGAGGGCCAGACCGCGAAGGGCTACCGCGCCGGGCAGATCACCTCCGGCGCGCTGGTCTCCCTCGCCCACGGCACCAACGACGCCCAGAAGACGATGGGCGTCATCACCCTGGCGCTGATCACCGGCGGCTCGCTGGCCCCCAACTCCGACCCGCCCACCTGGGTCATCGTCTCCGCCGCGCTGGCCATCGCGCTCGGCACGTACCTCGGCGGCTGGCGCATCATCCGCACCATGGGCAAGGGCCTCACCGACATCCAGCCGCCGCAGGGCTTCTCCGCCCAGACCAGCTCGGCCACGGTGATCCTCGCCTCCTCGCACCTCGGCTTCGCCCTGTCCACCACCCAGGTCTGCTCCGGCTCGATCATGGGCTCCGGCGTGGGCAAGAAGGGCGGCGTGGTGCGCTGGAGCACCGCCGGGCGGATGGTCGCCGCGTGGGGGCTCACCCTGCCGGCCGCGGGGCTGATCGCGGGGGCCGCGGCGTTCCTCGCGGACCGGGGCGACTGGGGCGTGGTGACGGTCGCCGTCCTGGGCATCGCCGCCTGCGCGACGATCTGGGCGGCCTCGCGCCGCGACCGGGTCGACCACTCCAACGTCAACGACGTGGACCCGGCGACCGGACAGCCGGCCGCGGCCGACGGCACGGAGGGTGCCGTGGAGCCGGTGAGCATACCCGCGCCGCGGACCGCGTCGGGCCCCGCCTCCCAGGCCACGGTCTGACGGCCGATACCGACTGAGACCAAGGAAGCAGCATGGACATCGACTGGGCAGCACTCGGCGAGGTCTTCGGCGTCAGCCTCGTCATGACGGTGGCGCTCGTGGGCCTCTTCACGGTGGGCATCGTCGGCCTCTCCCCGAAGACGGATCCCGAGGGCGCCGAGGGCGCCGAGGGCGCCGCGGTGACCGAGACGGCACCCTCCGCCCTGGCCAGGACGGGTGCGTACGTATGCTTCACGCTGTGTGCAGCAGCCGTGGCGTACGGGATCTATCTGATCGTCAAGTGACGGCGCGTGCCGGCGGCCTGCTGGTCGCCGGCACGACGTCGGACGCGGGCAAGAGCGTGGTCACCGCCGGCATCTGCCGGTGGCTGGCCCGGCGCGGCGTCTCCGTCGCGCCGTTCAAGGCGCAGAACATGTCGCTCAACTCGTACGTGACCCGCGAGGGCGCCGAGATCGGGCGGGCGCAGGCCATGCAGGCGGCGGCCGCCCGCACCGAGCCCAGCGCGCTGATGAACCCGGTGCTGCTGAAGCCCGGCGGCGAGGCGCGCAGCCAGGTCGTGGTGCTGGGCCGCCCGGTGGCGGAGCTGAGCGCGGCGGGCTACCACGGGGAGCGGCAGCGGGCGCTGTTCGACACGGTCACGGACTGCCTGGAGGAGCTGCGGCGCGCGTACGACGTGGTGATCTGCGAGGGCGCGGGCAGCCCGGCGGAGATCAACCTGCGGCACAGCGACATCGTCAACATGGGCCTGGCGCGGGCGGCGCGGCTGCCCGTCGTGGTCGTCGGGGACATCGACAGGGGCGGGGTCTTCGCGTCGTTCTTCGGCACCACGGCGCTGCTGAGCGCGGCGGACCAGGGCCTGGTCGCGGGCTATCTGGTCAACAAGTTCCGCGGTGATGTCTCCCTGCTGGAGCCGGGGTTGTCGATGCTGCGCGGGCTGACCGGGCGGCAGACCCTGGGGGTGCTGCCGTACCGGCACGGGCTGGGCATCGACGAGGAGGACGGGCTGCGGCTGTCGCTGCGCGGCCTGATGCGCGAGCTGCCCGCCGAGCCGCCGCACGGTGCGCAGGTGCTGCGGGTCGCGGTGGTGCCGGTGCCGCTGATGTCGAACTTCACCGACGTGGACGCGCTGGCCGCGGAGCCGGGCGTCGCCGTGCAGTTCACCGACCGGCCGGAGGAACTGGCGGAGGCGGACCTGGTGGTGCTGCCGGGGACGCGGGGCACGATACGGGCGCTCGCGTGGCTGCGGGAGCGGGGCCTCGACGCGGCGCTGGCGCGCCGGGCGGCGCAGGGGCGGCCCGTGCTGGGCATCTGCGGCGGGTTCCAGATGCTGGCGGAGCGGATCGGCGACGCGGAGGGCGTGGAGGCGCGGCCCGCGCAGTCGGTGGCCGGGCTGGGACTGCTGCCGGTACGGGTGGAGTTCGCGGCGCGCAAGACGCTGGGCCGGCCGGCGGGCACGGCGCTGGGCGAGCCGGTGGAGGGGTACGAGATCCACCACGGGGTGGCGGACGTACGGGGCGGGGAGCCGTTCCTCGCCGGGTGCCGGGTGGGCCAGGTATGGGGGACGCACTGGCACGGGGCCCTGGAGAACGACGGCTTCCGGCGGGCGTTCCTGCGGCAGGTGGCGGCGGACGCGGGCCGGGCGTTCGTACCGGCGCCTGACACGTCCTTCGCGGCGCTGCGGGAGGAGCAGTTGGAGAAGCTGGGCGACCTGATCGAGGAGCACGCGGACACCAAGGCCCTGCTCCGCCTGATCGAGTCGGGCGCGCCCGGCGACCTGCCGTTCCTGCCGCCCGGGGCGCCGACGGGCTAGCGGCGGCGCGCTTCGGCCGCGTTCGAGAAGCGTGGTGCCCGCCGCGGCCGGTGACTTCTTCAGCCCCGTGGTACGCGCCAGGGCGTCCGCGGCCGCGGCGGGCATCCCCTTCAGCGGTGCCGCCGAGGCCAGCAGCCGCCCCCCGGGCCGCCCGTACCGGTAGCGCGCGGAGGCCGTGCACGCACCGGTACGGGCGGGGCTCAGGACCTGGCGCGCAGGCGGGCCAGCACCAGACCGCTCAGGCCGAGGCCGACGAGCAGGGCGGCGCCGCCGACCAGGTACGGGGTCGTCGAGCTGCCGCCCGTTTCGGCGAGTTGCTGCTCGGGCGCGGGGTCGGCGGCGTCTGCGGGCCGCTCGTCCTGGACCGGCTCGGCGTCGCCCTGGGGGCGCTCGCCGGGCTCCTCCGCCGGGCCCGTACCGCCGCCGGCAGGCGTCTCGCACGCCGCCTCGACCAGCGTCACCTCGCCCTCCACCTCGGCGACGTTCAGCTTCAGCGGGTTCACCGACACCCGCAGCCGCAGCGCCGCGGCGCTCGCCGTCGACTTCGTGGTCTCGATCTGCGAGAAGCCGAGCGAGACCTCCCCCACGCCCGGCACCGCGACCACCGTCGGCTCGCCGCCCACGGTGACCGTGACGCGCTTGCCCAGGACCGTGACGGAGCCGAGGGTGTTGGACTCCGCCTTCGGCTTCTCCCCCACCGCGCAGACGGCCTTCGACGTCACCTCCTCGACCTTGATGAGCGAGAGCGCGGGCAGGCCGGGGACGTGCACCTCGGCGCGGGCGAGGTTCGACGACGCCTCGGCGCCGTCCGCGTCCACGGTGGCGTCCGCGGTGGCGACTTCGGCGCGCGCGATGTTCACCGCCTGGGGGCCGTCCGGGTGTTCGTCGCCCTCGGCGGCCGCGAGGCCGTCGACCCGGACGTCGAGCGCGGTCTTGTCCGCGGCGCCGGAGTCCCGGCCCGCGGCGGGCACGCGGACCTCGTTGAGCGTGGAAAGCACCGGCACCTGCACGGTCTTGTCGAGCAGCGAGACGTCGAGGTCGGCGCGGAGCACGGAGGCGTCGGCCGAGCCCGTACGGGCGGTGCCGCCGGCGTCGTCGGCGTGCACGGGTGCGGCAAGGAACAGGGCCGGGCCGGCGGTCAGCGTGGCCGCCGTGACGGCGGTCGCGGGCATGCGGAACAGGCAGGACAAACGGGACAAGGAACAAACCCCCCACGGGTTTTCGTGCGTCGGATCGTCAACTGCCCCGCCATGCTTACGCACTCAGGGTGACACGACGGACACTCTGCGCTCGTTCACCCCTTCGAGGGAATCAGTTCACGGAAGTCGCCCCGCGCCCCCCGCTCCTCTGCTCTCAGCCGATGCCCTCAGCCGACGACCCGGCCCCGCAGGACGATCCGCCGCGGCGCCGTCAACACCCGTACGTCGGCCAGCGGATCGGCCTCGTACACCACGAGATCCGCCGGCGCGCCCTCCTCCAGGCCGGGCCGCCCGAGCCACTCCCGCGCGCCCCACGCCGCCGCCGAGACGGCGTCCGGCACCGGGATACCGGCGGCGACCAGCTCGCCCACCTCCTGCCCGACCAGGCCGTGCGCCAGCGACCCGCCGGCGTCGGTGCCCGCGTAGACGGGGATGCCGGCGTCGTAGGCCGCGCGCACGGTGGCGTACCGGCGGTCGTGCAGCCGGCGCATGTGGTCCGCCCAGCGCGGGAACTTGGCCTGGCCGCCCGCCGCCAGCTCCGGGAACGTCGCGATGTTGACGAGCGTGGGCACGATGGCGACGCCGCGCTCGGCGAAGAGCGGCACGGTCTCCTCGGTGAGGCCCGTGGCGTGCTCGATGCAGTCGATGCCCGCCTCGACCAGGTCGCGCAGCGAGTCCTCGGCGAAGCAGTGGGCGGTCACGCGGGCGCCGTGGCGGTGCGCCTCGGCGATCGCGGGGGCCAGGGCCTCGCGCGGCCAGCAGGGGGTGAGGTCGCCGGCCTCGCGGTCGATCCAGTCGCCGACGAGCTTGACCCAGCCGTCTCCCCTGCGCGCCTCGCGGGCGACGTACGCGACGAGGTCGTCCGGTTCGATCTCGTGGGCGTAGTTGCGGATGTAGCGGCGGGTACGGGCGATGTGACGGCCGGCCCGGACGAGCCGCGGCAGGTCGTCGCGGTCGTCGATCCAGCGGGTGTCGGCGGCGGAGCCCGCGTCGCGCAGCAGCAGCGCGCCGGCCTCGCGTTCGGTGCGGGCCTGCTTCTCGCTGGTGGCCTCGTCCACGGCGCCGTGCGCGTCGAGCCCGACGTGGCAGTGGGCGTCGACGAGCCCGGGCAGCGCCCAGCCCTCGATGTCGACGACCTCGCGCGCGGCGGCAGGTGGCGTGAAGGTGACACGCCCGCCCACCACCCACAGCTCGTCGCGGACTTCCTCGCGGCCGGTCAGCACCCGGCCCCTCACGCGCAGCACCGGGCTCTCGCTCATGCGGGGAACCCTAGCCAACGGCCGGCCGCGGCGATCTTCCGGGCGTACCACAGCCGCCTTCACGCGAAGGAACGAACACGGGGGGTGAGGCATTGACGTATGTTTAACGGCAGTTTATCGTCGCCTCCGCGAAGTGATTTTCCCGTCTTCTTCTGCCCGCTTCCCGGTCGGATAAACCAGGTAATTTTTCGGCCAGTCAACCTTCTCAATCCGGACAGCGGCCGGAGTCGTTATCAATACGTTACATTTCCGGCTCGGGTGCCGAGCCCCCCGGGGAATTCAATGATATATCGGGGCATATCCCCTTCGGTTCGCGCGCTCGCGCGTGCCCGCGGATAACACATTTACGCCCCTTTTGTAACCCCTATCGGCCGTGCGATTTCAATTTCCCCTAGGTAAATTCAATCTGCATGACTGCCGCACAAGCAGACCTAGCAGGCCCTCCCGATAAACCCCGCACGGCGGCTGCAGACGAGGCCGGTGTCCGGCTGGACACCCCGCGAATCGAGGACGGCGCCGCAATCTGGCGCATCGCACGCGACTCCGGCTCGCTGGACCTCAACTCGTCGTACAGCTACCTGCTCTGGTGTCGCGACTTCGCCGACACGAGCGTCGTGGCACGGGACTCGGACGGCGCCCCGGTCGGCTTCGTCACCGGCTATATCCGGCCCGCGCGGCCGGAGACCCTCGTCGTGTGGCAGATCGCCGTGGACGCCGCGTTCCGCGGCCGCGGCCTGGCCGGCGCGCTCCTCGACGGGCTGACCGACCGCGCGCTGGCGGACCGCGGCATACGCCGCCTCGAAACGACCATCACGCCGGACAACTCCGCCTCCGACCAGCTCTTCCGCTCGTACGCGCGCCGTCACGGCGCCGGCGTCGACCGCGACGTGCTGTTCCACGGCGAGCACTTCCCTGACGGGCACGAGCCCGAGCTGCTGTACCGCATCGGCCCGCTCGCGGGCTGAGCCGCACCGACCCATTCGCACCCCCCGCACACCGGATCATCTCCCAGGAGAACGCTGTGACCATCACACCGCCCGCCCTGAGCGTCTTCGAGACCCTGGAGTCGGAGGTGCGCAGCTACTGCCGTGGCTGGCCCGCGGTCTTCGACCGGGCCCAGGGCAGCTATCTGTACGACGAGGACGGCCACACCTACCTCGACTTCTTCGCCGGCGCCGGATCCCTCAACTACGGCCACAACAACGCCGTGCTCAAGCGCGCCCTGCTCGACTACCTGGAGCGCGACGGCATCGTCCACGGCCTGGACATGGCCACCACCGCCAAGCGCGCGTTCCTGGAGACCTTCCAGAACGTCGTGCTGCGCCCCCGCGACCTGCCGTACAAGGTCATGTTCCCGGGGCCGACGGGCACCAACGCCGTCGAGGCCGCGCTGAAACTGGCCCGCAAGGTCAAGGGCCGCGAGGCGATCGTCTCGTTCACCAACGCCTTCCACGGCATGTCCCTCGGCTCGCTCGCCGTCACCGGCAACGCCTTCAAGCGCGCCGGCGCCGGCATCCCGCTGGTGCACGGCACCCCCATGCCGTTCGACAACTACCTCGACGGCCAGGTCCCGGACTTCCTGTGGTTCGAGCGGCTGCTGGAGGACCAGGGCTCCGGGCTCAACAAGCCCGCCGCCGTCATCGTCGAGACCATCCAGGGCGAGGGCGGCATCAACGTGGCCCGCGCCGAGTGGCTCCGCGGCCTCGCCGAGCTGTGCAAACGCCGCGACATGCTGCTCATCGTCGACGACATCCAGATGGGCTGCGGCCGCACCGGAGGCTTCTTCTCCTTCGAGGACGCGGGCATCACGCCCGACATCGTCACGCTGTCCAAGTCGATCAGCGGCTACGGGCTGCCGATGTCGCTCACCCTCTTCAAACCGGAGCTGGACATCTGGGAGCCGGGCGAGCACAACGGCACCTTCCGCGGCCACAACCCGGCGTTCGTCACCGCCACCGCGGCGCTCGACACGTACTGGGCCGACGGCCAGATGGAGAAGCAGACCCTCGCCCGCGGCCAGCAGATCGAGCAGGCGCTGGTCGCGATCTGCGCGGAGCACGCCGACGCGGACGCCACGTACCGCGGCCGCGGCATGGTGTGGGGGCTGGAGTTCCCCGACCCGGCGCGCGCCACACGTGTCTGCCGGCGCGCCTTCGAGCTGGGACTCATCCTGGAGACTTCCGGGCCGCAGAGCGAGGTCGTCAAGCTGCTGCCGGCGCTGACGACGACGCCTGACGACCTGGACGAGGGGCTGCGCACGCTGGCCCGGGCGGTCCGCGAGACCGCCTGACGGCCGGGGCGCGGCCCCGCCCGTCGCGCGGGGGCAGGCCCCGTCGCGTACGGGCAGGCGCATACACGCCGGCAGACAAGCGGCAGCGCCGCCGACCGATCCCGAGAGAGAGGCACAGAGGCACCGTGATCGTCCGATCCTTCAAGGAGCTTGAGGGCACCGACCGGCACATCAAATCCGCGTCGGGCACCTGGGAGAGCAAGCGCATCGTGCTCGCGAAGGAGCGCGTCGGCTTCTCCCTCCACGAGACCGTGCTCTACGCGGGCACCGAGACGTCCATGTGGTACGCGAACCACATAGAGGCCGTCGTCTGCGTCGAGGGCGAAGCCGAACTCACCAACGACGAGACCGGCGAGAAGCACGCCATCACGCCGGGGACGATGTACCTGCTGGACGGGCACGAGAAGCACACGATGCGGATCAAGCAGGACTTCCGCTGCATCTGTGTCTTCAACCCGCCGGTCACGGGCCGCGAGGACCACGACGAGAACGGCGTGTACCCGCTGCTGACTGAGGAGGACTGAGAACCATGGCCAGCCCGACTGTCACCGACCTCTACCCGACGCGCGGCGCTGAAGAAGTAAGCACGCCCCGTCAGGACCCGGTGGTCTGGTCGGAACCGGGTGCCGACGGGCCCATCCCGCCCTGGGAGCTGGAGGGCTACGAGCGCAACGGCTACCTGACGGTCGACCAACTGATCACCCCGGAGGAGGTGGAGACGTACAAGGCCGAGCTGGACCGGCTCACCACCGACCCGAAGGTCCGCGCCGACGAGCGCTCGATCATCGAGGCGGGCACGCAGGCCGTACGCTCCATCTTCGAGATCCACAAGATCAGCGACGTCTTCGGCAAGCTGGTACGCGACGAGCGCGTCCTGGAGCGGGCGCGGCAGATCCTCGGCTCCGACGTCTACATCCACCAGAGCCGGATCAACATCAAGCCCGGGTTCGGCGCCAGCGGCTTCTACTGGCACTCGGACTTCGAGACCTGGCACGCCGAGGACGGCCTGCCGAACATGCGGACCGTGTCGGTCTCGATCGCGCTGACGGAGAACTACGAGACCAACGGCGGCCTCATGATCATGCCGGGGTCGCACAAGACGTTCCTCGGCTGCGCGGGTGCCACGCCGGAGGACAACTACAAGAAGTCGCTGCAGATGCAGGACGCCGGCACGCCGTCGGACGGGGCGCTGTCGGAGATGGCGGAGGCGCACGGCATCAAGCTGTTCACCGGCGCGGCCGGTGGTGCGACCTGGTTCGACTGCAACTGCATGCACGGCTCGGGCGACAACATCACGCCGTACGCGCGCAGCAACGTTTTCCTCGTCTTCAACAGCGTGGAGAACGCGGCGGTGGAGCCGTTCGCGGCGCCGGTGCGGCGGCCGGACTTCATCGGCGCGCGGGACTTCACGCCGGTGCGGTGACGCGGAGCGCAGGGGCCGTGGCGTATCTCCGCGGACCTGCGGGGATGTGACGCCGGGACGGTGCCGCGCCCCTCGCCCGGAGGTCTCCGGGCGGGGGGCGCGGCGGTGTATCGGGGACTGCGCTTCCGGGCGGGGGCGGCTGTTCTTCCGGCCGGTCCGCTACGGGACGTCGCAGGCGTCGTCGTCGGCGCAGACGGCGCCGTCGCCGCCCGTGCCCGCGACGGTCTGCAGCCCGCCCGCGGCGGCGGCCTGCTCCAGGGCCTGCGTGAAGACCGGCGCCGGCTGCCCGCCGGAGACGGCGAAGCGGCGGTCGATGACGAAGAACGGCACGCCGTTGGCGCCCAGCTCGGCGGCTTCCTTCTCGTCGGCGCGTACGGCGTCGGCGTAGGCGTCCTCGTCCGCGAGGACCTTGCGCACCTCGTCGGCGTCGAGGCCGGCGCCGGTGGCCATGTCGACGATCGTGTCGTCCTCGCTGATGGGGCGGGCCTCGGCGAAGTTGGCGGTGTAGAACGCGTCGAGGAGCTCGTCCTGAAGGCCGCGCTCCTTGGCGAGGTGCAGGACGCGGTGCAGGTCGAAGGTGCCGGTGACGAACCGGTCGTGGCGCATGCCGAGCCCCTCGGCCGCCGCGGCGGCGCCGACCCGGTCCTCCATCGCCTTGAGCTGCGCGTCGTCCCAGCCGTACTTGGCCTTCAGCTCGGGGCCGAGGGCCTGCCGGCCGTTGCGCGGGGCGCCGGCGGAGAGCTCGAAGGAGCGGTGCACCACTTCGACGTCGTCCCGTCCCGCGAAGGCGGCGAGGCCCTTCTCGAACCGGGCCTTGCCGATGTAGCACCAGGGGCAGATGACGTCGGACCAGATCTCTACACGCATGACGGTGGAAACGGACGGGGCGGTGGTGGGTATTCCCCGGGGGCGGGGTCGGGGTTACGGGGTCGGGGGTACGGGGTCGGGGGCCGGGTCAGGGGTCCGGGGTGAGGGGGATGCCGCAGCGGAGGTTCCAGCGGCCGGCGCGGCCGGTCAGCTCGGTGCGGGTCAGGGGCGGTACGTCGAGGCGCCAGAAGGCCGCGGAGGGCAGGTCGAGGGCGTACACGACGGCGGCGCGCACCGCGGCGGGCTCGGCGACGGCGACGACGCGGTGGGGGGCGGCGGGGGTGTTGTCCGAGCGGTGGGTGCCGTCGGTGTCGTCCGTTTCAGTCGTGCCCTGCGGTCCTGACGGGCCGGTCAGGCCGTCGAGCCATACGCCCACCCGCCCCCGCAACTGCAGCAGCGACTCCCCGCCGTGCGGCGCCGCCGCCGGGTCCGTCAGCCAGGCCCGTACCGCCTCGCCCTCCGCCGCCGCCAGCTCCTCCAGCCCTCGCCCGCGCCAGCGGCCGACGTCCCAGTCCGCCAGCTCCGCCTCCGGCTCCGCCGCGAGCCCCAGCGCGTCGGCCGTCTGCCGGCAGCGGACCGACGGCGCGGCGTACGCCGGCGTGTGCGTACGCAGCGAAGCCGCCGCGTGGGCGCCCGCGCGCTCCGCCGCACGTCGACCCGCCGCGTCCAGCGGTTCGTCCGCGCCGAACACCGCGTGCCGCAGTTCGGCGTTGACCGCCGGCGTGACGAGCATCACCCGGACCGTCACCAGCCGTCTCACCTGCCCCTTCCGTGTCTCGGCCGGCGGACGCCTTATGGTCGCCGACCCGCAGGCGACGGTATCGTCACCTCGTCAACCGAAGACGACGGCGCAACGGAAGCCCGGTGAGATTCCGGCACGGCCGCGCCACTGTGAGCCGGACGACGCCCCGCGCGGGGCCGAGTTCGGTGAGTCAGACCCGCACCGTCGTGAGCAGCTCCACCGGATGGGACGCGTGATCCCCGGGAGGTTTCCGCCATGGCTCAGTCAGCCGTGTCACCCAAGACAGACTCTCTCATCACCCCTGTCCCGCTGAAGACCATCGCCCCGTGGGCGCTGTTCGGCGGGATCCTGATGCTCGTCCTGCTGTACTTCGTCGGCGCCGAACAAGGAGCCGTGTCGGTGGTGTCGGGCGAGGGCGTGCACGAGTGGTTGCACGACGGCCGGCACCTGCTGGGCTTCCCCTGCCACTGAGCGGGGGGGCTCGGTGATCACACTGAATTCTGCGGCGGTGCGCGGGCTGTTGCTGCGCGGGATGCTGGCGGGGCTGGGTGCGGGGGTGCTGGGGCTGGTCGTCGCGTACGTCGTGGGCGAACCGCAGGTGGATGCGGCGATCGACCAGGAGGCGCACGCGGCCGGTCACGGTCACGGCGCCGGTGCTGGTTCCGGTTCCGGTTCCGGAGAAGAAGGGGAACTGGTCAGCCGCTCACTGCAGTCCACGGCGGGCCTCGCGACGGGCATGCTCGTCTACGGTGTCGCGCTCGGCGGCCTCGCGGCGCTGGCGATCGCGTACGCCCTGGGCCGTGTCGGCCGCTTCGGCCCGCGGGCGACGGCGCTGCTGCTGGCGCTGGGCGGACTGGTCACGGTCTCCGCGGTGCCGTTTCTCAAGTACCCGGCGAACCCACCGGGCGTCGGCGACCCGTCGACGGTCGGCTCACGCACGACGCAGTACTTCCTGATGGTGCTGCTGAGCGTGCTGCTGGCGGTCGGTGCGGCGGTGGCCGGGCGGCGGCTGGTGCCGCGGCTGGGCGGCTGGTACGCGACGGTGGCGGGCGGCGCGGTGTTCGTGGCGGCGGCTGGGGTGGCGGTGGCGCTGTTGCCGGAGTCGTCGGTGGAGGTGCCGGAGGGGTATCCGGCGGATCTGCTGTGGCGGTTCAGGTTGGCGTCTTTGGGGGTGCACGGAGTGGTGTGGGTGGGATTCGGGTTGTTGTTCGGGGAGTTGGCGGAGAGGTTGCTGGTGAGGGGTGGGGCGGGGCGGCGGCCGCGGGCGCCGGTGGCGGGCTGAGGGGGTTGTCCCCCGGCCCCGCCCCTTCCCGAAACTCGGGGGCTGCGCCCCCGGGACCCCGCCGGGGCTCCGCCCCAGACCCCGCCCGGGGCTCCGCCCCGAACCCCGCGGGGAGGCTTGCACCCCCGACCCGCAGACGGCTTCGTAGCCCGCCCGCTGTCGGGGCGGGCACCCCGCCTCTCCGGGGCTTCGCCCCCGTACCCCCGAAAGTCCACCGGCCCACGCCCCGCACCGAACGGCACCATGACACCCAACACCGCGTCACACCCCGCCCGGCTCATCGGCGCCCGCACGCTGGCGTACGCCGTGGGCGCCGCCCTCGGCTACGCCGCAGACCACGTCTTCGGCGACCCCCGCCGAGCCCACCCGGTAGCGGCCTTCGGCCGCGCCGCAGCAGCCCTCGAATCCCGCCTCTGGCGCGACAACCGCGCGGCGGGGGCCCTGCACACGGCACTCTGTGTAGGCACGACGGTGGCGACCGCCGCCCTGGCCACGGCAGCAACCCGCAGGGAGACAGGCCCGGGTTGGGGGCAGGGCCCGGGGGCGAGGCGAAGCCTCGGCAGGCGCACGGCCGTGGCCCGGGGCCCGGGCGCAGGGCGAAGCCCCGAGGCGGGCAAGGACGTAGCCCCCTCGGGGCCCCGCGGGGGCAGCCCCGAGGGGCGCGCGGGGGCAGCCCCGAGGCCGGGTTCGGGGCGGAGCCCCGAGGGGGTCAGGGGCGCAGCCCCGGCGGGGCCCCGGGGGCGCAGCCCCCGAGTTCCGGGAAGGGGCGGGGTCGGGGAACACCTCCCGCCCGTCCTCCTCGCCGCCCTCGTCTCCTGGGCCGTTCTCGGCGGGGCCTCCCTCCGCCGCGAAGCCCTCGGCATCGCCCACGCCCTCCGCGCCCACGACCTCGACGACGCCCGCCGCCGCCTCCCCCGCCTCTGCGGCCGTGACCCCCACCACCTCGGCGAAGCCGACATCGCCCGCGCCGTCGTCGAGTCCGTCGCCGAGAACACCTCCGACGCCGTCGTCGGCGCCCTCGTCTGGGGCGCTGCCGGTGGCGTTCCCGGGCTCGCCGGGTTCCGCGCCGTCAACACCCTCGACGCCATGGTCGGGCACAAGTCCGCCCGCCATCTGCGCTTCGGCTGGGCCGCCGCCCGGCTCGACGATCTCGCCGGCTATCCCGGCGCCCGGCTCACCGCCGCCCTCGCGGCGCTCGCCGGGCCCGATCCCCGCGCCGCCCTGCGCGTCTGGCGCGAGGACGGGCCGCGGCATCCCAGTCCCAACGCCGGCCCCGTGGAAGCCGCGTTCGCCGGGGCGCTCGGGCTGCGGCTCGGTGGGGAGCTGTCGTATGCCGGGCGGGCCGAGCACCGGGCCGTGCTCAATCCGGCCGGGCAGGCTCCCGGCGTACACGACATCGAGCGTGCCGTCCGTCTCTCCTCCCGTGTCTCCTTCCTCGCCCTCCTCACCACCAGCCTCGCCGCCGCCCTCCTCCCCACCGAAGCGAGTCACGCATGACCACCGTCCTCCTCCTCTCCACCGCCGACACCGACCTCCTCGCCGCCCGCGCCTCCGGCGCGGACTTCCGGATCGCCAACCCCTCCCGCACAGGACCCGAGGACCTGCCCGCGCTCCTCGACGGCACCGACCTCGTCGTCGTCCGGCTCCTCGGCGGCAAGCGCGCCTGGGAGGACGGGCTCGAAGCCCTCCGGGCCGCCGGGCGGCCGACCGTGCTGCTCGGCGGGGAGTCCGTGCCGGACGCCGAGTTGATGGCCGAGTCGTCCGTGCCCGCCGGGGTGGTCGCCGAGGCGCTGCGGTATCTCGTGGAGGGCGGGCCCGCGAACCTCGCCGAGCTGAGCCGGTTTCTGTCGGACACCGTGCTGCTCACCGGCGAGGGCTTCGCCCCGCCGCGGGAGATGCCCGCCTACGGGACGCACGGTGCGTACGGGCTGGAGGACGACCGGCCCACCGTCGGCGTGCTCTTCTACCGTGCCCACGAGCTCTCCGGGAACACCGCCTTCGTCGACACCCTCTGCCAGGCCGTCGAAGCGCACGGCGCCAACGCCCTGCCCGTGTACTGCGGTTCGCTGCGCGGCGCGGAGCCCGGGCTGTTCGAGCTGCTGGGGCGCGCGGACGCGCTCGTCGCCACCGTGCTCGCCTCCGGCGGTACGCGGCCGGGCGACGCCTCCGCCGGCGGGGACGACGAGGTGTGGGACGTCGGGGCGCTCGCGGAGCTGGACGTGCCGGTGCTCCAGGGGCTGTGTCTGACGTCGGCGCGCGCCGCGTGGCTGGACTCGGACGCGGCGCTGTCGCCGATGGACGCGGCGATGCAGGTGGCGATCCCGGAGTTCGACGGGCGGCTGGTGACGGTGCCGTTCTCGTTCAAGGAGGACGGTCCCGACGGCGTGCCCGTGTACGTCGCGGACGCGGAGCGCGCCGCGCGGGTCGCGGGGATCGCGGTGCGGCACGCACGGCTGCGGCACACGCCGAACGGCGAGAAGCGGATCGGGCTGGTCTTCACCGCGTACCCCACCAAGCACTCCCGGATCGGCAACGCCGTCGGCCTGGACACGCCCGCCTCCGCGGTCGGGCTGCTCGACGCGCTACGGGCCGCGGGGTACGGCGTCGACGGCCACCCGGACGACGGCGACGAGCTGATCCACCGGCTGATCGCCGCCGGCGGGCACGACGTGGAGTGGCTGACGGAGGAGCAGTTGGCGGCGGCGCCCGCGCGCGTGCCGCCGGCCGACTACGAGCGGTGGTTCGCCGCGCTGGACCCCGGGTTGCGGGACTCGGTGGTCGAGCACTGGGGCGAGCCGCCGGGCGCGCTGTACGTGGACGACGGCGAGGACGGACCCGCCATCGTGCTGGCGTCGCTGCGCTTCGGCAACGTGGTGGTGATGATCCAGCCGCCGCGCGGCTTCGGCGAGAACCCCATCGCCATCTACCACGACCCGGACATGCCGCCGTCGCACCACTACCTGGCCGCGTACCGCTGGCTGGACCGCACGTTCGGCGCCGACGCGCTCGTGCACATGGGCAAGCACGGCACGATGGAGTGGCTGCCGGGCAAGGGGCTGGGTCTGTCGGCGGGTTGTGCGCCGGATGCGGTGCTGGGCGACCTGCCGCTGGTGTACCCGTTCATCGTCAACGACCCGGGCGAGGGCACCCAGGCCAAGCGCCGCGGGCACGCGACGGTGGTCGACCACCTCGTGCCGCCGATGGCCCGCGCCGACTCCTACGGCGACCTGGCGAAGCTGGAACAGTTGCTGGACGAGTACGCGCTCGTCTCCGACCTCGATCCGGCGAAGGCGCCCGCGGTGCGCAGCCAGATCTGGACGCTGGTGCGGGCCGCGGAGCTGCACCACGACCTGCGGGTGGCGGAGCAGCCGGAGGACGCCGACTTCGACGAGTTCGTGCTGCACGTCGACGGCTGGCTGTGCGAGATCAAGGACGTGCAGATACGGGACGGGCTGCACGTGCTCGGCGCCGGGCCCATCGGCGAGCCGCGGGTGAACCTGGCGCTGGCGGTGCTGCGTTCCGCGCAGATGTGGGGCGGCGCCGGTGGGGCGCTGCCGGGGCTGCGGGCGGCGCTCGCGGCCCGGGTGGGGCTGGTCGAGGCGGACCTGCTGGCGGAACCGGGGGCACGGATCGCCTCGCCGGCGCTGCTGGTGGAGTGGGGCGCCGCACATGGTGCCGGCCAGCCCGCCGGGTGCGGTCCGGCGGAACCCACGGATGCCCCCGCCGCTGCGGCGGACCGACGGGCCCCGGCACTCCGTACGGCTTCCGACGCCATCGATCTGCTGGAGTCCCTGGCCCGTCGCCTCGCGGAGTTCATGGAGGCAAGCGACTGGTCCGTCGAGGCCGCGGGTCCGGCCGTGGCCCAGGTGCTGCGGGCGGGGTGCCCCGACGCCGTGCGGGTGCTGGAGTTCGCAGCCGCGGAACTCATTCCGCGGCTGCGCCGTACGGGCGACGAGATCGGCAACGTGCTGCACGCGCTCGACGGCGGCTACGTTCCCGCCGGGCCGTCAGGATCCCCCACCCGCGGGCTCGTGAACGTGCTGCCGACCGGTCGCAACTTCTACTCCGTCGACCCCAAGGCCATCCCCTCCCGGCTCTCCTGGGACGTCGGCAGCGCTCTCGCCGACTCCCTCCTCGCCCGCCACCTCGCCGACCACGGCGCGTACCCGAAGTCCGTGGGGCTTACGGTCTGGGGCACCTCCTGCATGCGCACCCAGGGCGACGACATCGCGGAGATCCTGGCGCTGCTGGGCTGCCGCCCGGTGTGGGACGACGCGTCGCGGCGGGTGACGGGCTTCGAGGTGGTGCCGGCCGCGGAGCTGGGCCGGCCGCGCATCGACGTGACCGTACGCATCTCCGGCTTCTTCCGCGACGCCTTCCCGCACGTCGTCGGCCTGATGGACGACGCGGTGCGCGCGGTCGCGGAGCTGGACGAGCCGCCGGAGGCGAACTTCGTACGGGCACACGCGGACGAGGACACCGCCGTCCACGGCGACCGCCGCCGCGCCACCGCCCGCATCTTCGGCTCCAAGCCCGGCGCTTACGGCGCGGGCCTGCTGCCGCTGATCGACGCCCGCAACTGGCGCTCGGACGCCGACCTCGCGGAGGTCTACGCGGTCTGGGGCGGCTACGCCTACGGCCGCGGGCTCGACGGGCGGGCGGCGCGCGGCGACATGGAGGCGGCGTTCCGGCGGATCCAGGTGGCGGCGAAGAACGTCGACACCCGCGAGCACGACATCGCCGACGCCGACGACTACTTCCAGTACCACGGCGGCATGGTGGCGATGGTCCGCCATCTGACGGGCGGTTCGCCGGAGGCGTACATCGGCGACAGCGCCGTGCCCGCGCAGGTGAAGACGCGCACGCTCGGCGAGGAGACGCACCGCGTCTTCCGCGCCCGGGTGGTGAACCCGCGCTGGACGGCGGCGATGCGGCGGCACGGCTACAAGGGCGCGTTCGAGATGGCCGCCACCGTCGACTACCTCTTCGGCTACGACGCGACCGCGGGCGTGGTGGACGACTGGATGTACGAGAAGCTCGCCGCCGAGTACGTCTTCGACGCCGAGAACCAGGAGTTCATGCGGCGCGCCAACCCGTGGGCCCTGCGCGGGATCGGCGAACGGCTGCTGGAGGCGGCCGAGCGGGGCATGTGGACGGAGCCGGACCAGCGGACCCTGGCCCGGCTCCGGGAGATCTACCTCGAACTCGAGGGCGATCTGGAGGGGGAGGAATGACCCACAGGACGCGGACCGTGCATGTCCGCTCCACGTCCGGCGCGTACACGCTGGCACGATTCTTCCGCGTATCACAGCAGTTGACCGCAATATCACCCGTTGGAGGGGCCCGCGCATGAACACCGGTGCGCCGCACTATCCGTTCACCGCCGTCGTCGGCATGGCAGAACTCCGGCTCGCGCTGCTGCTCAACGCGGTGTCGCCGGCGGTCGGCGGGGTGCTCGTGCGCGGCGAGAAGGGGACGGCCAAATCGACCGCCGTACGAGCCCTCGCCGCGCTGCTCCCCGAGGTCGCCGTCGTGCCCGGCTGCCGCTTCTCCTGCGACCCGGCCGCGCCGGACGCCGGCTGCCCGGACGGGCCGCACGAGCCCGCACGCGCACACGGGGTACGGGCGGCGCGGATGGTGGAGCTGCCCGTGGGCGCCTCCGAGGACCGGCTCGCGGGGGCGCTGGACATCGAACGGGCGCTGGCCGAGGGCCGCAAGACGTTCGAGCCAGGGCTGCTGGCGGAGGCGCATCGCGGCGTGCTGTACGTGGACGAGGTCAACCTGCTCCACGACCACCTCGTCGACCTGCTGCTGGACGCGGCGGCCATGGGCGCCAACTACGTGGAGCGCGAGGGCGTCTCCGTGCGGCACGCGGCGCGCTTCCTGCTGGTGGGCACCATGAACCCGGAGGAGGGCGAGCTGCGCCCGCAGTTGCTGGACCGGTTCGGGCTGACGGTGGAGGTCGCCGCGTCCCGCGAGCCCGCGGAGCGGGCGGACGTGGTGCGGCGGCGGCTGGCGTACGACGCGGACGCGGCCGGCTTCGCGGCGCGCTGGGCGGCGGAGGAGGACGCGCTGCGGGCGCGGATCGCGGCGGCGCGGGCGCTGCTGCCGGCGGTGGTGCTGGGCGACGCGGCGCTGCGGCAGATCACGGCGACGTGCGCGGCGTTCGAGGTGGACGGGATGCGCGCGGACATCGTCATGGCCCGTACGGCGACGGCGCTGGCGGCGTGGTCGGGGCGTACGGAGGTGGCGGCGGAGGACGTACGGCAGGCGGCGCTGCTGGCGCTGCCGCACCGGCGGCGGCGCAACCCGTTCGACGCGCCGGGCCTCGACGAGGAGAAGCTGGACGACACGCTACGGGAGCACCGCGGCACCGGCGAAGGCCCGCCGGACGGCGACGGCGGCGGGGCGCCGCCCGGGGACGCGGACGGACCGGACGGACCGGAAGCCGCTCGCCAGGAGCAACCGGCCGCCGACGCCCCCCGGGACCCCGCACCGCAGGACCCCTCCGGTACGGACGACGCCGCCGAACCCCCCGGCTCCGCCCCCGCCGCCACCCGTGCCCCGGCGGCGGAACCCGGCGCCGAGCCCCACCCGCCCGGGACTGCGCCGCCCCCGCCCGAGGAGCAACCCGCCGCCCCCGCCGAGCCGTTCCGCACCCGCCGCCTCGACGTCCCCGGCATCGGGGAGGGCGCCGCAGGCCGCCGCTCCCGCGCCCGTACCGCCCACGGCCGCACCACCGGCGCCCGCCGCCCGCGCGGCGCCCTCGGCACCCTGCACCTCGCCGCCACCGTCCAGGCCGCCGCCCCGCACCAGCACGCCCGCGGCCGCCGCGGCCCCGGTCTCGTCGTGCGCCGCGACGACCTGCGCGAGGCCGTCCGCGAGGGCCGGGAGTCGAACCTCGTGCTCTTCGCCGTCGACGCCTCCGGATCCATGGGCGCGCGGCAGCGCATGGGCGCCGTGAAGGGCGCGGTGCTGTCGCTGCTGCTGGACGCGTACCAGCGCCGCGACAAGGTCGGCCTGGTCACCTTCCGCGGCGGGGACGCGGAGTTGGCGCTGCCGCCGACCTCCTCGGTGGACGCCGCGGCGGTCCGCCTGGAGCGGCTGCCCACCGGCGGCCGCACCCCGCTGGCCGCCGGGCTGCTGCGGGCCCGCGAGACGCTGCGTGTCGAGCGGCTGCGGGACCCGGCGCGCCGCCCGCTGCTGGTCGTCGTCACGGACGGCCGGGCGACGGGCGGTCAGGAGCCGGTCGGCCGGGCGGCGCGCGCGGCGCGCCTGCTGGCGGCCGAGGGGGTGGCTTCGGTAGTGGTCGACTGCGAGTCGGGTCCTGTGCGGCTGGGGCTCGCGGGCGGGCTGGCCCGCGAGCTGCGGGGCACGGCGGTGGCGCTGGGCGAGCTGCGGGCGGAGGCGGTGAGCGGGCTCGTCCGGGAGGCCCGGGAGGACCGGCGCGCACGTCCCGTACCCGGAGGGCCCGCCGCCGGGCGTGGACCGACGAGTTCGAGGAGGGCCGCCTGATGCCGAAGGGACAGCCGGCCGCCGTGCCGGACGACGGCCTGACGACGCGGCAGCGCCGTAACCGACCGCTGGTCGTGGTGCACACGGGCCCGGGCAAGGGGAAGTCCACGGCCGCCTTCGGACTGGCGCTGCGGGCCTGGAACCAGGGGTGGCCGATCGGGGTGTTCCAGTTCGTGAAGTCCGCCAAGTGGCGGGTCGGCGAGGAGCGGGCGCTGCGGGTCCTCGGCGCGAGTGGCGAGGGCGGCACGGTGGCGTGGCACAAGATGGGCGAGGGCTGGTCGTGGATCCAGCGGCCGGCGCGCGATGACGGAGCCGGAGACGCCGAGCCGGACAACGAGGCGCGGGCCCGGGAGGGCTGGGAGCAGGTCAAGCGGGACCTGGCGGCGGAGACGTACCGGCTGTACGTGCTCGACGAGTTCGCGTACCCGATGCACTGGGGGTGGGTGGACCCCGCCGAGGTGATCGCGGTCCTGCGGGACCGGCCGGGCAGCCAGCACGTCGTCGTCACCGGCCGCAACGCGCCTGCGCCGCTGGTGGAATTCGCCGATCTCGTCACGGAGATGGGCAAGGTCAAACACCCCATGGACGCGGGCCAGAAGGGCCAGCGGGGCATCGAATGGTGAGAGTTCCGTGAGCGACATCCCCCGGCTCGTCGTCGCCGCACCGGCCTCCGGCAGCGGCAAGACGACGGTCGCGACCGGCCTGATGGCGGCGTTCGCCGCCACCGGCCTGACCGTCTCGCCGCACAAGGCGGGCCCCGACTACATCGACCCCGGCTACCACGCGCTCGCCGTCGCCGACTCCCCCGACGGCGGGCGCCCGGGCCGCAACCTGGACGCGCACATGTGCGGCCCCGGCCTGATCGCCCCGCTGTTCGCGCACGGCGCGGCGGGCGCGGACGTGGCGGTCGTAGAGGGCGTGATGGGCCTGTACGACGGCGCCTCCGGCGCCGGCGAGTCGGGCTCGACGGCGGAGCTGGCGAAGCTGCTGCGGGCGCCGGTGGTGCTGGTGGTCGACGCCTCGGGGCAGTCGCGGTCGGTGGCGGCGCTGGTGCACGGCTTCGCGTCCTGGGATCCGGAGGTACGGATCGGGGGCGTCGTCCTCAACAAGGTCGCCTCCGACCGCCACGAGTCGCTGCTCCGCGAGTCCCTGGACGCGGCGGGCGTCCCGGTCCTGGGCGCCCTGCGCCGGCACCCGGAACTGGCGGCACCGTCCCGCCACCTGGGCCTGGTCCCCGCGGCGGAACGCCGCCCGGCGGCGGTGACGGCGGTACGGGCCCTGGCGGCGCGGGTACGGGAGTCGTGCGACGTACCGGAGCTGCTACGGCTGGCCCGCACGGCCCCGCCGCTGCCGGCGGAGCCGTGGTCGGCGGCGGAGGCGGTGGCGGCGGGACCCGACGCGGGGGACGACCGCGACACAGGGACCGCGACGGGGGCCGGGGGGCGGAGCCCCCGAAGGGAGTCCGGCGGGGAGCTGTCGGGAGGACCCGGCGCGGGCGCCACCGGGGGCCCGGGGGCCGCCCCCCGGTTTCGGGAAGGGGCGGGATCGGGGAACACCCCCCGCCCCGCCGGACGGCCCGTCGTCGCCATGGCCTCCGGGCCCGCGTTCACCTTCTCGTACGCCGAGCACGCCGAACTCCTCGCCGCCGCCGGCGCCGACGTCGTCCCCTTCGACCCCCTGCACGACGAAGCCCTGCCGCCCCGCACCCGTGCCCTCGTCATCGGCGGCGGCTTCCCCGAGGTGTACGGCGCCGAGCTGGCCGCCAACGAGCCGCTGCGCCGCGACGTCGCCCGGCTCGCCGCCACGGGCGCGCCGGTGGCGGCCGAGTGCGCGGGCCTGGTCTACCTCGCCCGCGACCTCGACGGCGCGCCCATGTGCGGGGTGCTGGACGCCCGGGCCCGTATGACCGACCTGCTCACCCTCGGCTACCGCGACGCCGTGGCCGTCGCCGACAGCGCGCTCGCCGCCGCCGGCACGCGGGTACGCGGCCACGAGTTCCACCGCACCGCCCTCGACCCGCCCGCGGGCGAGACGCCCGCATGGGGGATGACGCGGCCGGTCCGGCGCGTCGAAGGATTCGTACGGGGCGGCGTCCACGCCTCCTACCTGCACGTGCACTGGGCCGCCGCCCCCGCCATGGCGCGCCGGCTCGTCGAAGGGTGTGAAACGGCATGAGCATGCGACTCGTCGGCGTCGGGGTGGGCCCCGGCGACCCCGAGCTGGTCACGGTCAAGGGCGCGGGCGCGCTGCGGACGGCGGCGGTGGTCGTCGTCCCCGTGATGGAGGGCGGCGGCACGGGCCGCGCGGAGGCGACGGTCCTGCACTACGTCGACGAGGCGAAGGTCGTGCGCGTCGTCTTCGCGCTCAACGAGCGCAGCGACGCCGCGCGCCGCGAGGCGGCGTGGGACACGGCGGGCGCCCGGGTCGCGGAACTGCTGCGCGCGCACCGCTCGGTGGCGTTCGCCACGCTCGGCGACCCCAACGTGTACTCGACGTTCACGTACCTCGCCGCGACCGTCACCGCCCTGCTCCCGGACGTACGGATCGAGAGCGTGCCCGGCATCACCGCGATGCAGGACCTGGCGGCCCGCGGCGGCGCGGTGCTCGCGCAGGGCACGGAGCCGCTGACGCTGGTGCCGGTGACGGCGGGCACGGCGGTGCTGAAGGAGGCGCTGCGGGGGCCGGGAACGGTGGTGGCGTACAAGTTCGGCCGGCTGGCGGGCGAGGTGGCGGGGGTGCTCGCGGAGACGGGCCGGATGGAGGGGGCGGTGTGGGGATCGTCGCTGGGTCTGACGGAGGAGTCGGTGCAGCCGGCGGCGGAGCTGGGGGCGGAGCCGCTGCCGTACCTGTCGACGCTGATCGCGCCGGCGCGGCGGACAGGGCGGGGCGAGAAGCTGTGAGCGGGAAGGGGATGCCGGGCCAGCGCCCGTACGTGAAGGGGAGCCCGGCCGCGAAGGGGAGCCCGGCCGCGCAGCCGGACCCAGAACCGGAACCGGACCCGGCGAAACGGCCGCCCGCCACCGGCAAGGTGACGTTCGTCGGCGCGGGGCCCGGGGCGGCGGATCTGCTGACGTTCCGGGCCGCGCGCGCCATCGCGGAGGCGGACGTCGTGATCTGGGCGGCGAGCCTCGTCCACGAGGACGTACTCCGACACGCCCGCGCGGACGCGGAGATCGTCGACTCGGCGGCGGTGCCGCTGGAGGAGGTCGTCGCGGTCTACGCGACGGCGGCCCGCGGAGGGCTGCGGGTGGCGCGGGTGCACTCCGGCGACCCGGCGCTGTGGGGCGGCACGCAGGAGCAGGTGGAGCGGTGCGCGGCGCTGGGGCTTGAGGTGGAGATCGTGCCGGGGGTGTCGTCGTTCTCGGCGGCGGCGGCCGCGGCGGGGCGAGAGCTGACGGTCCCGGAGGTGGCGCAGTCGGTGATCCTCACGCGGCTGGGCGGCGGGAAGACGCCGATGCCGGGCGGCGAGGAGGTACGGGAGTTCGCGCGGCACGGCACGACGATGGCGGTGTTCCTGTCGGCGGCCCGCTCGGGGCGGCTGGCGGAAGAGCTGCTCGCGGGCGGGTACGCGGCGGAGACGCCGGTGGTGGTGGCGTACCGGGTGACGTGGCCGGACGAGCTGGTGGTGGGCTGCACGGTCGCCACGCTGGAGGCGGCGGTGAAGGAGCACCGGCTGTGGAAGCACACGCTGTTCCTGGTCGGCCCGGCGCTGGGGGCGGCGGGCACGCGGTCGCATCTGTACCACCCGGGCCACTTCCACGGCTTCCGCCGGGCGGACCCGGAGGCGCGGAGGGCGCTGCGCGGGGGCGGGGCGTAGGGCGGGGCTGGGTGCGAGTCGGCGGAGAGGAGGGGAGCGGATGACCGGGGACGCGCAGGAACGCAACATGCAGGAACGGGACGCGCAGGAACGGAACATGCCGGAACCGGGGCCGCGGGTACCCGGCCAGCCGGGTCCCGACCTCCGTGAACCCGACCTGCCCCGTACCGCGAAGGTGCGGCAGAAGGCGTTGCGCACGGGATGGACCACCGGCACCTGCGCGTCGGCCGCCGCGCGCGCCGCGGCGCTGCTGCTGGCGACCGGCGAGGCGCGGCGGTGGGTGGAGGTGGCGCTGCCGTCGGGGCGGCGGGTGACGTTCGCGGTGGAGCGGGCGGTGGAGCTGCGGCCGGGGCGTACCGAGGCCGTGGTGGTGAAGGACGCGGGCGACGACCCGGACGTCACGCACGGCTCGCACCTGACGGCGACGGTCAGTTGGCGGCCGCGGCCCGGTCTCGAACTGCACGGCGGCGTGGGGGTGGGGGTGGTGACGAAGCCGGGCCTCGGCCTGGAGCTGGGCGGCCCGGCGATCAACCCCGTGCCGCGGCGGATGATCACGCAGGCGGTGGCGGAGGTCGTGGACCTGGGGCGGCGGGGTCTGGACGTGACGATCAGCGTGCCGGACGGCGAGCGGCGGGCGCGGAAGACCACGAACGCGCGGCTGGGGATCCTGGGCGGCATCTCCATCCTCGGTACGACGGGCATCGTGCGGCCGTTCTCGACGGCGTCCTGGCGGGCGAGCGTCGAGCAGGCGGTGTCGGTGGCGGCGGCGCAGGGCGAGACGGCAGTGGTGCTGTGCACGGGCGGCCGGACGGAGCGGGGGGCGATGGAGCTGCTGCCGGGGTTGCCGGCGGTGTGCTTCGTGGAGGTGGGGGACTTCACGGGGGCGGCGCTGCGGCGGGCGGTGGCGCAGGGGGTGGCGCGGGTGGTGTTCGTCGGCATGGTCGGAAAGCTGACGAAGCTGGCGGCGGGGGTGCTGATGACGCACTACACGCGCTCGAAGGTGGACCCGGGGGTGCTGGCGGGGATCACGCGCGCGGCGGGCGGGCCGGAGGACCTGGCGGCGGAGGTGGGGGCCGCGAACACGGGGCGGCACGCGTACGAGTTGTGGGAGGCGGCGGGTCTGCTGCCGGCGGCGGGACGGGAGTTGTGCGGCCGGGTGGCGGAGGTGCTGGAGCGCTTCACGGAGCGGAGGGTCGCGGCGGAGGCGGCGATGGTGGACTTCACGGGGCGGGTGCTGGTGGCACGGAGCGACGGGGAGCTGCTGCGGTGATCACGGTCATAGGCTGCGGCACGGGTTCGCCTCCGGCGCGGATCGAGGACGCGGCGCTGGTGGTGGGCGCGGCCCGGCACCTTGCGGAGGCGGAACTGCCGCGGGGTGCGGAACGCGTGACGCTGGGCCCGCTGGGCCCGGCACTGGACCGGATCGCGGCGTACGTGGGGCGAGATGCCTGGGCGCCTGCGGACGAGACCGGCGCGGCGAAGCCGCAGGGTGCGGCCGGAGCAGAGTCCCGCGGGGCTTCCGGGGCGGAACTCCAGGCAGAGGCGGCAGAGGCGCGCGGGCGGCTGGGCGCGGAGTCCCGGGTTGGGCCGCTCGCGGAGCCCCATGGAGGCCGGGGGGCGCAGCCCCCGGCGGCGCCCGGGGCGCAGCACGGAGGCGGGTTGGGGGCGGAGTCTCGGGCTGAGTCGGGGGCGGCGATGCGTGGGCGGCTCGGGGCGGAATCGCCGGTTGGACCCGGGGCGGAGCCCCACGGGGGTCAGGGGGCGCAGCCCCCCGTAGGGCAGGGGGCGGAGCCCCGCACGGGGTCCGGGGGCGGAGCCCCCGGCGGGAGGCTCGGGGGCGCGGCCCCTGAGTTTCGGAAAGGGGCGGGGACGGGGAAAACCTCCCAACCACCCGCCCGCGTCGTCGTTCTCGCCTCTGGCGACCCCGGGTTCTTCGGGGTCGTTCGGGTGCTCGCCGAGCGCTTCGGGCCCCGGCTCCTCGACATCCGGCCCGCCGTGCCCTCCCTCGCGGTCGCCTTCGCCCGCGTCGGGCTTCCCTGGGACGACGCCGTCGTCGTCAGCGCCCACGGGCGCGACCTCCGTACCGCCGTCAACGTCTGCCGCGCCCATCCCAAGACCGCCGTCCTCACCGGACCCGGGGCCGGCCCCGCCGAACTCGGCGCCGCGCTCGCCGGCTCCGGCGTGCCCCGCACCCTCGTCGTCGGCACCGGACTCGGCTCGGCCCGCGAGGACGTCGTGCACCTCTCCCCCGCCGATGCCGCCACCCGCCCCTGGCCGCCGGAGTCCGTCAACGTCGTGCTCTGCCTCGACCCGCGCCCCGGCCGCACCCTCGCCCCCGCGCAGCGCGCCCTCGCGGGCCCCGGACCGTATCCCCTCGCCCGCCGCCCCGGTGACGGCTGGGCGCTGCCGGAGGCGGACTTCGAGCACCGCGCCGGCATGGTCACCAAGTACGAGGTCCGCGCCCTCGCCCTCGCCCGCCTCGCACCCCGCCCCGGCGACCTGGTGTGGGACGTGGGCGCCGGGTCCGGGTCCGTCGCGGTGGAGTGCGCGCGGTTCGGGGCCGCCGTCGTCGCCGTGGAGCGGGACGCCGAGGGCGCCGTACGGATCCGGGCCAACGCGGCGGCGCACGGCGTCGACGTGCAGGCGGTGCACGGTACGGCCCCCGCCGCGCTGGCCGGACTCCCCGACCCCGACGCGGTGTTCGTCGGCGGCGGGGGCGGCGACGTGGCGGAGGTCGTCGCGGAGTGTGCGGGGCGGGCGCGGCGGGCGGTGGTCGTGACGCTGGCCGCCGTCGACCGGGTGCCGGGGGTACGCGCCGCGCTGGCGGCGGCCGGGTTCGCGGTGGACGGCGTCCTGCTGCAGTCCTCCCGGCTCGCGCCGCTCCCCGGCGAGGTCACGCGACTCGCGGCGACGAACCCCGTGTTCGTCCTGTGGGGCCGCCGGGACGCGAAGGACGTGGACGACGCGCAGGACGTACAGACCACAGGGACGGAGCCACGACACCAGCCCGCACCCGGACAGCCGTCGGCCCACCCACACACGACACCTCCCCAGGAGCAACCACCCGTGACCGCACCGCCCCGCCGGACCGCCCCGTGATCGGCCTCGTCGCCGCCACCGCCGCCGGCTCCGCCGCCGCGCAGCGGCTGGCCGACGCCTGGCCCGACCGGACCCGCCGCTACGACGAGGGCCCGGTACGTACCGCCGTCGCGCGCGCCTTCGCCGACTGCGACCAGCTCGTCTGCTTCCTCGCCGCCGGCGCCACCGTCCGCCTGGTCGCCCCCCTGCTCCGCGACAAGGCCGCCGACCCCGGCGTGGTCTGCGTCGACGAGGCGGGTCGCTTCGCCGTCGCCCTCCTCGGCGGCCACGGCGGCGGCGCCAACGACCTGGCCGCCGAGGTCGCCGGCCTGCTCGGCGACGGGTGCACGCCGGTCGTGACCACCGCCACCGACGCCGTCGGCATCCCCGGGCTCGACTCCGTCGGCTGGCCCGTCGAAGGCGCGGTCGCCGCCGTGACGCGCGCGGTGCTGGACGGCGATCCCGTCGCGCTGCGGGCCGACGCGACGTGGCCGCTGCCCACGCTGCCGCCGCATGTCGGGGTACGCGGCGTGGCGACGGACGTCCGCCTCTACGTCACCGACCGCCGCCTGCCGCTCGCCGCCCGCGAGGCCGTGCTCCGCCCGCCGTCACTCGCCGTCGGCGTGGGGGCCAGCCGCGGCGTCGCCGGAGACGAGGTGCTGGGCCTCATCCACGACGCCCTCGACGGCGCCGGGTTGAGCCCGCGCTCCGTGGCCGCGCTCGCCACCGTCGACGCCAAGGCCGGAGAACCGGGCCTGCTCGCCGCCGCCGACCGCCTCGGGGTGCCGCTGCGCACCTTCCCCGCCGCCGAGTTGGCCGCCGTCGACGTGCCCACGCCGTCCGCCGCGCCCCTCGCCGCCGTCGGCACGCCCAGCGTCGCGGAGGCCGCGGCGCTCACGGCCGCGGGCCCGGGCGCCGAACTCCTCGTGCGCAAACGGAAGTCCACCCCCGCGGACCGCCCCGCCATGGCCACCTGCGCCGTCGCCCGGCGCCGCCCCCGCGGGCGGCTCGCGGTCGTCGGCCTCGGGCCGGGCGCCCGCGACCTGCTGACGCCGCGCGCCCGCACCGAGTTGCGCCGGGCGTCGGTGGTCGTCGGCCTCGACCAGTACGTCGCGCAGATCCGCGACCTGCTCCGCCCCGGTACCCGGGTCCTCGAATCGGGTCTTGGCGCCGAGGAGGAGCGGGCCCGTACCGCCGTCGCCGAGGCCCGCGCCGGGCATGCGGTGGCACTGGTCGGGAGCGGCGACGCAGGGGTGTACGCGATGGCCTCCCCCGCGCTGGCGGAGGCGGGCGCGGACATCGACGTCGCCGGCGTGCCCGGCGTGACGGCGGCGCTGGCCGCGGCGGCACTGCTCGGTGCCCCGCTGGGGCACGACCACGTGTCCGTCAGCCTGTCCGACCTGCACACGCCGTGGGAGGTCATCGAGCGCCGGGTGCGGGCGGCGGCGGAGGCGGACCTCGTGGTCACGTTCTACAACCCGCGCAGCCGCGCCCGCCGCCGCCAGCTCCCGGAGGCGCTTGCGCTGCTGGCGAAGCACCGTGTGCCGGGGACGCCGGTGGGTGTCGTCCGGAACGCGTCCCGCCCGGACGAGCACGTGCTGCTGACGACGCTCGCGGAACTCGACCCGGAGACGGTGGACATGATGACCGTGGTGACGGTCGGCAACTCGGCGACCCGCGAGATCGCGGGCCGGATGGTGACGCCGCGCGGCTACCGGTGGCAGACGTGAACGCCCGTACGCGCACGGCCGCGCCCCCGGCGGAACACACCAGCGCCCGAGCCACCGCGGCCGACGGCCCCGCCCCCCGGCCGGCGGGACCCCCGGCCCTCACCCTCACCGTCAACGACCGCTGCACCGGCTGCGGCGCCTGCCTCCTCACCTGCCCCGCACACGCCATCCGCCCCCGCGGCGGCTCCCTGTTCGTCCGCGCCGACCTGTGCACCGGCTGTCTGGAGTGCGTGGAGGTCTGCCCGGCCGACGCCATCGACGAGGCCCCCGAGGAGCACCCGTGACGAGGACCGTCCACCCCATCGAGGAGGAGTCGTACCGCCGGCTGCGCGCCCGCGTCGACACCGCGCAACTGCCGCCGCTGACCCGCGCGGTGGTCGAGCGGGTCATCCACGCCTCCGCCGATCCCGCCTACGCCGGCGACCTGGTGTGCGACGAGCCGTCGCTGCGCACCGCGCACACCGCGCTGCACGCGGGCGCGCCGGTCGTCGCCGACGTCGGGATGGTCGCGGCGGGCATCACCGCCCGCAGGGCGGTCTGCCGGCTGCGCGACGCGGTGGCCGCGCCCGGTCTTACCCGCTCCGCGGCGGCGGTGCGGCTGGCGTACGAGGAGGTGGGCGACGGCGCCGTGTGGGTGGTCGGCTGTGCGCCGACGGCGCTGGAGGAGCTGCTCGCGCTGGGCGCGGCACCGGCGCTGGTGGTCGGGCTGCCGGTGGGGTTCGTGGGGGCGGCGGAGAGCAAGGCGGCGCTACGGGCCACGGGGCTGCCGGCGATCAGCAACGTCTCGGAGAAGGGCGGTTCCGCGGTGGCCGCGGCCGCCCTGAACGCCCTCCTCTACGCGCCGCCCCCGGCGGCGGAGGCGGGTGCCCCGGCGTCCGCGTACGGCACCGGGACGGCCCCCGAGACGCCGAGCCCGGCCGCCGGCCCGCGGGCCACGCCCCCGCACTCCCGCCCCAGGGTAGGCCGCCCCTCTGACAACGCAGCCCCGGTCACCCGCGCCGCGCCCCCGCGCAGCCCCGGCCCGTAGCCGCCCCTCGCCCAGCACCAACCCGCCCGGCGCGCCGGGTCCCGTACCACCGAGGAGACGCAAGTGACCAAGCCCGCCCTGCTCATCGCCGGTCACGGCACCCGAGACGCCGCCGGCGCCGAGGCGTTCCGCGCGTTCGTGCGCGTGCTCGCCGAGCGCAGCCCCGGGGTGCCCGTCGCCGGGGGGTTCATCGAGCTGTCACCGCCCCCGCTGGGCGAGGCCGTCGCGCAGCTCGTGGCGCGCGGCGTACGGCACTTCGCCGCCGTACCCCTCATGCTGGTCTCCGCCGGGCACGCCAAGGGCGACATCCCCGCCGCCCTCGCCCGCGAGGAGGAGCGCCACCCCGGCCTCTCGTACGCCTACGGCCGCCCCCTCGGCCCGCACCCGAAGCTCCTCGCCGTCCTGGCGCGCCGCGTAGGCGAAGCCCAGAGCACCGAACGGGCCCGCACCACCGTCCTCCTCGTGGGCCGCGGCTCCACCGACCCCGACGCCAACGCCGAGGTCCACAAGGCCGCCCGGCTGCTCTGGGAGGGCCGCGGGTACGCGGGCGTGGAGACGGCGTTCGTGTCGCTCGCCGCGCCGGACGTGGCCGCCGGGCTGGAGCGCTGCCGCCGGCTGGGCGCGGAACACGTCGTCGTGCTGCCGTACTTCCTCTTCACCGGCGTGCTCCCCGAGCGCGTCGCCCACCAGGCGCGGCAGTGGGCGGCGGCGCACCCCGGGGTCGTCGTGCGCACGGCGGGCGTCATCGGCCCGGCGGAGGAGCTGGTGGAGCTGGTGACGGAGCGGTACGAGGAGGCCGTCGCCGGGGACCTGCGCATGAACTGCGACTCCTGCGTCTACCGCATCGCACTCCCCGGCTACGAGGACAAGGTCGGCGCCCCGCAGCAACCCCACTTCCACCCCGACGAAGACGGCACGGCCCACGACCACGGCCCGGGGCACGGCCACACCCACACCCACGGCCCCGGTCACCACCACGGCGACCACGCCCATGCGCACTGAACCCTCCCCGCCGCCCACCCCGCACGACCTCCGCCACCACGGCGACGCCGAACTCCGCGACGCCGCCCCCGGCCTCACCGACCTCGCCGTCAACGTCCGTGCCGGCACGCCCCCCGCCTGGCTGAAGGCCCGCCTCGCCACCTCCCTCGACCGGCTCGCCGCATACCCCGACGGCCGCGCCGCCCGCGCCGCCGTCGCCGCCCGCCACGGGGTGCAGGACGACCGGGTGCTGCTCACCGCGGGTGCGGCGGAGGCGTTCGTGCTGCTGGCCAGGGCGCTGCGGCCCGCGGTGCGCCGGGTGGTGGTCGTGCACCCGCAGTTCACGGAGCCGGAGGCGGCGCTGCGGGACGCGGGGTATGCCGTGGACCGGGTGCTGCTGCGCGCGGGGGACGGCTTCCGGCTGCCGCCGCGGGCGGTGCCGGAAGATGCCGACCTCGTCGTCGTCGGCAACCCCACCAACCCGACGTCCGTCCTCCACCCCGCCGCCGCCCTCGCCGCGCTGGCCCGGCCGGGGCGCGTCCTCGTCGTCGACGAGGCGTTCATGGACGCGGTGCCCGGCGAGCGCGAGTCGCTGGCCGGGCGCACCGACCTCCCGGGCCTGGTCGTCCTGCGCAGCCTGACCAAGACCTGGGGGCTCGCCGGCCTGCGCATCGGCTACGTCCTGGGCGACCCCGGAACCGTCGCGGCGCTGGCGCGGGCCCAGCCGCTGTGGCCGGTGTCGACACCCGCGCTGGCCGCGGCGGAGGCGGTGTGCGCGCCGCGGGCGCTCGCGGAGGCGGCGGCGGCGGCGCGGGCGGTCGGCGCGGACCGGGCGTATCTGCTGGGCAGACTCGCGGAGTTCGCGGAGGTCACGACCGCAGGGACGGCGGCGGCGCCGTTCGTACTGGTCCAGGTGGCGGGTGCGGACGGCGCCGCAGCCGGTCCCGTCGTACGCGAACGGCTCCGCGACCTCGGCTTCGCCGTACGCCGCGGCGACACCTTCCCCGGCCTCGGCCCCGGCTGGCTGCGGCTCGCGGTGCGGGACCGGCGGACGACGGACCGGTTCGCCGAGGCGCTGGCCCTCGCGCTGAGTTGAGGTCCGGCCGGCCGCGGGGCGGTCACGGCAGTCGGAGGACGACCAGTTCGCGGACCGGATCGGCGCGCGTCCAGCCGGCGGCCCGCCCGGCGTACGGACGGCCCACCTCCGCGTCGCCGCGGCTGAACCGCTGCCGGGTGCCGGGCGGCGCGGTGACGGGTACCTCGACGCCGGCCGGCGCCCGCACCGTCACGGTGCCGCCGACGCGGTACGCGGTGACCTCCCCGTTCCGTACCGCCTCCGCCCAGACGGCACGGCGCTGGAGGTCGCGGGCGATGGCACGGGGGCGGGGGTTGCCGAGCGGGGTGGCGGGGGTGAACAGGCGGCGGTAGTCGGCGAGTACGCGGTCGAGGAGGGGGTAGGCGATGCGGTCCTCGGCGAGGTTCGACTGGTGGAGGTAGTGCGGGGCGGGGACGGCGGCGAGGACGTGGCCCAGGGCGGCGCGGGCGGCGAGGGGCACGAGGTACGAGCGGTAGCCGGACTCCGGGTCGAGCGCGGCGGCGGGGCGAAGCGGGAGGCCGTCCCCGGCACCACCGCCCGCCGCAGCCCCGCCCTCGCCCCGGCTCCCCTCTCCGTACCGGTACGCGTACTCGTCGACCTGCTCCCGTTCCCTCCCCGCCCCGGCGAACAGCCCCAGCCCGTACCGCGGCACCGTCGACGCCGTCCCCACCCGCCGCGACAGCGGGTCCCGGGCCCGGTCGGCCGCCAGCCAGCGGACGCCCGTCGTGCCCAGGGCGGGCGCGAGGTTCGGGTTGTCGAGCGGCTGCCCCGGCGGGGACGCGAGCCCGGTGTGGCCTGCGGTGACCAACTCGTCCCTGCGCACGAGCAGGTTCCTGGCCCGCCCCCACCCGACGTTCTCCTCGATCTGCCGCGCGATGCGCCGCTCCGGCGTCCACCGCACCTCGCCCACACCGTCCCGCGCGCAGCCCGCCGCATCGCCACCGCTCCCGCGGACGCAGCCGAACGGCGCGCGATCGTACGTGCCGTTGATCCACCGGTACGCCTCGCGGTCGGTGATCAGCCGGTCGGCCAGCGCGTCCGCGCCGCCGTGCGCCCGGCGGTAGCGCTCGGCGGCGCCGCCGCTGTAGACGAGGTCGAGGGTGAAGTTCCGGTCGGCCGACCAGTCGCGGGCGTACGCGGCGTCGCCGCGGTTCATCCGGACCGGTGGCAGCCCGGCGCAGCCGGGGGTGCCGGAGGTGCAGTCGCCGTCGGTGTCCCAGCGGGCGTCGCGGCCGAGGACGCCGTCGACCTGGACGGCGAACCCGTAGCGGGCGGCGCCCAGATGCACGCCGCCGGTGGCCCAGTCGACGATGCCGCGGGCGAGCAGCCGGTAGACGAGCCGGTCGCCGGGATCGCCGAAGGTGACGAGGAGCCGGCGCCGCCCGTCGTCGGCGTACTCGCCGACGAGCGCGCCGCGTGCCCGCGGCTTCCCGGGCACGGCGGCGTCGACGTACGGCGTGAAGTCCGGGCCCGGCCGCACGAGATGGCCGTACGTCTCGGCCGCCCGCGGATCGAGGTCCGCGAACGGCACGGGACCCGCGAGGTAGCCGAAGGGCCCGGCCCGCCCGACCGGGGTGACGCGGGCCGTGCGGCCGTCGAGGCGGCCGGACCACGCGGGGGCGCCGAGGACGGAGTGCGGTCCTGGGGCGGCGTGGGCGTCGACCTGGCGGATGCCGAAGCGCCGTTCGTACGCGGCGAGGGCGGCGGTCTCGGCGCGGCCGAGGGCGGGGGCAGGTGCGCGAGGGCCGTCGGGGGCGGGGGGTTCGGTACGTACGGGCGCAGCGCCGCCCGCGGTGACGGCGGGAACGGCACCGGCAGCACCGCTGCCCGGCTCCCCCGCGCCACCGCCGCCCGGTACCACCACCGCCTGGTACCGCGCCCGCGGCCGCCCCTCCCCCGTACCGGCCAGGAACTCCTCGTCGATCCGCGGCCGGCCGCGCTCCCCCAGCCGCACCGCCGTGACCGGCGTGCCGATCGCGGCCAGGTGCTCGGCGATCGCCGCGACCGGCTCCCCGCCGTCGTCCACGACGAGGACGGCGAGGTCGACGCGCGGCGTGCTCGCGGTGCGGGCGTCGGGGACGGCGGCGAACGACAGCGCCGCGGCGAGCGCGCACGCCGCGGCCAGGCGCCTGGACCGGACCATGGTGCTCCTCCCCGGGAGCGCCTTCGGGCGCTCCCGGGGAGCCATCCTGCGGGACGGGACGGGGGTGCGGCGCGTCGCGCCACCCGTACGGGGGACGGCGGCGGGCGGCGTTCGAACCGCCGCCGCCCGCCCCGCTCGTCAGTTCTCCCCGACGCCGTCCACCGTGCGGGGCACGCCCGCGGGGTTGTCCTCGCGCAGCTCGGGGGGCAGCAGCGCCTGGGGCGCGTTCTGGTACGTCACCGGGCGCAGCCAGCGCTCGATCGCCGTGCCGCCGACGGACGTCGAGGTGGAGGTCGTCGCCGGGTACGGGCCGCCGTGGTGCTGCGCGGGGGCGACGGCGACGCCGGTGGGCCAGCCGTCGACGAGGATCCGCCCGGCAAGCGGCGTCAGTTCGGCGAGCAGCCGCGCCGCGCCGCCGCCGTCCCCGGCGCCCGCGTCGCCGGCCTCCGCGGCGCCCAGGTGCGCGGTCGCGGTGAGGTTGCCCGGCACCCGGGCCAGCACCGCGGAGACCTGCGGCACGTCCTCGTAGCGCACGATGACGGTGACGGGCCCGAAGCACTCCTCCGTCAGCAGCTCGTACTCCCCGCCGCCCGCGAGGCGTTCGGCGCCGACGGTGAGGAAGCCGCCGCTGACGGTGTGCTCGCCGTTCGCGCCCGGTGTCACCGGGCTCTCCACGCCGGGCAGCTCCGCCCGTTCCCGTACGCCCGCGACGAACGCCTCCCGCATCCGCGGGTCGAGCATCACGCCCGGCTCGGTGTCGCTGACCGCCGCCGTGAGCGACGTGACGAGCCGGTCGCCGGCCTCGCCGGCCGGCACCAGCACCAGGCCCGGCTTCGTGCAGAACTGCCCGACGCCCAGCGTCATCGACCCCGCGAGACCCGCGCCGATCTCCTCGGCGCGCTCGGCGGCCGCCGCCGCGCTGACGACGACGGGGTTGAGGCTGCCCAGCTCGCCGTGGAAGGGGATCGGCCGGGGCCGGGCCGCCGCGGCGTCGAACAGGGCCCGCCCGCCGCGCACCGAGCCGGTGAACCCGGCGGCGGCGACGACGGGATGGCGTACCAGCTCCACGCCCGCGTCGAAGCCGTGCACGACGGACACGACCTCCTGCGGCAGCCCCGCCTCCTCGGCCGCGCGGTGCAGCAGTGCGGCGGACAGCTCGGAGGTGCCCGGGTGGTCGGGGTGGGCCTTGACCACGACGGGGCAGCCGGCGGCGAGCGCGCTGGCGGTGTCGCCGCCGGGGACGGAGAAGGCGAGCGGGAAGTTGGAGGCGGAGTAGACGGCGACGACGCCGAGCGGCACCTTCCAGCGGCGCAGGTCGGGCCGCGGCGGGGCGAGGGCGGCGTCGGCGTGGTCGATGCGCACGTCGAGGAAGTCGCCGGCCTCGGCGATGTCGGCGAAGGCGCGCAACTGGTAGGTCGTGCGGGTGAGTTCGCCGCTGAGCCGGCCGGGCCCGAGGGCGGTCTCGGCGTCGGCGCACTCGACGACCTTGTCGACGTGCTGGTCGAAGAGGTCGGCAGCGGCCCGCAACAACCGGGCGCGCTGCGCGCGTTCGGCGAGCGCCGGGGCGGCGGCGTGCGCGGCGCGTACGGTCTCGTCGACCTCCTCGGCGGTCGCCTCGGTGGCGACCTGCTCCCGGCGGTTACCGGTGCGTGGATCGACGCTCCAGACTGGTGCGGACAACTGAGATGTCTCCGTTCCTCTTGCACACATGGCGGACGGTGACCGACGATACCGTTGGTTCGGTATTCTGAACGCCGTCTCTATACATGAATTTCTAGGACTTTTATCGCTGCGGCAGCAGAGGGGTCAAGCGCCATGGGGGTCGCCGACGCCGGTGGGGGTGGACAGGTCAAGTCTGCCGTCCGCACCGTGGAACTGCTCGAGTATTTCGCGGCCAGGCCCGGAATGCACAGCCTCGGTGACGTCCAGCACGCGGTCGGCTACCCCAAGTCCAGCCTCTACATGCTCCTTCGCACGCTCACGGAGCTGGGCTGGGTGGAGACCGACGCGACCGGCACACGGTACGGGATCGGGGTGCGCGCGCTGCTCGTCGGCACGTCGTACATCGACGGCGACGAGGTCGTCGCCGCCGCCCGGCCCACCCTCGACCGGCTCGCCGACGACACGACGGAGACGATCCACCTGGCGCGGCTGGACGGCGTGAACATCGTCTACCTCGCCACCCGCCAGTCCCAGCACTACCTGCGGCCGTTCACCCGCGTCGGCCGCCGGCTCCCGGCGCACGCGACGGCGCTGGGCAAGGCGCTGCTCGCGACGTACCCCGACGAGGAGATCCGCAAGCTGCTGCCCGGGTCGCTGGCGCCGCTGACCGAGCACACGGTCACGGACCGGGAGGCACTGATCGAGGAGCTGCACGGGGTGCGCGAGCGCGGATACGCCCTGGACCGGGAGGAGTCGACGCTGGGGCTGCGCTGCCTGGGGGTCGCGGTCCCGTACCGGACGCCGGCGCGGGACGCGATCAGTTGCTCGGTGCCCGTGGCACGGCTGACCCCGGCGCACGAGCAGGGGATCCGCGACGCGCTGCTCGACGCCCGCGACCGGCTGACGCTGGCGACGCGGCACCTCTGAGCCGGCCCGCTCCCGAGCGTACGACCGGGCGGCGGGGCGTCTCCGCCACGCGGCGGAGGCGGATCGTCGGCGCGGGCGACGTACGGGACGGGGGCCGGGCGGGAATGTGAACGCATGGACGTCACCGACCCGCACCCCACTCGCACCGCACGCGCGCTGCGCCTCGTCGCCGCCGTCGCCTGCCTGCCGTACCTGTCGCTGAAGACCGCCTGGATCGCCGGCAGCACGGTCGGCATCCCGGCCGGCAGCGAACTGCTGGAGAAGCGCGGCACCATGGCCGCCGTCAACTCCCTCACGGTCCTCATGGACGCGGCCGTCATCGTGCTGGCCTTCGCGCTGACGCGGCCGTGGGGCCGCCGGATCCCGGCGTGGCTCGTCGTGCTGCCGCTGTGGGTCGCCACCGGGCTGCTCACGCCGATCGTGGTGGGCTTCCCGCTGCAGGCGGTGATCGGCCTCTTCGGCGGCGGCGCCGGGGCGGACGACGGGGAGCCGTTCCTGGACGAGTGGGTGTTCACCGTCGTGTACACCGGCTTCGGCGTGCAGGCGCTGGCGCTCGGCTGGCTGTTCGCGCTGTACGTACGCGACCGCTGGGGCCACCTGGTCCGCGGCCGGCTCGCCGGCCTGCCCCCGTCGCCCACCGGGCCGGCGCAGCGGGTGCTCGCGGTGCTCGCCGTGGTCGTCGCACTGCCGGTCGCGGGGCTGCACCTGAGCTGGGCGCTGGGGTCGACGGCGGGCCTGTCCGGCCACCTCGTCGGGCAGCGCTCCGCGAACCTCCAGGTGAACGAGGCGATCCAGGTCGCCTTCGCGCTGGCCGCCGCGGCGGGCGCCGTACTCCTCGCCCACCGCCCGCGCCCGCACACCCGCCTGGCGACGGCCGTGGCCCTGGGCTGGACCGGCGGGGCGGCGCTGGCGGCGTGGAGCGGCTGGATGCTGCTCGCGTCGCTGGTCACGGAGAACCCGGTACGGGGCGACAGGCAGCCGACCCAGCCGATGAACCTCGCCTACGCTGGCGGCATGATCACCGGCCTGCTGGTCCTCGCCGTGGGCGCCACGCTGCTCGCGGAGCGCGCGGCGGCGGGCAGGGACGTGGCAGCCGCGGACGGGCCGGGGCGGGCGGGATCCATGGCTCCGTCCCGGAGCACCGGAGCGGGCGCGGCGGCGGCAGCCGCGGGTGGCCCGCCGTCCGCCGCTCGCGCGGCGTCCGCCGGAGGCGCCGGGCCGGAGCCGACCGCCGTGCCCGCAGCCCCCGCAGCCCCCGCCGGTCCCGCGCGGGGCCCGGCACCCGCGGGCTCGCCGCTGCCCCGGCGGGGCTGATCCGTGCCGGCGGGGGTCGTACGACTGCGCTGGGCGCATCTGCTGCTCGGCGGGGCGCTGCTCATGCCGTACTTCCTGCTGGTCAGCGTGGCGCTCCAGGTCGCTGGTCATGATGTCGACACCTTCCGCAGCCTGGGCTGGCAAGTCGTGGCGTACCTGCTGGCCCTGCCCCTGGTGGCGGTGACGCCGCTGGCGTTCCCGATGGTGCGGACGCTGGAGACCTCCGCCGCGCAGGCGCTGTGCCGGGTGCCGGGCGGGCTGCCGCCCGCCGGCCTGGACCGGTCGTGGGCGGCGCGGCGGCGGACTGCCGGGTGGTTCACGCTGCACGTGGGGCTGGGGGCACTGGTCAGCGGGGCGACGCTGGCGGTGCCGCCGATGGCGGTGGTGCTGCTCGCAACGCCGTTCTGGCGCGCGTTGCGCGAGCGGGACTGGGGGCTGCTCGCGGTGCCCGCGTGGACCGCCCCGCCGCTCGGCCTGGCACTGCTGGCCGGGCTCACCGCCGCCGCGGCCGCCGCCGGAGTGCTGCTGGCCCGCGCCGCCCCCGCGCTCCTCGGCCCCACCCCGGCCGACCGGCTCGCCGCAGCCGAGGAGCGCGCCGCAGACCTGGCCCGCCGCAACCGCCTCGCGCGGGAGTTGCACGACTCGGTCGGGCACGCGCTGAGCGCGGTCACCCTGCAGGCGAGCGCGGCACGGCGGGTCTTCGACCGGGACCCGGACTTCGTACGGGAGGCGCTGGCGGCGATCGAGGGCACGACCCGCTCGGCGGTCGCGGAACTGGACACGGTGCTGGGGCTGCTCCGGCAGGAAGACGCCGCCGGTCCAGGCCCCGGCTCCGGCCCCGGCCACGTACCGGCGCCCGACCTGGCCCGCGATCTCGACGCGCTGCTGGAGCGCACCCGGGCGGCGGGGGCGACGGTGGAGGCGGACGTGGCCGCGGATACGGCGGCGCTGCCGGGGCCGGCGTCGCGGGGGGCGTACCGGATCGTCCAGGAGGGGCTGGGGAACGCCCTGCGGCACGCGGGCCCGGTGCCGGTACGACTGCGGATCGCGGTGGCGGAGGGAGAGTTGGGGATCGTGCTGGAGAACGACGTACCGGAGACCGCGCGCGGGACGGCTACCGCCGACCGCGGCGGGCGGGGGCTGCGCGGGGTCGCCGAACGCGCGCGGCTGCTCGGCGGCGCCGCGGAGGCGGGCCCGTACGACCAGGGCTGGCGGCTGACGGCGAGGCTCCCGCTGTGAACGACGAGCCGCGCGAAGACCCGGAAGAGCCGCCGCGACCGCCGCGATCCGGGGCCCGTGAGGCGCACACCGCCGCGCAGCCGGGCGCGCGGCCGCTCCGCATCGTCCTCGCGGACGACGAGCGCATGGTGCGTACCGCACTGCGGGCCATCCTCTCCGCCGAAGACGACCTGGCCGTCGTCGGCGAAGCCGCCACCGGCGCCGAGGCGGTGTCGGTCGTACGCGGCCTGGAGCCCGACGTCGTGCTGATGGACGTACGCATGCCGGAGATCGACGGCATCCGCGCCACCGAACAACTCCTGCGCACGATGCCCGCACCGCCCCGCATTATCGTCGTCACGACCTTCGAGAACGACTCGTACGTCTACGACGCGCTCCGCGCCGGCGCCGCCGGCTTCCTGCTCAAGCGCGCGGGGGCAGCCGACCTGGTCCAGGCCGTACGCCTCGTGGCCCGCACCGACTCCCTCCTCTACCCCGCCGCCGTCCGCGCCCTGGCCGCCGCACACGCCAGAACCCGCCGCACCACCGCGCTCCGCGCCCGGCTCACCGACCGCGAGGCCGACGTGCTGCGGCTGATGGCGCAGGGTCTGACGAACGCGGAGATCGCCGCCCGGCTGGACATCGGCGCGGCGACGGTGAAGTCGCATGTCGCCGCGCTGCTCGCCAAGTTGGGCGCCCGGGACCGCACGCAGGCGGTGATCGCCGCGTACGAGTCGGGCTTCGTCACCCCCGGCTGAGTGCTCCGGGGCCTCAGACGCGGACGACGACCTTCCCCCGCGTGTGCCCGCGCTCGGCGTAGGCGTGGGCGTCGGCGATCTCTTCGAGCGGGTAGGTCCGCTCGATGCGCGGCGTGTAGCGGCCCTGCCGGCCGAGTTCTGCGGCTTCGGCGAGAAGCGCGGGGTCGTTCTCCGCCTGGGCCCAGTGCGCGCCCAGGCGCTGCGCGCCGGCGTAGTCGGCGATCGTGGCCACGCGGGCGGGGTCGCCCACGAGGGCGACGAGACCGGCCAGGGACCCGGAGGCCGCGGTGTCGAGCGCGAGGTCGACGCCGTCGGGAGCGAGGGTGCCGAGGCGCTCGGCGAGACCGGGGCCGTAGGTGGTGGGAACGGCTCCGAGGGAGGTGAGGAAGTCGTGGTTGCGCTCGCCGGCCGTCCCGATGACGGTGGCGCCCTCGGCCGCCGCGAACTCGACCGCGGCACTGCCCACGCCTCCGGCGGCCCCCTCGACGAGCAACGTACGCCCCCGCAGCGGACCGAGCGCCTTCAGCCCGCCCAGCGCCGTCACGGCGACCAGCCCGGCACCGGCGGCCTCCTCGTCGGTCCACGTACGGGGCGCGGGCGCCCAGGCCGAGAGCACGGCCAGCTCGGCGGTCGCCCCCGTGGTACCGCCCAGCCCGAAGACCCGCTCCCCGACGTCCACCCCCTGCACCCCCGCACCGACTTCGTCCACCACCCCGGCGGCGTCCCGCCCGGGAATCGCGGGCAGCTCCACGGGGACCACGTCCCGCGCCGCCCCGGAACGCACCTTCCAGTCCACGGGATTGACGGCGGCCGCCGCCACCCGGATCCGGATCTCCCCGGGCCCGGGATGCGGCTCCGGCACCTGCTCGACCACGAGGGTCTCCACACCGCCGTACTCGTGATACCGGACTGCACGCATGACGTTCTGCCTTCCCCACGGCCCGACCCGGCCGCTCGTACGATCGTGGGCTGATCGCTCGGCACGTGCCGAGACCCCCACGCTAGAACCTCACGCCGACGTCAGATGCAAGCCACGCGGACCACGGCCGACGCCACATGGGATCCCGCGGCCCGCGCGGCGGGTACACCGGCAAGCCGCACCTGAGCACTCCTAGGCGACGCCTTCAGCAGCCAGGACGACACGGCTCCGATCCAGGTCGACGGCGACTATCCGCACCGACATGTCCTGTCCCTCGCGGACGCCCGTCGCCATGTCCGCGGCCGGCTCGGTGGCCGGAACGAGCCCTTCGACGCAGTCGGCGATGCGCACGAAGAAGCCGATCGGCGCGATCTTCGTGACCCGCCCGGTGACGACCTGCCCGACACGCTCCGCGAACCGAGGGAGCAGGTCCTCGTGCTCAGCCCACTCGCGGAGCGTGACGCCCACCTGGTGATTGTGCTCGGCATGCCAGACGACCTCACCGGTGACGACCTGTCCCACGGCCGGCAGTTCCATACACCTGGGCATCCTGTCGACTCTGGCCAGGCCAACGGCTTCAGGGTGGCCGTCAGGGGAAAGGAAGGCACCGAAGGGCTGTCGACCGGTGACCTCCCCGGCGATCGAGGCACCGACGGGCAGAGAGCGAACCGTCTCAAGCCACGCCGCGGCGGAACCCACTGCGTGGAACCGGCCGTTGTCGGAAGGCCACGAGTACTCGCTCACGCACCGATCATGGCACGCAGAAGCCGCCTGCCGAACCTCCACGACGCCCGACCTTCCGCCCCGGCAGAGTACGCAGCACCGACCGCTTCTTCGCGTTACCGGAATTGAACTCGTGATGCCGGTTCGGGATCTTGCTGCGCTGTGCCGCGCCGGGTACCGCGGCGGCGCTTGTAGTAGGCGAGGGTCAGCACGGCCAGGAGCGGTCCCCACAGGATCAGAGGTGTGTAGCAGACGTAGAACCAGGCGGCTTCCCACCCACCGGCCTCGGCGGGGAAGTTGCTGGGCCGGTCGTCGCCGCGGATCGTCGTGCCCTGGATCTCGTTGACGATCGCCAGGACGGTGAACGCGAGGGTAAGGATCGTGGCTCCGAGGGCGGCTGGGATGACCGCTGCTTTCGTCGGGACCCGGCTGCCACTCAGACCGGGGATCCAGCGCGGGAACACCTCGCCCCAGCGGGCGATCAGCCCTATCGCGGTGAAGGCGAGAAGCTCGGAGACGACAGAGAGGGAGAGGATGTACAGCCGCTCCCCCCAGCCGCTCCCCTGGTCGAACGCCACCGGAAGCCGCCACAGGCTTGAGGGCAGAACGACCAGAGGAACGGCATATGCGGTAAGTCGCAGGCGTGGGGACACGCCGGGGAGGGGTTCGTGGGCCGCCTGCCAGGCGACGCGGAACCGACCGGGCCGAGCGGCAACGGAATTATCACGGTGTGCAGCAGACGACATGTGTGATCCCCTGATTCGGCAGGCCGCTGGCGGACCCGTTCGATCAAGACGATCGCAGCCACCGGTGGGCGGTGGATCGCTCTACGGAGGGAACTCGGCTACGCCGCCGGGCTGATGGGGCGTGCGACCATGGAACGACGGCGGATGGATCGACGCAGAACGCGCCTTCGCCCGGCTCCACGCCTTCCGACGCCTGCGGACCCGCTGGGAACGGCGGGCCTGTATCCACGAAGCGTTCCTCAATCTCGGCTGCTGCCTCATCAGGCGGTGAGGCGGGCGCAGCGTACGTGGCCGGTGGTGAGGTTCTGGCGCGGGAGGGCCAGGCCGAGGGCGCGTTCCAGGCCGGCGAAGAACAGTTCCACGGGGTCGGTCCAGTGGGTCAGTTCCTCCGCGCGGCGTATGTGCACGTTGAGGAAGCCGAGCGGTGCGTCGGGGACGAAGGGCATCTCGCCCGGGGTGTACCAGTTGATCTGGTACGCGGACGAGGGCGGCCCGAGGTCGTCCTCGGTCGGGTACGGGCCCTGGTACTCCCCGTCCCTGCAGTAACGGAAGTCGTACTTGGCCTGGCACGCGCACGAGACCAGCTTGACCTGCTCCGCGGGCGGCGGCGTGAGGCGGCCGCCGCAGTCGTCGGAGAGGTAGCCCAGCCACGTCCACTCGCCCACCCCGCCGAAGGCGAGCACGCGCATGAACTCCCCGGCGCCGTCGCGCAGGTCCCGCTCGCGCACCTCGTGCAGCATCAGGCCGGCCGCGAGGTCCCCGGGGTCGGCCCCGTAGGCGAGCGCGACCTCCTCGGGCTCACGGCCCTTGACGAAGTCGAGCACGGAGAAGGGCTCGTCCCCCAGCCACGATTCGGCGATCCACGCGATGCCGTCGCCGACGGGCGGCCGGCGGGCGAGGAACTCCTCGAACGCCGCCGCCTGCTTCGGCGACATGTAGCCCTGGCGGCCGAGGCGCGCCCGCTCGTCCACCCACGCGCACTCGGCCGCCGACTTCAGCTCCGCCACCACCTCGTGGCCCCGCCGGAACGTCATCCGCACCCCGTCGCTGTGGACGAACCGCGTGTACGGGCCCTGCTCCTCGGGGCCGAACGGGCGCCACCGCTCGTCCGTGGGGCGGGGCCGGATCCGGGGCAGCGTGCCGTAGTCGCCGGCGCGCTGCGCGAAGTGCTCCAGCTCGGCCAGTTCGCCCGCCGCGAGCAGCACCCGCGCCGGCTCGCCGCCGTCCGTGATCCGCACCCGCTCGCCCGTCTCCGCGACCCGGCCGACGGCCGCCTCGAAGTCCGGGACGAACTCGCTCAGTTCGACGCTCTCCATGCCCACGGACGCTACGGGAGGGGTCTGACATCGCCCCTCAGACCCCGAGCAGGTCCTCGATCGGCTCGATCGCGAAGTAGATCACGAACAGCACCGACACCGCCCACATCAGCGGGTGCACCTTCCGTGCGCGGCCCATGACCGTCTGGAGGAGCACGTACGCGATGAAGCCGGCGCCCAGCCCGTTGGTGATCGAGTACGTGAACGGCATCACGGCGATCGTGAGGAACGCGGGGACGGCGATCTCGTAGCGGGTCCAGTCGACGTGGCGTACCTGCGTCATCAGCAGGAAGCCGACCGCGATCAGCGCGGGCGCCGCGGCCTGGGAGGGGACGACCAGGGCCAGCGGGGTGAAGAGGAGGGCCAGCGCGAAGAGTCCGCCGGTGACGAGGTTGGCCAGGCCGGTGCGGGCGCCTTCACCGACGCCTGCGGCGGACTCGATGTAGCTGGTGCTGGAGGAGCCGGAGGCGGCGCCGCCGAAGACGGTGGCGAGGCCGTCGACGAAGAGGAGGCGGCCCAGGCGCGGCACGCGGCCCTGCTCGTCGAGGAGGCCGGCCTCGCTGGTGACGCCGACCGCCGTGCCCATGGTGTCGAAGAAGTCGGTGAGGAAGAGGGTGAAGACGAGCAGCACCACGGTCACGGCGCTGACCTCGTCGAACGCCCCGAAGAAGCTGAACTCGCCGAGCAGCCCGAAGTCCGGGGCCTCGACCACGTCGCCGGGCCAGTCCGGGACGGTCAGACCCCATGCCTCGTCGGCGATGTCGGCGAGGGAGTTGATGACGATGGCGACGACCGTCATCGCAAGGATGCTGATGAGGATCGCGCCCTTCACGCCCCGCGCGAGCAGCGAGACGGTGAGCAGCACACCGGCGCAGAAGACGACGACCGGCCAGCCGCTGAGCGACCCGGTGCTGCCGAGCTGCAGCGGGACGGTGGTGTCGGCGATGTCCGGGATACGGGTGGCGAAGCCGGCGTCGATGAAGCCGATGAGGGCGATGAACATGCCGATGCCCACGCTGATCGCGACCTTCAGCGGCTGCGGGATGGCGTTCATGACGGCCTCGCGCACGCCGGTGGCCGCGAGGAGGCAGACGATGATGCCCTCCAGCACGATGAGCCCCATCGCGTCGGGCCAGGTCATGAGCGGGGCGATCTGGTACGCGACGACGGCGTTGATGCCGAGGCCGGCGGCGAGCGCGAGCGGGAGGTTGGCGGTCACCCCCATGAGCACGGTCATCACGGCGGCGACGAGGGCGGTGACGGTGACGAGCTGACCGAAGTCGAGCTGGTTGCCGTATTTGTCCTCGGCACCGCTGAGGATGATCGGGTTGAGCACGAGGATGTACGCCATGGTGAAGAAGGTGGCGAGTCCACCGCGTATCTCCCGTCCGACGGTGGACCCGCGCTCACGTATGCGGAAGAAACTCTCCAGGCCCCCGGAACTCGGCGCTGGCGAAGGGGACTTGTCGGCAATCTGGTCGGACACGGGGGTGCTCCTGAGCGGCGACGGGGACGGTTGCCGTGGACACGGCAGGTCGCATTGTGCCTGCTGAGCCGCCTGATCAGGTTGAGCTTGTGTTACACCTCAGCGGCGGAGCCGTACAGTTACGTGCCCTCCCCACGGATCGTTCCGCCGGGGACGCGACCGGCTCAGCCGATCCGGCCCGCTCCCGCCCGCGGCACCACCACGCCCGCCACCGCCCGCGGCTCG